>NZ_JAMYQV010000018.1:0-147547 GCF_040321065.1 Mesorhizobium sp. M0563
CTGGCCCGTCTGCTTCACTGCCATCGCGATTCCCTCAGACCGTCCACCTCAGAGAATCACAATCAGCGAATTACGCAACAGGCCCACAGGGGGAGAAGGAAGAGGGCGGATTCCACTTTTGCTGATCGCGCTTGAGTGCTAAACGCCCGCCTTCATGCATAGCCGAGCCACGTTCGGCCGGAAGCCTTTCAGGAAAGAAAAATGTCCGCCTTCAAATCCGATTTCCTGCGCACGATGAGCGAGCGCGGTTTCATCCACCAGACCTCGGACGATGCCGCCCTCGACCAGCTTTTCGCCACGGACACGGTGAGCGCCTATATCGGCTTCGACGCGACCGCCAGGAGCCTGCATGCCGGGTCGCTGATCCAGATCATGATGCTTTACTGGCTGCAGCAGACCGGCCACCGGCCGATCGCTTTGATGGGCGGCGGCACCTCAATGATCGGCGATCCGTCGTTCAAGGACGAGGCGCGCAAGCTTTTGACGCCGCAGGACATCGAGGACAATCTGGCCGGCATCCGCCGCAACTTCATGCCCTACCTCAAATTCGGCAGCGGCCCCAACGACGCCGTCATGATCAACAATGCCGACTGGCTGATGGATATCAACTACGTCAATTTCCTGCGCGATGTCGGCAGGCATTTTTCGGTCAACCGCATGCTGGCCTTCGATTCGGTCAAGCTCCGGCTGGACCGCGAGCAGTCGCTGTCGTTCCTCGAATTCAACTACATGATCTTGCAGGCCTACGACTTCGTGGAGCTCTACAAGCGCCTCGGCTGCCGGCTGCAGATGGGCGGCTCCGACCAGTGGGGTAACATCGTCAACGGCATCGATCTCGGCCACCGCATGGAAGGCGCGCAGCTTTATGCGCTGACGACGCCGCTGCTCACCACTTCGTCCGGCGCCAAGATGGGCAAGTCGGCCTCGGGCGCGGTCTGGCTCGATGCGGAGATGTTGAGCCCGTACGAGTTCTGGCAATATTGGCGCAATACCGAGGATGCCGATGTCGGCCGTTTCCTGAAGCTCTACACGACCTTGCCGCTCGCCGAGGTCGCGCGCCTCGAACGGCTCGGCGGCTCGGAGATCAACGAGGCCAAGAAGATCCTCGCCACCGAAATCACCGCCATGCTGCATGGCCGCGAGGCGGCGGAGGAGGCCAGCGAAACGGCGCGCAAGACATTTGAGGAAGGCGCGCTCGCCGAAACACTGCCGACCGTCGAGGTGGGCAGGGCCGAGCTCGAAGCCGGCGTCGGAATATTGTCGTTGTTCGTCACCGCCGGGCTGGCTGGGTCAAACGGCGAGGCGCGGCGGCATATCCAGGGCGGCGCCGTGCGCCTCAACGACCAGCTCGTTGCCGACGATCGCAGGATGGTGACGCTGCAGGATATGGGCCTGGAAAATGTCGCAAAGCTGTCGCTCGGCAAGAAGAAGCACGTTCTGGTGCGGCCGGTTTGACGCGCAACCGTTGGTGCCGGGGGGACAGCGCCCCCCTCTGTCCTGCCGGACATCTCCCCCACAAGGGGGGAGATCGGCTTTCGCGCCGGCTTTCGCCAATCTACACGTTGCAGGAAGAGCGCAGCGTGGAAGCTGCCAATCTCCCCACTTGTGGGGGAGATGTCCGGCAGGACAGAGGGGGGCGCGAAGGATCACTACAGAGCGTCGGTGTCCACCCGCCTACCCTGCCCGCCTACCCTGGCCGCCTCAACGATACTCGAAGATCGACCGGAATATCCCGGGCGCGATCACGGATAGCGGATTTACCTCCAGGTTGGGCTTGTTGGCGTTGCCCTTGAGCCTGTAGGTGACGCCGATCAGGCCGCGGTCGCGACCGTTGCCGAGCAGCGCGCCGATCAGCGGCAGTTCGCCGAAGATGCGGTTTACGCCGTAGGCCGGCATGAACGTGCCGGTGATGTCCATATTGTTGTTCTGGTCGTAGAGCGTGCCCTGGAAGGTGGTGCCGATGCGCGAGCCGCGCAGCACGCCGTTGCGCAGCTTCAGATAGCCGCTGCCCTTCTCGATTTCGCTGAAACCGCGCTCGAACTTCACCCTCGACGTGTCGAGATTGCCTTTGACCGCCTCGTTGAGGCTACGGCTGTCGCCAGCCGGCGTCGTCGACACGATCGAGGCGAGCTTCGGCTCGTTGACGATAAAGAAGTTCTTGGCGTCGACCTGGCCTTTCATCGGCCCGTCGCCGGCCCCGGTGAGTGCCAGCGTGATCGAGCCGCCTTCCATGTGCTCGTAGATGTTGAGGAAGCGCAGTATGGCACCGGCATCGGCCGACTTCATGTTGAGCGCGCGCAGGCCGCCGCCGGTCGTATTGCTGATGGTGATAGCGGCTCCCGAATCTGCCGTGGCGCTCACCTTGAGCCCGTTCACCCTGGAGCCGGCGGCGCTGTAGTCGAGCTTCAGATTCGATAGCACCTCGTCATGGAAGCCGGTCAGGGAACTGACGTCGGCGCTGACCGAGATCGTATCGACGCCGGTGGTCTTGGTGGCGGTGTCGACGTCGGACGTGAATTGCTTGATCAGCGAGCGTGCGTCCAGCGCGCTGCCGCTAACCTCGACCGCATAGGCCTTGCCCGACCGCTTCACCGAGACGGCGACGTCGTCGCCCCTGTTCAACGTGACCTTGCTGAACCGGGCCGAGGACAAGGCGCCGTTGACCAGCACCGCGCTGCCGTCGATGGAGAAGGTCTTGCCGTCGAGTTCGAAATTGGACAGCGTCGTGGTGTCGCCGGTCTTCGCCATGGCGAAGGTGACCTTGGCGGGGATGCCGGGGCCCTTGCTCCAGCCGGCCCAGGGAATGTCCAGCCTGGCATTGGTCAGGTCGGCCGACACGTTCTGGTTGCCGGTGCCGCTCTTGTCGATCGCCACCTTGATGGTTCCGGAAAGCAGCGTCGACAGGCCAGGCATGGCGGTGGCGCGGGTCTTGTCGTCGAGCACCAGCGCTACTTTACGACTGCGCGGCGGGCCGCCATCCCTGAGCGGCTCGATCAGGTCGAGCTCGGCCGGAATGCCGTTGAGCAGCGCCTTGGCCGAGATCACCGCCCGGTCGGGTGCGACGGTGATCGAGCCGTCGGCATGGCTGACCGTCTGGCCCTCGAACGGCTTGGCCAGCGACAGGTCCTTGTAGTCGAGCGCCACCAGCCAATCGAGTTTGGAGGAGTCGACGCCGGACTGCAGCGGAATATCGGCCTTGACGTGGCCGGTCACCGTGCCGGACAGGTCGTCCGGCAGCAGGCCGACATGGCGCATGGCGTTGATCGGGTCATAAGATGCCAGTTCGGCGATCGCCGGCGCCTCGCCGGCGACATCGATGTCGAGCGCGCCGATCACCGGCGGATGGTTCGCCGCCTTGACGGTGAGCGTGCCGTTGCTTGCCGCCACGGTACGGCCGCTCGGCATATAGACGCTGCCCGAGGACAGCGCGACGTCGACGTCGTTGCCGTGGAAGCCGACGACGCCGACGGCATCGCGGATCGGCGGAATACGGCCGGCCGTGTCGAAGCGCGATCCTTCAACCTGGAATCGGCCGAAGACTTCATCGGCGGAAAGCGGCACGCCGTTGCCGAGCCGTCCGGGTACGACCTGGAATTGCAGGCTGCCATCGACGACGCGGCCGCCGAACAGGTTCTTAAGCACCCACAGCCTGGCATTGCGCGCCGAAAACCACGGCCATAATTGCTTGACGTGCGAGACCGGCATGTCGTGGACATTGAGCGCCACCGAAATGCCCGGCGCCTGGTTGGCGACGAATGAAACCGAAGCCGTGCCCAGCACTTCGCTGCCCGGTCCGGACCGGACGCCGATCTGCTCGGCGACCAGCTTTTGGCTCGTCGGCTGGTAGATGCCGGCAATACGGGCAATGAAGCTGAGCGCCGGTTCCGGCGAATCCGACGGCGCCAAGGTCGAACCGTCGCTGGTCAGGTCGTAGCGATAGGATGGCTCCTCGCCCGCTGTGCCGGTCGCCGGCTTCGGCCCGATCGAACCGGCAAAATCGAAGGTCGAGCGGCCGGTCTTCACCAGCAATCCGTCGACCTGGATCTTGTTCGAACCGGCGACGAGCGTTGCATCGAGATCGACGTCGGCCGGAAGCAGGCCGCGCGAACCGAGATCGAGCACCGATCCGGTCAGCGACAGGGCAGCGGTCAGCCGCGAGCCGTTGTCGCCGGCCGCTTCCGACCCCGCCAGCTTCAAGGCGATTGCGCCCAATTTGCCACCTGCAGCCGCAGTGTCGGCGTCGGCCGCCTGGATGCTGGCGTCCAGCGTGGTGATGCGTCGCGTCGCCGGATCGCGGGTGGCGGAAGCGGCGATGGTGAGCGCCCTGCCGTCGACATCCGCGTCGGATGAAAACTCCATGCTTCCCGGTCCCGACTGCGATACGGAGGCGTCGGCGATGGTGACCGACTTGACCGATCCGGTCTCGGGCAGTGCCAGCTCGACATTGCGCAGATCGATCTGGCGCACCGAATCCTCGCGCACCGCATCGAGCGCGCGGTTGACGTTGGCGAAGACGGCGGCGGAAAGTTTTTCCGGATCGATGAGGCCATCCTGGTTGCGCAGCCCGGCCGTCCAGTCGCCGCCGGACGGCATCGCCGCCATGACGATGTGCGCGTCGGAAATCCGGGCGCTGGTCAGCCGCACCTCGCCCGAAAGCAGCGGGATGAGCCGGATGCCGAAGCGGACCCGGCCGGCATCGGCCATCGGTTTGCCGTCGGCGGTCTTGAGGCTGACGTCGCTGACCTGCAGCGCAATGAAGCTCGACCCGTCAAGCGTCAGCCGGGCCGGCCCGACGGCAACGTCGACATCGAAGCCGGCCAATTTCTCGATTGCCGTCTCGGCTTCCGCGCGAAGCCGCTCCGAGCCGAAACCGGACACGCCGATCGCATAGACACCGGCCGCAGCCAGCAGCACAAGGGCGACGAGGCCGGCAAACAGCCGCGCCATCAAACGAACGCCGCGACCGATCGACGCCTGGCCGAGCGGCGGGACGCGGCACGCGGACGGAAAGGTCCCCAGGTCGGTGATCTCGTCACGCCTGAACCTGATCTTCTCGTGCTGCGGTAGCTCCTGATCCACGCAATCTTCCGTTGAAACGAATTCGATCGTGGACGAATCCCCGCTCGACATTATATCGATGCAGCCTGGCGCGTAACCTCAAACAAGGGCATCGGTATGGCTGACCTCGACGTGGGCGATGTTGCGCCGCAATTCGATCTTCCGCGCGACGGCGGCGGTTCACTCAGCCTCGCCGCACTGCTGGGAAAACCCATCGTACTCTATTTCTACCCACAGGACGACACCACAAGCTGCACCAGCGAGGCGATCGGCTTTTCGCAGTTGAAGCCGGAATTCGAAAAGGCCGGCGCTGTCGTCATCGGGCTGTCGCCGGACAGCGTCAAGAAGCACGACAAGTTCAAGGCGAAATACGATCTGAGCATCGACCTGGTCGCCGACGAAGAGCGCAAGGTGATCGAGGCCTACCATTTGTGGGTCGAAAAGAAGCTCTACGGCCGCATTTATATGGGCGTCGAGCGGGCGACGTTCCTGGTCGGCCGGGACGGACGCATCGCCAGGATCTGGCGTAACGTCCGCGTCAAAGGCCACGCCGAAGCGGTGCTGGAGGCGGTTCGCGCCCTTTGAGAGCTGCGGCACGCCGCTACAATTCGATGCCCGTTTTGCGCGAATACCTTTGCCCGTCGTTCGGTCCGGCAAAACTTTGTTAACCCTAATAATGTGTAATCAGGCTCGTCGTTGGTGTCGTAACGAAAGCTTGGTCCCGTGAACGTAGCCAGTCAGTCAGCGGTCTTCGGCAGACGCAGAGAGCCCCACACCGTCATCATCGCCCGGGGCGACCAGATAAGGCATTTCACCATACGTCCGTGGCTGGCCGCATTTTGCGGCTCGGCGCTGGCGGCGATCGTCATTGGCTACCTGCTGGCGACCTCTTATCTGGTGCTGCGCGACGACCTGATCGGCGCCACGACGGCGCGGCAGGCGCGCATGCAGCAGGCCTATGAAGACCGCATCTCGGCATTGCGCGGCCAGGTCGACCGCATCACCAGCCGCCAGCTTCTCGATCAGCAGTTGATGGAAACCAAGGTCAGCGAATTGCTGGAACGGCAGAGCCAGCTCAGCCTGCGTCACGGCCGCCTCGCCCCGATCCTCGAACGAGCAGAAAATGAGGTCGCAACGCCGCCCGTGCCGACGGCAAAGCCGGACGAACATGCCGACGCGACCGGCAGCATCCAGCCGATGGCCTATTCCGTCGCCAGCCTTGCTGCGCCCCTTGCCAGCAACGACACGAGGCCGTTCTCGCTGTGGTCGACCCGCGCCAATCCGCTGCCGAGTGAAAGCGCGGCCGACCGGGCAGACAAGCTCTTCGTTTCGATCAACAACTCGCTGAAGACCATCGAGAGCCAGCAGCTCACCCGCATCGCGGCACTTGCCGACAATGCCTACAAGAGCGCCGACGCGATCTCGCAGGCGCTCGAGGCCGCCGGCCTGCCGGTCGACAGCGAATTCGAAAAGAGCGATGTCGGCGGCCCGCTGATACCGCTCGACAGTTCGTTGGTCTTTGACAGCAAGGTCAAGGAGTTGGACGAGGCGCTTGACGCGCTGGATCATCTGAAAAAGAAGGCGCGCCGGCTGCCGCTCGCCAACCCCGCCCCCGGCCATAGCGTCACCAGCCCGTTCGGCGTGCGCACCGACCCCATCCTCGGCACGGCCGCCTTGCATTCCGGCATGGATTTCAGGGCGCCGGTCGGCATGCCGGCCAAGGTCACGGCAGCCGGCGTCGTCGTCAAGGCCGGCTGGAACGGCGGCTACGGCCGCATGGTCGAGGTCGACCACGGCAACGGTTTTGTGACGCGTTACGGACATCTCAGCAAAATCGACGTCGCCGTCGGCCAGAAGCTCGATGCCGGGGACATCATCGGCAAGACCGGCAACAGCGGCCGCTCGACCGGCCCGCATCTGCACTACGAGGTTCGCCACAATGGCGAGGCGATCGACCCGCTGCGGTTTTTGACCGTCGGCAAGAAGGTCGAGCGGTATCTCTAGGAGCCGGGCTGCTCCTCAGACGACCCAGCAATTGAGCGGCATCGGGCCGGCGCAGCCAGGCCAAGGCGGCCTCACCTAAGTATCCTCGGGCGATCGCCCTTCGCTCTATTCTCCCCAGCAAACATTCGGCTCCAGCCCTTGAGGGCCTCTGCCCCACAGCGTTGACTCCGACGCAGTTGTAGGATGATATGTATAAGCCTATGCCTCAGTCCAGCAGGCTTGTAATGACCGTTCATGGTATCCCGCCTGAAATTCTGAATGCTCTGGAGGGCGCTGTCGGACAAAGCGGCGTGACCGCCGACGCTGCCGGCATGGCGAAATACCTTTTGGACTGGTCCGGGGATCATCGCGGCGGAGCCCTTGCGGTGCTGAAGCCTGCTTCCGTCAGCGAAGTCCAGGCTGTGGCGCGGCTCTGCGGCACGCTCGGGCTCGGAATCATCCCACAGGGCGGGAACACGGGGCTGGTGGCGGGTGCAATCGACATCGACTCCCGTGGCGCGGTGGTCGTCAGTCTGGAGCGGTTGAACGGCATCCGTCTCGTCGACGCCGACAATTTCGTCCTGCAGGCCGATGCCGGCTGCATCCTGCAGCACATCAAGGATGCGGCAGAAGCAGAGGATTGCCTGTTTCCGCTGGCGCTCGGCGCGCAGGGAAGCTGCCAGATCGGCGGCAATGCGGCCAGCAATGCCGGCGGCACCAACGTGCTGCGCTATGGCATGGCGCGCGATATCATCCTCGGCCTCGAAGTCGTCCTGCCCGATGGCGAGTTGTGGAGCGGCTTTTCCGGCCTGCGCAAGGACAATCGAGGCTACGACCTGAAGCAGCTCTTCATCGGCAGCGAAGGAACGCTCGGCATCATCACCGGCGTCGAGCTCAAGCTGTTTCCGAAACCGGCCCGGGTCGAGACCGCTTATCTCGGTCTCGTTTCGTTCGAAGCGGCCATCACCCTGTTCCGGCAGGCTCGCCGGGCCTCATCCGATCTGATTTCGGCCTTCGAGATCATTGGATCGGAGTGCATCGCGCTCGCGCGCTTGATCGATGCCAACATCGTTTCGCCGGTCGAAGCTCCCGTCCACGTGCTGATCGAACTCTCCGCAAGTGCTACCGTCGATCTGCGCTCCATGCTGGTCGATTTCCTGGCCGGAGCCATTGAGAGCGGTCTGGTTGCCGAGGCCGTCCTTGCTGAAAGCGTCGCACAGGCTAGGGCCTTCTGGGCGATCCGCGAAGGGCTGGTCGAGGGCCAGGCAAGACGCGGCTACCATGTGCGCACCGACCTTGCGGTCAGGATATCGGACATCCCTGCCCTCATCGATCAGGCCCGCCAATTGGTGGCGCTGGAACATCCTGGTTGGCTGCCGCAGGCCTATGGTCATGCCGGCGACGGCAACATCCATTTCAACGTGCTGCCACCGCTTGGGCTCGCCGAGGGTGAAGCTCGTGCCCAGGGCGCGGAGATCACCGCCGGACTCTACCAGATCGTCGGCGCGCTTGGCGGCTCGATCAGCGCCGAGCACGGTATCGGCCGCACCCGTCATCGCACTTTCTGGGCCGGCCTGGCGCCTGCCCATCGCCGGCTCATCACGGCCCTCAAAACAACGATCGACCCTCAGGGGTCAATGAATCCCGGCTGCCTGCTGCCACCAATGGAGACCTTTCCATGAAGCAAAGACTGGCCGCTATCGGCACGGTGGAGGCGCTGCCGCATCGCGTCGCCGCATTCCTCAGCCGCGAGATCGAATCCGGCGACCTCAATCCGGGCACGCGGCTGCCGACCGAGCAGCAGCTCTCGGAAAAATTCGGCGTCAGTCGCAATGTGGTGCGCGAGGCGATCGCTCAACTCAGGGCCGATGGCATGATCGAAGCCCGGCAAGGCGTCGGCGCCTTCGTGCTGGCGCCGGAGCAGCGCGCCTCGATCCGGATCGATGGCGAGGCGCTGAAAGCGACCGGGAATATGGAGCGGCTGTTCGAGCTGCGTTGCATACTGGAAGCCGAGTCAGCTGCGCTCGCCGCCGAACGGCGCGGGCAGGAGCACCTCGACGCAATCAAGGCGGCGCTAGACCGGATGAGCGGCGAGGAGCGCTGGGAAGAAGGCAGCATCGACGCCGACCTTTTGTTCCATCGCGAGATCGCACGGGCGACCGGCAACAATTACATCCACACCTTTATCTCCTTCGTTTGCGAGCAGATCCGCCGCTCGATCCACTACGCGCGCCTCACCAATCCGCTGCACGACCTGGTCGAAGTCAATGTCGGGGAGCATGTGCGCATCTACGAGGCGCTGGTCGCGGGCGATCCCACGGCCGCCGAGGCGGCGATGCGCGCCCACATCGTCGGCGCCGCCGACCGCGTCGGCGTCAAACTGCCAGCATCGCGCGCCGCGCACAGCACAGGGAGGTAGCCATGCCGGTCGGAGGCGCATATGCGATTTCGGACGTCTGCCTGCTCGTCGAAAATATCGAGCGGACGGTTGAATTCTATGTCGAAAAACTCGGCTTCCGCCTGCGGCGTCGCGCCGAGGGCTTTGCCGACTTTCATGGCGAGGGCGTCACGCTGGCGGCGTGGGAGATCGATCACATCAACCGGCACACCGGCGTCTCGAAGTTGAGGTCGCCGCGCCAGGCGCACAAGGTCTGCGTGGCGGTCAGGCTAGACGCGCCCGGCGAGATCGACCGGCTCCATGGCGAACTGGCAGCCAAGGGCGTGCCCTTCTACGGCCCGCCGGAGGATTATGTCTGGAACGCGCGCTGCGCATATTTCACCGATCCCGACGACACGCTTTGGGAACTATACGCCTGGCTCGACGGCGGCCCCGGCGACTATCACGACGAACAGCCGTAGACGACGCCGCGCCACGGGAACGGCGCGCAATGAAGAGACGAGAACGTCTTGCAACAGGAGCAAAAAATGAGTGGGAACAGAGACTACGACATGAACCGCCGCAGCTTCGTGAAAGCCGGCTTCGCCGCTGTCGCGGCAGCTTCGGCCGGAATGCAGCTCGTGCTGACGCCGGGCGCCAAGGCTGCCGGAAAGGTCGTCATCCAGTATGATTGGCTGATGTCCAACGGACAGATTGGCGACATCGCCGCGGTCGCCAACGGCTATTTCAAGGAGGTGGGCCTCGAGGTGGAATTCAGCCCGGGCGGTCCCAATGCGGCGACGGTGCCGCCGGTGATTTCGGGCGCCGCACAACTCGGCCAGTTTTCCGAAACGCCGCAGCTCTACGCGGCGCGTGCCAGCGGCGTGCCGGTGAAGATCATCGCCTGTGGCTTCCGCACCGGTCCCTATGCCTTCACCTCGAAGCCTGCCAAGCCGATCCGCGGCGTGGCCGACCTCAAGGGCAAAAAGATCGGCATCCAGCCGACGGCGCGCTTCGTCATCGATGAGATCCTGGCCAAGAACGGCATTGATCCGTCCGAGGTCACCGTCGTCAATGTCGGCTTCGACAAGGCGCCGCTGGTGCGCGGCGACGTCGACGCGATTGGCGGATGGATCACCAACACCCAGGCGCTGAGCGTCGTCGGCGACGACAGGATCGATCTTCTGGTGCGCGACCTCGGGCTGAACTCCTATGCCGACGTCTATTTCGCTACCGACACAGCGATCGAACAGGATGCGGAAATGCTGGCGAAATTCATCGGCGCCGTCGCCAAGGGCTGGGGCTGGGTGCACGCCAATCCGCAGGAAGCCGTCAAGAAGATGGTCGAAGCCTATCCGGAAATGGACCTTGGCTGGGAGCAGAAGACGATCAATCTGGTGCTGAAACTCTCCTTTGACGGTGCAACCGTCAAGGACGGATGGGGAACCTTCGATCCCGCCTCGATCGAGGAGCAGCTGGCGCTGCTGGACAAGGTCGGCCAATACCCGAACGGCCGGCCCGCGGCAGCCGATGTCTACACCACCAAGATACTCGAATTGTCGGCCGCCGACCGACCCAAGCTCGACGCGCCCGCCGCTTGATGGCGAAGGCGATCGAGGCCCGCAGGCTGGATGTCGGCTATAGCGGCCGGCAGCCGGTGGTGAAAGTGCTCTCCGGTCTCGACCTGTCGGTCGAGGCCGGCTCCTTCCTGTCGATCCTTGGACCTTCGGGATGCGGCAAGTCGACGTTCCTCAGGGTGGTGGCCGACTTGCTCGATCCGCTCGGCGGCTCGATCACCGTGCTTGGCGACACACCGCATGCTGTCCGTTCGCGGCGCGATGTCGGTTTCGTCTTCCAGGACTCGACCCTGCTGCCCTGGCGCACCGTGCGCGACAACGTCCACCTGCCGCTCGATGTCGGACAAGGCCGGCTTACCCGGACAATAGACGATCGAACCGACGAGCTGCTTGATCTGATGGGGCTTGCCGGGTTCGGTGAGCGTCTGCCGCACCAATTGTCCGGCGGCCAGCGCCAGCGCGTGGCGATCGCCCGGTCACTGCTCGGGCAACCCAGGCTGCTTTTGATGGACGAGCCCTTCGGTGCGCTGGACGAGATCACCCGCGACCGCCTCAACGACGAGCTTTTGTCGTTGTGGCGGCGCACCGGCGCGACCATCCTTTTCGTTACTCATTCGATCGCCGAAGCCGCCTATCTCGGAGAACGGGTCATCGTTCTCGCCGCCAATCCGGGCCGCCTGGCGAGAGACCTCGACATGCGGCCGTTCAAGCAGGCAGGCAACCGCTGTTCGCGCGAGGATCCGGCGATCGTTGCCGCGATGGCCGAACTGCGCGGCGCGCTGGAACAGGCCTCATGAGGCAGGCGCCCTTGCCATCGGCGCTGGCCGTCGCCCTGCCCGTTTTTGGCGCGGCCTCGATCCTGCTCGCCTGGCAGTTCCTGCTGCCATGGCTCGGCGTGCCGGCCTATATCGTACCGACGCCGACGGCCATATCAGGCGTGTTCCGGAAGAGTCTTGCTTTGCTGCTCAGCAATCTCTGGCCGACGCTGATCGAGGCGCTGGCGGGATTTGTCATCGGCAATCTTGCCGGTGTGCTGCTGGCGGTGCTGTTCGTGCACAGCCGCATCCTGCAGGCGGCCTATTTTCCGGTCGTGCTGTTCTTCAACACCATTCCCATCCTGGCGCTGTCGCCGATTATC
The DNA here is from genome assembly GCF_040321065.1 of Mesorhizobium sp. M0563. Taxonomy (NCBI): domain Bacteria; kingdom Pseudomonadati; phylum Pseudomonadota; class Alphaproteobacteria; order Hyphomicrobiales; family Phyllobacteriaceae; genus Mesorhizobium; species Mesorhizobium sp. M0563. The sequence goes on from NZ_JAMYQV010000018.1 coordinate 12,134, forward strand.
ATCCTGATCTTCGGGCTCGGCATGACGCCGAAGATCGTGATCGCGGCGGTGATCTGCTTCTTCCCGACGCTGGTCAACATGATCCGCGGGCTGGACTCGGCCAGCGACAACGAGCACGAACTGTTCCGGGTGCTATCGGCTACGCGCTGGGAGATCTTCTGGAGCCTGCGCCTGCCAAGAGCATTGCCGATGCTGTTCTCCTCGCTGAGAATTGCTTCGGCCACGGCCGTGATCGGCGCTATTGTCGGCGAGTGGATCGGGTCGGATAAGGGCCTCGGCGCGCTCATCATCCAGGCGACCTTTAACTATCAGTCGGACCGGCTCTATGCGGCAATCGTGCTGTCGTCGTCCTTGTCGATCGCGATGTTCTCAATCGTGGTTCTGCTGGAGCGCCGTGCCATCCGCTATTGACCATTCCGTCGAGCGGCCATCCGCCAGGTTCGCTGTGCGCGGGCTGTAAATTTATTTTTGAATTCCATTTGACTGAATAAATCTTCGGTGCCAGTCTGGCCTCTCTCGAGGGCGCAAGGCATGGCACTGCGGGGAACCAATCAGGAGTTCGGGCGGCCGTACAACCGGCGCATCGTGCTCGAATCCATTCGCCTTCACGGGCCGATCGCCCGCGGCGACATTGCCAGGCGGGTCGGGCTCACCGTGCAGACGGTGTCGACCATCGTTCGCGAGCTGGAAGAGCACAGTTACGTGTTGTCGCTGCGCGAAGAGCCCAAGGGGCGCGGACTGCCCCCGGCAACGCTGCGGATCAATCCGGAAGGCGGCTATGCCGTCGGCATTCACGTCACCCCGCTCGGCATCAATGCCGCGCTGATCAACCTCAGCGGCGATGTCATCGAGAGCAGCTACCGCGAGGCCCCAAATGCAACGCCCGACCACGCCTTCGAGCTGATCGGCGCCATGGTGCTCGAATTGACAGCACTGCGGCCCGGTGGCCGCGTCCTCGGCATCGGCATGGCGTTGCCCGGGCCGTTTGGCGTGGAGTCCATGAGCTTTGTCGGTCCGACCACCATGACCGGCTGGAAGGATGTGGCGCTGCGCGAGCGGCTGGCCGCCTCGACCGGGCTGCCGGCCTTTTTCGAAACCGACATGGCGGCGGCTGCCATCGGCGAGCGCCTCTATGGCCTCGGCACGGCCTATTCCGAATATTACTATCTCTATTTCGGTGTCGGCCTCGGCGGCGTCATGGTGCATGACGGAGCCGCATTGCGCGGCGCCTGGGGCAATGCCGGCGAAATCGGCCACATTCCCGCTGTGCCGGGCGGCGAGCCCTGCCCGTGCGGCAATCGCGGCTGCCTCGAACGGTATCTCTCGCTCGAGGCGCTGCGGCGCCGCAACATTGCCGACGCCGACTGGGTGAGCGAGATCGCGCCGATCTTCCGCAACGCCATCACCATCATCGAAAACCTGTTCGACCCCGAAACCATCATCCTTGGCGGGCTGGCCTCCACCGACCTGCTCGAAAGGCTGGCCGGCGCAGCTGCGCACCTGCCCAACTCGGTCTCGGCGCGAAGCGACCGCACGACGCCCCGCGTCAGCGTCGCGCGCGGCGGCCAGCATGCGGTGTTGCGCGGCGCCGCAGCGCTTGCCGTCTCAGGGGTGCTTTCGCCACGCTTCGGCCAGATCTTCACCGCCGAACGCGAACGCGGGCGGGATCTCTTGCATAACAAGGGGATCGCGGCATGAGCGAACCGCTGCTGGTGCTCGATAACGTTGCCAAGAATTACGGTGCCATCGAAGCACTGAAAGGCATCAGCTTTTCGATCGGCAAGGGCGAAGTGGTGGCGCTGCTCGGCGACAACGGCGCCGGCAAATCGACGCTGGTCAAGATCATTGCCGGCGGGCTCGAGCCGAGTTCCGGCCGCATGCTGTTCGAAGGCAAGGAATTCCTCGCCAAATCCCCTGCCGAGGCCAAGGCCGCGGGGATCGAGACCGTCTACCAGGACCTGTCGCTTTGCACCAATGTCGACGTGGTCGCCAATTTCTTCATGGGCCGCGAGATCACCAGGAAGGTTCTCGGCATTCCGGTGCTCGACGAGCGCGCCATGGAGCAGGTGGTGCAAAAGGCGCTGGCCAGCGCCGGCACCCGCATTCCCTCGCTTCGCACCAATGTCGAGCACCTCTCCGGCGGTCAGCGGCAGGCCATCGAGCTCAACCGGTTCGTGCATTTTGGCGGCAAGTTGGTGCTTCTCGACGAGCCGTTCGCAGCGCTCGGCGTCGAGCAGACGCGGCGCGGCCTCGACATGATCCGCCAGGTGGCGAGCCAGGGTATCGGCGTCGTCATCATCACTCATATCATGCAACAGGCCTTCCAGGTTGCCGACCGGATCGTGGTGATCCGGCAAGGCGTCGTGGCTGGCGATGTCGCACGCAGCAAAACAAGTCCCGACGCGGTGATCAACATGATCACCGGAGAGACGCTTGCCGGTGCCGGACCGGCGAGCTGAGGGACAAATGAGGGGTCCGGCGCAAGAGGAGCGAACGACATGAAGAAAATACTTCTTTCCGTCTTCGGTATCCTGGCACTGGCCTTTGCCACGCTCACGCCGGCATTCGCTCAGTCCAAGGGCACCGTCTACTACATGGTGCCGACACTGCTCGATGAGTTCCAGACCGGCTCGGTGAGCGCGCTGGAATTGTTCCTGAAGCAGGTCGGCTACGAGATGAAGACGCTGAACGCCGACAACAAGACCGACGCTCAGCAATCGCAGATGAACGACGTCATCGCGCTGAAGCCGTCGGCGATCATCCTTGCCGCCGTCGATTTCAATGCGCTGAAACCGTCGATCGAGGCCGCCCGTGCCGCCGGCATCCCGGTCGTCGAGTTCGACCGCCAGATCACCTCGACGCCTTCCGACTTCACCTCGGTGGCCGGAACCGTCGAGATCGGCTACGTCGCCGCCGATCAGGCGCAAAAACTCCTGACCGCGAAGAACGGCTCGGTGAAAGGCAAGATCCTGCAGGTGCTCGGCGATCCGGGCGACCCCTACACGCTCGACATCCAGAAGGGTTTCGAGGAGAAGATGAAGGCGTTCCCGGACGTCATGATCATCTCGCTGCCGGCCATGCAATGGGCGGCGGATGCAGCCGGGACCATCGTCAACGACCAGCTGCTCGCCAACCCCGACATCGACCTGATCTTCAGCCACGCCGCGCATCTTTCGGTCGCTGCCGTCGCCTCGCTCGAGGCCGCCGGCAAGAAACCGGGCGACGTCATGCTGATGAGTTCGAACGGCGCTCCGGTCGGCCTCGACCTGATCCGCAAGGGCTGGCTCAATGTCGAAGTCGAGCAGCCGCTCTACGCCCAGGCCGCGGCGGTCGCCATGTTCATGGACAAGGTGGTCAACAAGCAGGAGATCAAGCCCGGCGAATATGATGTGCTTGGCCTGAAATCGACCCTGACCAAGGAAGCGTGGGGGCCGAACATCAAGATCCCCGGCGCTGCGATCACCAAGGAAAATGTCGATAACCCAGCCTTCTGGGGCAACATGAAGCCGCCGGCCGAAACCATAAAGCCGGTCGAATAGCGAACTCGCCAGAAGCTCCGGGCCACGCAGGCCCGGAGCCCAGCCCTGCAGCCCGGTGCGTTCAAACGGACGCGCACGGGAATGCTGCAGCAATTTTCAACCGCGCCTGATCTTTCCGACGACCGAGTGGTTCTTCGGGTCATGCGCCAACCGGATCCGCAGATGAACCCTCGCACGCGCCAAACCCTCGAGTTCATCCTCGACAATCTTGTCTGGTTCATGCTGGTCTTCGTGCTGGTGGTCTTTTCCATCCTCATCCCGAACTATTTTCAGCTCGGCATCTTCGCCAACATCATCGAGGCCTCGAGCGTGCTCGGCGTCATGTCGATCGGCTTGGCGCTGGTCATCATCGCCGGCCATATGGACCTGTCGGTCGAATCGGTGGCGGCGCTCAGCGCCATGGCGGTCGGCATCCTGTTCTGCTCGTCGGGCATCGGCCTTGGCATCCAGTTGCAGCCGCAATGGCTGATGGTTCCGGTTTCGCTGCTCATCGGGCTTGCCGTCGGCGCCCTCATCGGCGCTTTCAACGGCTATCTGGTGGTCAGGGTGAAGATGAGCGCCTTCATCATCACGCTGGCCTCCTACATCTGGGTACGCGGCCTGGTGCTGGTCATCTCCGGTGGCCGCTCGGCACAAGACCTTGCGCCGGCAATCCGCTGGTTCGGCATCCAGCGCCTGGGCGGCCTGCCGTTGACGGCCTGGATCGCCATTGCGTGCTTCGTGGTGTTCTCGCTGATCATGGCCAAGACGCCCTTTGGCAGGCACCTGGTCATGATCGGCGGCAACGAGACGGCGACGTTCCGCGCCGGCATCCGCGTCAATCGCAACCTGGTCATAGCCTTTGTTCTCGCCGGTGCCATCGCCGGCCTTGCCGGCTGGCTGCTGGCAATCCGTACCTCCGGCGCCACCGCCAATCTGGGCGTCGGCCTGTTGTTCAACGCCTTCGCCGCGGTCGTCATCGGTGGCGTCAGCCTGAAGGGCGGCGTCGGCACCTTGCCCGGTGTCTATGCCGGCGTGCTGCTGCTCTCCGCCATCAATACGGCGATTAATTTGATGGGCCTGCCGGCCAACTTCACCCAGGTGATCCACGGCCTGCTCGTCCTCGCCGCCGTGCTGCTCGACGCCTTCAAGCAAACCATCCGCCAGAGGCTCGCATGACCGGCCGTCTGGAAGGTAAGGTCGCGCTGATCGTCGGAAGTGCGCGCGGCATCGGCAAGGGCATCGCACAACGCTTTGCCGAAGAGGGCGCGACGCTTGTCCTGGCCGATACCGAGGTTGAGGCCGGGCAAGCGACTGCGGACGAGCTCGGCGCCGCCTTCATACACACCGACATTTCACAGATGGCCGATGCGCAAGCCGCCGTGGCGCTGGCGCTAGCGCATCACGGCCGGCTCGACATCATGGTCCAGAATGCCGGCATCTATCCCTGGCAATTGCTGGAAAACACCAGTCCCGACGATTGGGACCGGGTCATGGCGGTGAATTTGCGCGGCAGCTTTGTCGCCGCACGCGCGGCGCTGGTGCCGATGAAGGCACAGCGTTTTGGCCGCATGCTGTTCACCTCCTCGATCACCGGCCCGCATGTCACCAGTCCCGGCCACGGCCATTATTCGGCGACCAAGGCCGGCATCAACGGGCTGATCCGTTCGGCTGCGCTCGAATTCTCCGGCTACGGCATCACCGTCAACGGCGTCGAGCCCGGCAACATCCTCACCGAAGGCATAGAGCAGCATCGCGGTGCGGCCTTCATCAAGAACATGGAAGACGCCATCCCGCTCGGCCGCCTCGGCAGCCCGCGCGACGTGGCCAATGCCTTCCTGTTCCTGGCCTCCGACGACGCCAGCTACATCACCGGCACGACCATTATCGTCGACGGCGGGCAGCTTTTGCCCGAGGGCAAGGATTTCCGGCTGCTGCCGCCATGATCGTCGATTTCGGCGGCGGTTTCTTCCTGCGCCGGGCGACCACCGCCGATCATGCAGCGCTTGCGATGATCTGTCTCAAGACCGGCGATGCCGGCAAGGACGCCAGCGGCCGCGAGGACGACCCGGACCTGCTCGGCCTCCTCTACACCATTCCCTACCAGGTGCTCGAACCCGAGCTGGCCTTCATTATCGATAGTCCCGCAGGTGCGGCCGGCTACCTGCTTGGCGCGGCCGATACGGGCGCTTTCAATGCCAGCCTGGCATCAGACTGGTATCCCGACCTTCAGCGGCGCGTGGCAGACCCCGGACCCGACAGCTCGCGCTGGCGCGGCAGCGACTGGGCGCGGCATCGGGTCCATCATCCCGATTTCGCTGTTCCGCCTGCGCTGACCGCCTATCCGTCGCATGGCCATATCGACCTGTTGCCGCAGGCGCGCGGGAAAGGCATCGGCCGGCGCGCGATGGCCTTCCTCGAGCAGGGGCTTGCCGCGAGCGGCTCGACCGGCATCCACCTCGAAGTCATGCCGGAGAACGATGGCGCGCTAAGGTTCTACAAGGCGATTGGATTTGAGGTGGTGCAGGACGCTGATTCATCAAAGCGTTGTGTTTATGTGGCGAAACGGATTGCTCACGCTCCGGCGATTGCAGGCTGATCTGCGACAAGCCAATCGCCCAAGTTGCAAAGAACCGGGAGGCCTATGGAAGTACAATGCTGCCGTTCTGCAGCAGCCAGTTGCCCGCGTGAACACCTTTGCCGCGGGAACGAAACCTTCGTCGCGTGCTCCACCGCAGACACGAAAGTCACCAGCATCAACACGGTGCGGGGCTAATCCGAGTGTTGGCGGAGCGTCTACTAGTTCAGTATGGGCGGCAAGGGAACATCCACGACCGTTCCCCCGGCCACAATCGAGAGCACATAAAGCAGATAAATGGCTAATACCAACAGGGCGAGGAATGAACCGCTGGCAAAGACTCCTGCAACCGCGGCGTCGGGATAAGCTTCGACTTGTTCTTTTTTGAAGGTGTCTTCTTCGTTACGGGTTGTCTTCACAACCCGTTCGCCTGGAAGCCGGTTTTTTTCAGCTTCCTTCGATATCTTATCCGCGAGATCTCCTGCGATCACGGGATCGTCCGGAAGATGACTCGCAAGCCATCCAGGAATATTTTCGCTCCCGCCCATGCCCATACGCAATTGAGATACTGCAAGTTGTAGCTTTCGGCAATCGTTTCCCTCATGAGAGGCAAGCAGATCAGACTTAAGTCCCTGCGGAAAGACAGTTTGAATCAGACCAAAGTCCGAGTAGCACAGTGGTCGGACGCGTCTCACCTGGGCGATCAGCTTGAGCGGTGTAGCCCAAACTGAACACATCGAGGAAAATGGTGGGCGATGACGGGCTCGAACCGCCGACATCTTCGGTGTAAACGAAGCGCTCTACCAACTGAGCTAATCGCCCGCCCCGGGCCGGACCTTTAAGCAGTTAGGGCCGGCTTCGCAAGGCCAAATGAGCGGCGAGTGGCTTGGCCGGGAGCCGGTTTCGGCAACAAAGTTCGGCTTGTCAAAAAACCTTCTCCTGTTTGCTGTTATGCTGTCCGGGTCCGCTTGACACCCGGTGGGTTACCCCTTATCCCCCGCCCCAACGACGAACACGGCTGACACGTGCTCGTCCATGCGCGGGTGTAGCTCAGTTGGTTAGAGTGCCGGCCTGTCACGCCGGAGGTCGCGGGTTCGAGCCCCGTCACTCGCGCCATTTCTCCTTTGGGGTCACGTCCCCTTGATGTCGGAGAAATGTCGACGTTGATTTGTCAAAAATCATCTTCTTCGTGACCCAGTCTAGGTCCATTCCTTTCGAATTCTGGCATTGATCCTCATCCATCGACCTGCCCGCCTGTTTGTGGTCGAGCCAGAAGACAATAGCTTCTCGGACAAGAGTCGGGTCTAACCCATTCGCTCCCGCTTACAGTCTCATCCCGCAGTGCCGGGCTTCACCCCTCGGCGAGCAGCGCCTCGACTTCCTGCAGCGTCGGCATGGACGGCGCGGTGCCCGGGCGCGTCACCGAGATGCCGGCGACGGCGCAGGCGAAGCGCACCGCTTCCAGAGGTTCGATCCCCCTCGACAGCGCGGCAGCCAGGCCGCCGTTGAAGGCGTCGCCAGCGCCTGTGGTCTCGACCACCGGGCCGGCGGCGACCGCTGCGACATGCTCGGAACGATCGGCCGTGTGCAGCAGCGCACCCTTTTCGCCGAGCGTCACGATGACCGTGCCAACGCCCTTCTCGAGCAGGCTGTCGGCGGCACGGCGGGCATCGTCGATCGAGGACACCTTGATGCCGGTCAGTTCCTCGGCCTCGGTTTCGTTCGGCGTGACATAGTCGCAAAGCGTATAGATGCGGTCTGGAAGCTTTGCCGCCGGCGCCGGGTTGAGGATGGTGGTCACCCCTGCCCCACGCGCGATCTCCAGCGCCCGCATCGCCGCCTCGATCGGCTGTTCGAGCTGGCTGACGAAGACCCCGGCCGCGCGGATCAGTTCGGCATTTGCCTCGATATCGGCGGGCGAAATCAGCATGGCCGCACCGGGACTGACGATAATGGCGTTGTTGCCGCTCGTCTCCTCGATGAAGATATAGGCGGCACCGGTGTAGCTTTCCGGTGTGTCGATGACAGCGCTCTTCACGCCGGCCGCGTTCCAGGTCTGTCTCGCCATCTCGGCAAAGGGATCGACGCCGAGGCGGGTCAGAAAGGTGACGTCGGCGCCGAGCCGGCCGGCCGCCACCGCCTGGTTGGAGCCCTTGCCGCCGGGGCCGAGCGTGAAGGACGTGCCCAGGATCGTCTCGCCGATGCGCGGCTGGCGGGCGGCGCGGTAGGCCGTGTCGGCGACGAAGACGCCCAATATGACAACAGGCTTCATAACGATCGGTCTGCCCGGCATGTCGCTACTCCGCATCCGGCGGCACGACGCCCTTGCGGAATGCGAAGCAGCCATAGAAGCGGCGCTCGCCGGTCTGGATGACGCAATAGGCCTTCTTGGCGCGTTCGTAGAAGGCATAGCGCTCGACCGAGATCATCGGCCAGGCCTTGCCCTCGGCGGCATCGATCTCTTTTTGCACTTCCTGCTGCACGGCGGGAATCTCGTCCGGCTTGCCGACGATCTCCATGCGCGCGGCGGCATCGTCGACGAAGGTGTCCAGCGGATAAAGCGACAGCACCGCCTTGACGACCTCCGCTGCCGATGCGTCGATGCGCAGCAGCTTGCCAAGCACGGTCTGGCGCGCCACCGAATCGGACGGGAAATTGGTGTCGGCGATAATCAGATCGTCGCCGTGTCCCATCGCCCGCAGCGCCTGCAGCACATCGGCATTGAGCAGGGGATTGAGTCCTTTGAGCATGGTATTCCTCGCGAGGTTTGCTGGGGCGAAATCAGAGCCGCTTGCCGGTCTCTGCGTCGAAGAGATGCACCTGGTCGAGCCGCGGTTTCAGGTGCAGTGTGTCGCCCGGCTTGAACTCGTGGCGTTCACGGAACAGCGCCACCATCTCGCCCTCGCCGAAGCGCAGGAACACGAGAGTCTCGGAACCGGTCGGCTCGACCACCGAAATCTTCGCTGGGACACCATCTGGATGGATTTCGAGATGCTCGGGCCGCACGCCGTAGACGACATTGCGGCCATCTTCCACGGTATTGCTCGATGCGATCGGGAACGGCGTCCCGGCGATCTCGACGACGGGCTTGTCGCCCTTGCGCACGACGCCCTTGAGCAGGTTCATCGAGGGCGAGCCGATGAAGCCGGCGACAAACAGATTGGCCGGCCGGTCGAACAATTCCAGCGGCGCGCCGACCTGTTCGATGCGACCGTCGCGCATCACCACGATCTTGTCGGCCATGGTCATGGCCTCGATCTGGTCGTGGGTGACGTAGATGGTGGTGGTCTTCAGTCGTTGGTGCAGTTCCTTGATCTCGGTGCGCATCTGGACACGCAGCTTGGCATCGAGATTGGAGAGCGGCTCGTCGAACAGGAACACCTGCGGGTTGCGCACGATGGCGCGACCCATGGCGACGCGCTGGCGCTGGCCACCCGAGAGCTGGCGCGGATAGCGCTTGAGGTAGGGGTTGAGGTCGAGGATGTCGGCGGCGCGCTTGACCCGCTCAGTGACCACCGCCGGATCAGTTTTGCGCAGCTTGAGAGCAAAGGCCATGTTCTGCTCGACCGTCTTGTGCGGATAGAGCGCGTAGTTCTGGAACACCATGGCGATGTCGCGCTTGGCCGGCGGCAAATGGTTGACGACGCGCTCGCCGATGGCGATGGTGCCGCCGGAAACCGTTTCCAGCCCGGCCACCATCCTCAGCAGCGTGGACTTGCCGCAGCCGGAAGGCCCGACCAGCACCACGAACTGTCCGTCGGCGATGTCGACGCTGACATCGTGCAGAACCTTGACGGTTCCGAACGCCTTGGCCACATTGCGGATCGCGACTTGAGCCATCATTCCCCCTTCAGTTGCCGTGAAGCTAAACAACGCAAACGGCGAGGGCAAGTCGGTCTCTTATAGATAAAAAACCCATTCACGTTGACACCGCACTTCGTTGTGCGAATAGTGACAGTGCCCGGCTTATGACCCTGTTACGGGCGCACCGGTACGCTTGTCCGGCACTCAATGCGAGGCGTCGCGGGAGGGAGAATTCGGGCCGCTATTTACGGGAGTCGCTGTCGTTGGGGAACATAATCGGCGCTCCACCATCTGAACCAATTCACGATTGATCTTCTGGGAGGAACGAGATGAAAGTCAGCCTTTTTAACCAACTTGTCCGCGCCGGGGCCACCCGCCGCGACGTGCTGAAGGGAGCGGCCAGCATGGCCGCCCTCGCCGCGGCCTCAAGCGCCGGACTTGGTGCCCTGACGCGCCCGGCTGCGGCCGCCGATGACCTGCGCGCGCAGATCCTGCAGATCCCGGGCGTCGGCAAGGGTCAGCCGACCGATGCCGATTTCCAGCAGGTCGGCGAGCTTTGCCTGGGCGCCACCAAGGCCAATGTCAAGGAAGGCGAATTCGCCGGTGTCGAACTCACCTTCATGGGCCTCAACAATCAGAACCTGCACAATGTGCTGTTTCGCGGCTTCCTGAAGCCGTGGGAGACCTATACCGGCGCCAAGATCAACTGGATCGACCTGGCGCAGGCTGACTACAACGCCCGCCTGCAGCAGTCGATTGCGACCGGCACCGTCGATTTCGACATCATCGAAATGGGAGCACCGTTCGAAGGCGACGTCTGCGGCAAGGGTCTCACCTCCGAGATGCCGGACTGGGTCAAGGACCAGATCGACATGAAGGACGTCGTGGCCTATCTGCAGCCGCCGGTCGGCACCTGGGACGGCAAGCAATATCGCGTCACCGTTGACGGCGACGCGCATAACTTCAACTACCGCACCGACGTGTTCGCCGATGCCGACCTCGCCAAAGCCTGGAAGGACGGCGGCGGAGAAGGCGAATGGGGCGTGCCGAAGACCTGGCAGCAGGTGCAGGCGGTGACGAAATTCCTCAAGGGCAAGCAGGTGAACGGCCAGGATGTCTTTGGCTACCTCGATGCGCCCAAGCCCTGGGGCGGTTTCGGCTTCTATTTCCTCGGCAGCCGCGCCAGCGCCTACGCCAAGCATCCCGATGACAAGGCATGGCTGTTCGATGCCGACACGATGAAGCCGCGCGTCAACAATCCGGCATGGGTGCGGGCGATCCAGGACGTCATCGATGCCCTGCCCTCCGAACCTGCCGACCAGATCAACGCCGACCCGAATACCACCGCCTTCCAGCAATTCCTGGCAGGCACCGGTTCGATGGTCACCTGGTGGGGCGACGTCGGTTCGAACGTCAAGACCAACGATTCCTCGGTCGTCGGCGACATCACCGGCTTCTCGATCCTGCCGGGCTCGGACGATGTCTACAACTCCAAGACCGGCCAGTGGGACAAGCTCGCCAGCGGGCCGAACCATGCGCCGAACTGCGCCTATCTCGGCTGGGGCGTCTATGTCATGGCCCGCGTCGACGGCGACGAAAAGAAGAAGAAGGCGGCCTGGTCTGCCGCCGCCCATCTCGGCGGCAAGGACCTGTCGCTCTGGTGCGCGGCCTATCCGTCGGGTTTCCAGCCCTATCGCAACTCGCATTTCAACATTCCGGAATGGGTGGCGGCGGGCTACGACGAGGCGTTCATCACCTCGTATCTGAAGTCGGAAGCCGACAGCTACAACCATCCGAACGCGGCGATCGAGCCGCGTATCCCCGGCATCTTCCAGTATTACAGCGCCGCCGAGGACATTTTGGCCAACACCTTTGCCGGCAAGATGAAGGCGCAGGAAGGCGCCGACGCCATCGCAGCCGCCTGGGAGAAGCTGACCGACCAGATCGGCCGCGACAACCAGATCAAGCTCTACAAGGCCTCACTCGGCATGTAGGTTGAGATAGTGAAACTTGGTCCGGCGGCGTACAGCCGCCGGACCTCCCCTTGACCGACTTGGCCTCGACCGGCTCGGCCGGTCATCGAGCCTCCTGTGAACGGGCAAGACGCGTGGCTGACCGGACCCTGGCTGACCAGACTCTGTCGACAAGTGAATGGCCGGCAGGCGCCGTGCCATCCGACCTGATACCGCGGAGCCGCAAACGGCTTGGCTGGGCGCTGATGGCTGCTGCAACGCTAGGCCTTCTGGCGGTGATTGCGCTGCAGATCCTTTACAAGAGCGATGTCGACACTATCGGCTTCGAGACGTGGCGGCCGGTGGTCTACGCCTATGTGCTGTGGGGTGTCGCGCTCGGCATCGGCCAGGTGCTGACGCGCGGCGAGAATGGCCAGCGCGCGTTGTTCCTGCTGCCGGCGCTGCTGTTCACCATTGCCATGGTGATCTTCCCGACATTGTTCGGCTTCTACATCGCGCTGACCGACTGGAACCTCAGTTCCTTCAGCGGCCGGCAGTTCAACGGGCTCGACAATTTCTGGCAGATGCTGAACGACGCCTATTATCGCAACGCCCTGTTCAACATGGTGCTCTACGTGCTGGCCGTGTTCGTCGAATATGTCATCGCCTTTGGCCTGGCGCTGCTGCTCAACGCGCAGATCCGGGCGCGAAAATTCTTCCGCGTCGTCTTCCTCATGCCCCTGATGCTGTCGCCGGTGGCTGTGTCGTGGATGATCGGCAAGTCGCTGATGGAATACCGCTTCGGGCCCGCCGCAACGCTGGCGCGGCATCTCGGCTGGGAAAACCCGGCCTTCTTCTCCAATCCGATCACCGCCCGCATTTCGATCATGGTGCTCGATGCCTGGACGTTCATCCCGTTCATGATGATCATGCTGCTCGCCGGCCTGCAGGCGATGTCGCGCGAGGTGCTCGAGGCGGCGCGTGTCGATGGCGCCACCGCCTGGCAGACTTTCTGGCAAGTCACCTTCCCGCTGATGCTGCCGGTGTCGGTGACGGCGGTCATCCTGCGCATCATCTTCAAGCTGAAGCTCGCCGATATCATCATCACTGTCACCTCCGGCGGCCCGGGCGGCGCGACTGATTCGGTGTCGAGCTTCATCTACCGCGAATATCGCGACCGCTCGAATGTCGGCTACGGCACGATGCTGGCGATGGCCTATTTGGTCATCATCATTGTCTTCGTGACCTGGCTGCTGAAATTCGCCAGCCGCTTCGTGCGCAACGTCAACTGATCGGGCCGGCAAGATGAGCGTTCAAACCACCGACTTTGCCGCCTCCGAAATCCGCTCGCCGGCGGCGTTCTTCGCCAACCGCGTCTTCATCTACGGTGCCCTCATCTTCTGGGCCTTCATCTGCCTGTTCCCAATCTATTGGACGATAACCACCTCGTTCAAGACCGCGGTCGACGTCACCCAGGGCCATCTGATCCCGTTCGTCGATTTCAAACCCGACTGGAAGGGCTGGCGTTCGCTTGGCCTGTCGCCGGACTCGATCTTTCGGACGTCGACGGTGCGCGACGAATTCATCAAGCGCTTCATGAATTCGGTCATCACTTCGGTCGGCGCGTCGACCCTGGCCATCGTCATCGGCAGCCTCGCCGCCTATGGGCTGACCCGCTATCGTTACAAGTTCGCCTGGTTCAGGAACGAGGACATTTCCTTCTTCTTCCTGTCGCAGCTGATCCTGCCGCCGGTGGTACTGGCCCTGCCCTTCCTCGTGCTCTACCGGGAAGTCGGCCTGCTCGACACGCGCGTCGGGCTGATCCTGCTCTACACGCTGATGGTGCTGCCGATCGTCATCTGGATCATGCGCGACCAGTTCAATTCGATCCCTGTCGAGCTGGAGGAGGCAGCACTCGTCGATGGCCTGTCGATCTGGGGCGCCTTCTTGCGCATTGTCATGCCGATCGCGCTGCCGGGCATGGTCGCCGCCTTCATCCTGGCGATGGTGCTGTGCTGGAACGAGTATTTCTTCGCCGCGCTTTTGACCTCGACCGATGCCAAGACCATTCCTGTCATGGTGGCGAGCCAGACCGGCTCACAAGGCATCAACTGGTGGTCGATGGCAGCGCTTGCCACCGCGGCCATCACACCGCTCGCCGTCATCGGGATCGCGCTCGAGCGTTACCTGATCATGGGCATGACCGCGGGCGCGGTGAAATAACTGCGCCGGGAGAAGGAAAAACCGCACTAACCCAAAAGTGTTGCCCGCAAATGATCGAGGATCATGGCAACCCCTTTTTGCCCCAGTTCCGCCGAGGCTTCGGGCGCACTTGCCGTGTACCAGCCGGTGTTGTCGGCGAAGCGGCCGGCATCCACCGCTTCCGGGCACAGCGCCAGCATCAGTGACGTCTCGCCGGTGCCGGCATGGTCGAACGGGTACTGGCTGTGCATTGAAGCCGGCATCAGCGGATGCACCTGTACCCAGTTGAAGAAATTGCTGCCCTCGGCGTGCTCGGCATAATAGTCAGCCATCGCCGCAGAGCCCCACCAGCCTTCGCCGCGTTCTTTCTCCAGGAAGCGGAAGATCGCTTGTCGGCCGGCGCCCTTGAAGGCGAGATCGGTTGGCATGCCGGCAGCAAAATTCTCGGTTTGGTGGTGAATGATGGCGTGGATGTTGCGGAAGCCAATGCGCAGCAAGCTGTAGAACAATTCTTCCGCAAATGGCGCCAGCACATTGCCGCCGACCTGCACCGAGCCGCTGCCTTCCGGCGCCGCAACGGCATAGCTTGCCGCGCCGTAATAGAAGGGCGGCAGAATGACGATTTCGGCCTCCGTTTCGAACAGTTCCAGGCTCTTGACCACGGCCAGCGTGTCCATGCCGACGGCCATGTGCTCGCCGTGATATTCGAGCACACCGAGCGGCAACACGACCGGCCGGTTCTCGGCGATCGCCTTGCGGATCTGGTGCGGCAGCATCAGTTCGTAGCGCATGACACCTACTCCATATTGGTGTGGCGGGCGCGCATCGCTTCCGGCGAGACGCCGGTCAGATCCCTGAGCTTCAGCACCATCACTTCGAAGAGGACGAACAGCGCGCCTTCGAACACCGAGCCCATCGGCAGGACGGATGTCTTTTCCGGACCCTGGTCGTCGGCCATGGTCTGAGCCGGGATAAGCAGCGTGAAGTCGGCCAGCTTCGCGGCAGTGCTGTCGGCTTGCGCGGTGAGCAGCAGGACGACGGCACCGGCCTCGCGCGCGACCCGCATCAAGGTCAGCACCGTCGATGTCTCGCCCGGGCCGGAGCTGGCGAGGAAGACATCGCCCGCGCCCAGCGGCGGCGTGGTCATGTCGCCGACGACCGACACCGGCAGACCGAGATGGTAGAGCCGCATGGCAAAACCCTGGACCTGCAGCGCCTCGCGGCCGCAGCCATAGGTGACGATCTTTTTCGCGCCGGCCAAGATGGCGCAAGCCGCGTCAATGCGGCTTTCGTTGATACGCTCCAGCACGGTGCCAAGCTCGCTCAGCGCAATCCCAAACAGGTTTTCGCCGTCGTCCGTCATGACATTTGCACCAGCTTGCAGGTACCGGAGAACCACATGAACATCTCAGTCACATTTGCCCCGAACAGCTTGTTTTCATTCATGCTATCACCGCGAAAATTGGTGTCCAACGGCACGCAGTGCTTTTGATGCGCTACAGCCGTGATAGTGTCACGGCAAATCGCAAATGAGGAAACGACAGCATATGAAGACACGGCATTTCGACCGCATCGGCAATGGCGGCATCAACTTCACCGAGCTCGGCTTCGGCACCGCGCCGCTCGGCAATCTCTATCGCGCCGTGTCCGATGAGGATGCCAATGCCACGCTGGAGGCGGCATGGCGGGTCGGCTGCCGCTACTACGACACAGCACCGCTCTATGGGCTCGGCCTCGCAGAAACGCGGCTTAATCCGTTCCTGCGTTCGAAGAGGCGCGACGACTACGTGCTGTCGAGCAAGGTCGGGCGCATCATGCGCGCCTGCCCGCCGGAACAGCGCACCGGCATCGGCAAGTTCTTCGACACGCCGTCGCGCCGCGAGGCCTACGACTACAGCTATGACGGCGTCATGCGCTCGTTCGAAGCCTCGCTGGAACGGCTCGGCGTCGACCGCATCGACATCCTCTTCGTGCACGATGTCGACATCTTCACCCATGGCAGCAAGGAAGCCTCGGACCAGCGCATCCAGGAATTCATGAGCTCGGGCTACTATGGATTGCTGGCACTGCGCGACCAGGGCGTGATCAAGGCGTTCGGCGGCGGCATCAATGAGTGGCCGGTTGCCCAGACGCTGGCCGAGCGCGGCGATTTCGACCTGTTCCTGCTTGCCGGGCGCTATACGCTGCTGGAGCAGGAGGCGCTGCAGTCTTTCCTGCCTCTATGCCAGCAACGCGGCATCGGCATCGTTCTCGGCGGGCCGTACAATTCCGGCATCCTGGCAACCGGGCCGAAGCCCGGCGCCTACTACAATTATTCGGAGGCGCCGCAGGATATCATCGACCGCGTCACCCGCATCGAGGCCGTCTGCAAGCGCCACGGCGTGCGCCTGATCGAGGCGGCACTGCAGTTCCCGCTGCTGCATCCTTCGGTCGTGTCGGTAGTCCCGGGCGGCCAGCGGCCGGGCGAAGTCGAAAGCAATCGCTCGCTGCTCGACACAAAACTGCCATCGGCGCTGTGGGCCGATCTCAAGAAAGAAGGCTTGATGCGCACGGATGCGCCGACGGCATAGCGCCGCCTTTCCAACGACCTGCGGGCACAGAAAAGAAAAACCGGATATGCCGGCTTTTCTTTTCTCTGAAAGACTTTAGGAGGGCGCTTAGTTGACCGCGTCCTTGAGGCCCTTGCCGGCCGAGAACTTCGGCACGGTGCGCGCCGGGATCTTCACTTCCGCACCGGTCTGCGGATTGCGGCCGGTCGACGCGGCGCGTTTTGACACGGTGAAATTTCCGAAGCCGACAAGCCGGACATCGCCGCCCTTTTTCAGTTCGCCGGTGATGACGGAAAACACCGCATCAACCGCCGACTGCGCGTCACCCTTCGAAATACTCGCGGCATCGGCGACAGCGGACACCAGTTCGTTCTTGTTCATAAAAATTCCCTTCCATGAGAAAACCGGAACACTCGACTCATCCGGCAGGAAACGGACTTTAGAAAGAAGCGCTCCGCCAACCAAGTCGAAAAGCGCCAAGAAAGTCGAAAAAAGCCCGGAAATCCGGGGTTCTTCACATGAAAAAGCCGGGCTCAAGGCCCGGCTCTCTCTTTGTGCATTGCAACTTTAGCAAGAACTAATGCGCCAGCGATTTACCAGCCTCGTCTCCGACATCGACCACGGCCGGCGCATTGACGGGTTCGACCCACTGGATCGGTTCCGGCATGCGCACCAGCGCATGGCGCAACACTTCGCCAACGCGTGAGACCGGAATGATCTCCATGCCGCTCTTCACGTTCTCCGGAATCTCCGCCAGATCCTTGGCGTTCTCTTCCGGGATCAGCACCTTCTTGATGCCGCCGCGCAGTGCGGCAAGCAGCTTTTCCTTAAGGCCGCCGATCGGCAGCACCCTGCCGCGCAGCGTGATCTCGCCGGTCATCGCCACATCGGCCTTGACCGGGATACCGGTCAACACCGAGACGATCGCCGTCGCCATCGCCACGCCAGCCGACGGTCCGTCCTTAGGCGTTGCGCCTTCTGGCACGTGCACGTGGATATCGCGCTTGTCGAACAGCGGCGGCTCGACGCCGAAATCGATGGCCCGCGAGCGGACGTAAGAGGCCGCCGCCGAGATCGATTCCTTCATCACGTCGCGCAGATTGCCGGTCACCGTCATGCGGCCCTTGCCGGGCATCATGACGCCTTCCACCGTCAACAGCTCGCCGCCGACTTCCGTCCAGGCGAGCCCGGTGACCACGCCGACCTGATCGTCGCTCTCGACCTGGCCGAAGCGAAAGCGCGGAACACCAAGGTAATCGGCAAGATTGTCCGCCGTGATGTTGATCGTCTTCTTCTTCGTCTTCAGGATCTCGGTCACCGCCTTGCGCCCGAGCTTCATCAGCTCGCGCTCCAGGCTCCTGACGCCCGCTTCACGGGTGTAGGTCTGGATGATGCCGCGGATCGCGTCCTCGCCGACGGAGAACTCCTTCGGCTGCAACGCGTGGTCGCGGATCACCTTGGGCATCAGGTGACGCTTGGCGATTTCGATCTTCTCGTCCTCGGTGTAACCGGCGATACGGATGATCTCCATGCGGTCCATCAAGGGCGCAGGGATGTTCAGCGTGTTCGCCGTCGTCACGAACATCACGCTCGACAGGTCGTATTCGACCTCGAGGTAATGGTCCATGAACGTCGAGTTCTGCTCGGGATCGAGCACCTCGAGCAAAGCCGATGACGGATCGCCGCGGAAATCCTGGCCCATCTTGTCGATCTCGTCGAGCAGGAAGAGCGGGTTGGATTTCTTCGCCTTCTTCATCGACTGGATGACCTTGCCGGGCATCGAGCCGATATAGGTGCGGCGGTGACCACGGATCTCGGCCTCGTCGCGCACGCCGCCCAGCGCCATGCGGATGAACTCACGACCGGTCGCCTTGGCGATCGACTTGCCGAGCGAGGTCTTGCCGACGCCGGGAGGTCCGACGAGGCACAGGATCGGCCCCTTCAGCTTCTTCTGGCGGCTCTGCACGGCGAGGTATTCGACGATGCGGTCCTTGACCTTGTCGAGGCCGAAATGATCCGTATCGAGCACGTTCTGGGCAAAGGCCAGATCCTGCTTGACCTTGGAGTTCCTGCCCCACGGGATCGACAGCAGCCAGTCGAGATAGTTGCGCACGACGGTCGATTCAGCCGACATCGGCGACATCGTCCGCAGCTTCTTCAGTTCGGCTTCTGCCTTTTCGCGGGCCTCCTTGGAGAGCTTGGTCTTCTTGATGCGCGCCTCGATCTCGGCGGCCTCGTCGCGGCCGTCCTCGCCTTCGCCGAGCTCCTTCTGGATCGCCTTCATCTGCTCGTTGAGGTAGTATTCGCGCTGCGTCTTCTCCATCTGGCGCTTGACGCGCGAGCGGATGCGCTTCTCGACCTGGAGCACCGAGATTTCGGCTTCCATGAAGCCCATCGCCTTCTCCAGCCGTTCCTTGACGGAAAGCGTGGCGAGCATCTCCTGCTTCTCGGGGATCTTGATGGCAAGATGCGAAGCGACCGTGTCGGCGAGCTTGGAATAGTCGTCGATCTGGCTGGCGGCACCCACCACTTCGGGCGAGATCTTCTTGTTCAGCTTGACGTAGTTCTCGAAGTCGGTGACGACGGAACGGGCCAGCGCCTCGACCTCGACCTCTTCCTCCTCCGGTTCGACCAGCGCCGCAGCACGGGCTTCATGGAAGTCGGGACGGTCGGTGAACGCGACGATTTTCGCGCGCGAGGCGCCTTCGACCAGCACCTTCACGGTGCCGTCCGGCAGTTTCAGCAATTGCAGCACATTGGCGAGCGTGCCGATGTCAAAGATGGCATCGGGCTCCGGATCGTCGTCGGCGGCATTCATCTGGGTCGCAAGCAGGATCTGCTTTTCCTGACCCATCACTTCTTCCAGCGCCTTGATCGACTTTTCACGCCCGACGAAGAGCGGAACGATCATGTGCGGGAACACCACGATGTCGCGCAGTGGGAGGACTGCGAAGACGCCGTCGCTGGGAGCCTTGGATAATTTGGCCATTGTCCAACCTTTCATGTCGCGGCCGCCAATCGGCCAACCGCGAATCTCATATTAACGACCGGGGATCGTTCCGCCTACCACCGTTTGTGACGGGAGTTTTACAGCACAGAATTCGGCACCACGGCCTTCTGCCATTAGTTGGAGGCACAGGGGGTAAAGATCAAGGGTCAACACGGTCCGTCCCTCCAATCCGCGGCCATTACGCGGCGCCGTACGCAGTGTGCGACAGCAAAACGGCGCCCTGCGGCGCCGTTTCACAAAAATCCATTGCCGGCTCACGTCAGGCGCTGACGTTGCCCTTCTTTTCCTTCTGCTCGGAATAGATGTAGAGCGGCCTGGCGTTGCCTGACACCACCTCTTCCGAAATAACGACTTCGCGCACGCCTTCCAGCGCCGGCAGCTCGAACATGGTGTCGAGGAGGATCGCTTCCATGATCGAACGCAGGCCGCGCGCGCCGGTCTTGCGCTCGATGGCGCGCTTGGCGATCGCCGACAGCGCGTTCTCGTGGAAGGTCAGGTCAACATTCTCCATCTCGAACAGCCGCTGATACTGCTTGACCAGCGCGTTCTTCGGCTCGGTCAGGATCTGGATCAGTGCCGGCTCGTCGAGGTCCTCCAGCGTCGCCAGGACAGGCAGACGGCCGACGAACTCGGGAATGAGGCCGAACTTCAACAGATCCTCAGGCTCGACCAGGCGGAAAACATCGCCGGTGCGCCGATCCTCGGGCGAAGCGACGATGGCGCCGAAACCGATCGAGGTCTTCCTGCCACGATCCGAGATGATCTTGTCCAGGCCGGCGAAAGCGCCGCCGCAGATGAACAGGATGTTGGCGGTGTCGACCTGCAGGAATTCCTGCTGCGGATGCTTCCGGCCGCCCTGCGGCGGCACGGAGGCGACAGTGCCTTCCATGATCTTCAGCAGTGCCTGCTGCACGCCCTCGCCCGACACATCGCGGGTGATCGAGGGATTGTCCGACTTGCGCGAGATCTTGTCGATCTCGTCGATGTAGACAATGCCGCGCTGGGCGCGCTCGACATTGTAGTCGGCCGACTGCAACAGCTTCAGGATGATGTTCTCGACGTCCTCGCCGACATAGCCGGCCTCGGTCAGCGTCGTCGCGTCGGCCATGGTGAAGGGGACGTCGATGATGCGGGCCAGCGTCTGCGCCAGCAGCGTCTTGCCGCAGCCGGTAGGGCCGATCAGCAGGATGTTCGACTTCGCCAGCTCGACGTCGTTGTTCTTGCCGGCATGGGCGAGGCGCTTGTAGTGGTTGTGGACGGCCACCGACAGCACACGCTTGGCGTAGGGCTGGCCGATGACATAGTCGTCGAGAACCTTTAGGATTTCCTGCGGGGTCGGCACGCCCTCGCGCGACTTCACCATCGAGGTCTTGTTCTCCTCGCGGATGATGTCCATGCACAGTTCGACGCATTCGTCGCAGATGAACACCGTCGGCCCGGCGATCAGCTTGCGCACTTCGTGCTGGCTTTTGCCGCAAAACGAGCAATAAAGCGTGTTCTTGGAATCACCGCTGTTGTTGCCGACCTTGCTCATTTTCATGTCCTTTCATGGCCGCCCGCCGATGGTCTGGTTGAAAGGGCGCATATTCAATCTATCGCGGGAATCCGCCGCCGCCAGTGCCCCGGCTCCCGCAACGCATTCCGTACGAAACACAAATCGGAAAACGGGGCAATGATTCGAACAACCCCACGCAAAGCTAAGCCGTCGAAAATCAACATAGCCTTAACGTAGGCAATTGCACCCGTCGAGGGAACAGCCAATTGTGGCCGAAATGCCGCAAGCTGCGCCAAAAGCGTGTGATCCCCGCCACTCACTGCCACCGCAGGGCCACCGCGTGCCTATAAGGCAATACCTTCGACCGGCTCACGTGACGAAATGACCTTGTCGATGAGGCCGAAATCCCTGGCCTCGTCGGCAGTCATGAAATGGTCACGGTCGAGCGTTTTTTCAATCTCATCGTAGCTCTTGCCGGTGTGCTTGACGTAAACCTCGTTGAGGCGGCGCTTCAGCTTGATGATGTCCTGGGCATGGCGCTCGATATCGGAGGCCTGGCCCTGGAAGCCGCCGGACGGCTGGTGGACCATGATGCGGGCGTTCGGCGTCGCAAAGCGCATGTCCTTGTGGCCCGCCGTCAAGAGCAGCGATCCCATCGATGCGGCCTGGCCGATGCACAGCGTCGACACGGCAGGCTTGATGAACTGCATGGTGTCGTAGATCGCCATGCCGGAGGTGACGACGCCGCCGGGCGAGTTGATATAAAGGTTGATTTCCTTCTTCGGATTCTCCGCCTCGAGGAACAGCAGCTGCGCGCAGACCAGCGTCGCCATGCCGTCCTCGACCGGGCCGGTGATGAAAATGATGCGCTCCTTGAGGAGCCGCGAGAAAATGTCATAGGCCCGCTCGCCGCGATTGGTCTGTTCGACCACCATCGGAACGAGGTTCATGTAGGTTTCGACGGGGTTCTTCATGGACTATCCCTTTTTGAGGATGGGATTCCGGCGCCGGAGATTTGCAATCGGGCAGAATCGGTTCTGGATCGTTATTGTGTAAATAGGATGCCGGCTCACCCTAGCGCAAGGCCGCCTCTCCTAGCCATCCGGTTAAGTCGAATCAAGGTTTCCAAACCAAGTTTCGCCCGTCGCCGTGCCGGCAGCCCTCTCCTGCCGCCGGAAGGGACGCTCATGCTTGGCCGTTGTTTAGCAGTTTCTTAACCGCATCGCTTAACGAAAAGCGGTGAAACCGCTTTTTCCAGCCGCGGCTTGCCCTACAATCCAACGTTGAACCCGCTTCACGCAGTTCAAACAGGGGGAGTGCGATGATCAGGAAAACTGCTTCCTTGGCTCTTACCGGCATCGCCGTACTCGGCATGGCATCCGAAACGGCTGCCAGCGGACGCGCGGTTGAATGCTACGAGAAGGTCAACCGGCCGGCCGTCTACGACACGGTCTATGAGGACGTGCTCGTCAGTCCGGCCGGCCAGCAGGTGGAATACGAGGCGCCAATCTACGGGACGCGCGAGCGCGTAGTGCAGATCGCGCCGGCGCGCGTCAGCTACGAGATCGCGCCCGCCATCACCCGCACCATCTACCGGTCCGTGAGGGTCGACGACGGCGGCTATTCCTGGGAATGGCGCATCATCAATGGTCGCAAGGTCCTGTGCAAGGTCAGGCACAAGGCGCGCTATGAACGTGTGGCCGAGATCGTCGTGGTTGAGCCGGAACGCCGGCGGCGCGTTGTCCTCCCCGCCGAATACGAGAGCGTCGCCGAAGAGGTGCAGGTGCGGCCGGAGCAACGGCGCATCATCGACATTCCAGCGTCTTATCAGACAATGGCGCGCCGCGTGGTGGTCAGGGAGGGCTCATCCAGCTGGCGGCGCGTGCATATTCCGAGGCATTGCCGATACTAGGCGCTCAGGCCGCCTCGGCCCTGAGCCATTTCTTCAGGCCGTCGACATCGCCATTGCCGACGCAGGCCGCAACCCTTCTGCCAACTGCCGCGCCGAACTTGTAGCCGTGGCCGGAGCAGGCCGAGACGACCAGGCATCTGCCCTTTTGGTGGGCCAGAAATTTCTGGTCGGCGGTGAAGGTGTAGGCGCAGGTGACCACCTCGGTGACCTTGTACTCCGCGATACGGGCAATCGGCGGCGAAAACAGGTTGCGGATCGCCTCACCCTCGCCCGGTACCGGTTGACGGTTCCAGTCGGCATCGCTGGTCGGTACTCGGTGCAGGCCTGAGCCGAACTTCATGCCGGCGGCGCCGGAGGGCGGGATCACGTAGCCGTCGACGGAGCCACCGACGTCGAGCACAACCGGTGCTGCTTGCCAGGCTGCCTTCAGGTCCACCGGCGGCTCGACATAGGCGAGCGCGGTGCGCCAGGTTTTCAGCTCGCCATCCAGCTCCGGGAACAGTTTTAGCACCCAGGCGCCGGCAGCGACGACGATCCGGTCGGCCTGCATCGTTTCGCCCCTCGCAAGCACGACATGTCCGGCGTCGGCGTCGATCTCGACCACCTTGCTGTTTTCGTAGACATTGGCGCCGTTCGCGCGCAGCCATCTGGTGAGGCCCGAGGCGATCTTGCGGCAGTGCAAGGCGCCACCGTCCGGTGAAAAATATGCATAGCGGAATGAACCGGGTTCTAGGAACGGCCAGCGGTCGACCGCGGCGTCCGGTTCGAACAATTCGAACGGGTAGTTCCCGGCTTCCATGCCTTCGCGGTATTCCTCGGCCGCATCTCCCGGCTCGCGCGAAATACAGATGAAGCCGCGCGGATCGAGATGGCTTTCGCCGAGATCGGCCCACATTTCGTCCCAGGCTTCATAGGCGTTGGTGATCAGCCGGCCGTAGCCCGTCCTGGCCCGATAGGCGCGGCGAATGATGCGATGGTGGTCGCCGGAGGCGGCGAGCGGATTGGGGATCGGTCCCTGCTCGACGATCGAGACGAGGTGACCGGCCTTGACCAGCGACCACGCCGTGGAAAGCCCGGCAATGCCTGCACCGACCACGATCACATTCATGAAAACCGTCCTTCCACAACCGCTTTGGTGGCTCACCTCACGGGAGGGCCAACATACGGTCTGGCACCAGACTGGCAAGCCTTGGAGCGCCGCGCGTCCTTCGACGCGCAAAGGACGCTCCAACACTTTGAATCTGCGCATGATCCTTTCCGAAAACCGATTCCGGTTTTCGGGGTCATGCGCTAATGGTCTGGCATGACCGAATTGAAGCCGCCCTACCTTGCCTTTGATCCAGCCACCCGCCGACTGCGGCTCGATCCGCACGAGCCGGCTTTTTTTCAGGACCCTTACGAAGCCTACGCTTACCTGCACGGTGCATCGAGCGCCATCTTCTGGGAAGAATTTGGTTTCTGGTGCTTTGGCGGCTTCGACGACGTCAACCGTCTGCTGCGCGATCGCCGCTTCGGCCGGCAGAACCCGGCCGGCATTCCGGACAGCCGGGGCATCGGCCAGGATCGCACGCATCTCAGCGCCTTCGACGGCATCGAGGCCAATTCGATGCTGGAGCTGGAACCGCCCGTCCACACACGGCTCAGAACGCTGGTCAACCGGGCCTTCGTCTCGCGCCAGGTCGAGCGGCTCAGGCCGCGCGTCGAGGCGCTGGCCAACGAACTGATCGACCGTTTCGAACCAGGGGAAGTCGACCTGCTGCCGGCGTTCGCAGCTCCCTTGCCGATCACCATCATTGCCGAGATGCTCGGCGTACGGGTCGACATGGGTCCGCAGCTGCTCGACTGGTCGCATCGGATGGTCGCCATGTACATGCATGGCCGCACCCGCGAGACGGAGGACACGGCCAATCGCGCCGCGCGCGACTTTTCGAATTTTTTGCGCGGCTACGTCGCCGAGCGGCGAAAGAGGCCGGGCGAGGATCTTCTGTCGCTGCTGATTGCGGCACAGGAGGATGGCCAGAAACTGTCGGAGGACGAGCTGGTATCGTCGGCGATCCTGTTGCTCAATGCCGGCCATGAAGCAACCGTCCACCAGACCGGCAATGCGGTGCGCTCGATCCTTGCGCAAGGCGGCGACCCGCGCCGCTTCTTCGCCTCACCGGAAGCAACAGCCGCGACGGTCGAAGAGTGCCTGCGCTTCGACGCGCCGCTGCACATGTTCACGCGTTATGCCTATCAGGAGGTCGAGGCTGGGCCTGGGATCATCGTAGGCCCTGGCGAGACGATCGGTCTGCTGCTCGGCATGGCCAATCGCGATCCCGTCGCCTTTACCGAGCCCCTCGCCTTCAGGCCGGACCGCGCCGACCAGAAAAACCTGTCGTTCGGCGCCGGCATTCATTTCTGCATCGGCGCGCCGCTCGCCCGGCTCGAATTGCAGGTGTCGCTGAAAACCTTGTTCGAACGCCTGCCGCAGCTGCATCTTGCCGAACAACCACGCTTTCGCGACAGCTATCATTTCCATGGGCTGGAAACGCTCGCCGTGGGCTTTTGAGGATTCGATCCGATAGGCTCAGCCGACAGGCGATCAAAGCTTGATCACATACTCCTTGCGAGTCGTTTCAAGCACTTCCCAGCTCCCCTTGAAGCCCGGCCTCAGCACGAAACTATCGCCGGCTTTGACGGTGCGCGCCTTGCCGCCGTCTTCGGCGATCACCGAAACCCCTGACAGGATGTGGCAGAACTCCCATTCATCATATTCGATGCGCCATTTGCCTGGCGTCGCTTCCCAAATGCCGGCATAGAGGCCGCCGTCCTGTTCCTCGACATTCCAGGTGCGGAATTTCGGATCGCCCGAAATCAGGCGATCCGGCGCGGGTGCGCCAAGTTCCGGTGCGACGGTGTCGACGCCGACGGAAAGAAATCTCGGCGTGGTCATGGCGATCAGACCTTGGCGAGAGCCTGTTCCAGATCGGCGACGATGTCGTTGACGTCCTCGATGCCGACCGAAAGCCTGACCGTGTCCGGCCCTGCCCCGGCATTGATCTTCTGCTCGTCGGAAAGCTGGCGATGCGTGGTCGATGCCGGGTGGATGACCAGCGACTTGGTGTCGCCGACATTGGCCAGGTGCGAGAACAGCTCGAGCGCCTCGACGAACTTGATGCCCGCCGCGTAGCCGCCCTTCAGCCCGAAAGTGAACACCGCGCCGGCGCCCAGCGGCGAGTACTTCTTCTGCAACGCATTGTTCTTGTCGTCGGGCAGGCCGGGATAGGACACCCAGGCGACCTTGGGATGGTTGGAAAGCCATCCGGCGACCGCCGCCGCATTGTCGCAGTGGCGCTGCATCCTGAGCGGCAAGGTTTCCAGACCGGTCAGGATAAGGAATGCATTGAACGGCGAAATCGCCGCGCCGATGTCGCGCAGGCCGAGCACGCGCGCGGCGATGGCGAAGGCGAAATTGCCGAAGGTCTCATGCAGGACGAGGCCGCCATATTCGGGGCGCGGCACCGACAGCATCGGATATTTGCCCGACTTCGACCAGTCGAACGTGCCGCCGTCGACAATGGCGCCGCCGATCGAATTGCCATGGCCGCCGATGAACTTCGTCAGCGAATGCACGACGATGTCGGCGCCATGCTCGATTGGCCGCAGCAGGTAGGGCGAGGCCAGCGTGTTGTCGACAATCAGCGGCAGGCCGTGCTTGCGGGCAATGTCGCCGATCTTCTCGATATCGACGAAGACGCCGCCCGGATTGGCCAGGCTTTCGATGAAGATCGCCTTGGTCCTGTCGTCGATCTGGCTCTCGAAGGTCGAGATGTCATTGGTGTCGGCCCAGCGCACCTGCCAACCGAAATTCTTGAAGGCGTGGCCGAACTGGTTGATCGAGCCGCCGTAAAGCTTTGTCGCTGAAACGAAATTGTCGCCGGGCTGCATCAGATTGTGGAAGACCAGCACCTGCGCGGCATGGCCGGAGGCGACCGCAAGGCCTGCCGTGCCGCCTTCGAGTGCCGCGATGCGCTCTTCCAGCACCGCCTGTGTCGGGTTCATGATGCGGGTGTAGATGTTGCCGAACGCCTTCAGCCCGAACAGCGAGGCGGCGTGGTCGGCATCGTCGAAGACAAAGGAGGTCGTCTGATAGATCGGCGTCGCTCGCGCCCCAGTCGCCGGATCCGGCTTGGCGCCGGCATGGACGGCGAGCGTGTTGAACCCGGGCGTGCGCTGAACCATGTCGATATTCCTCTCCTGCCCACTGATACGGCCGGCATTGTTGGCCGATCATTGGCGCGAATGCAAAGGAGAAAAATTCCAGCCGACTTGTTCCTTCGGTGCAACCGGCTCGGGCATCGCGGGCTGAGGAGAATGGATTTGCGCCTCGCAAAAGATTGGGCCGGCGTGGCTCCCCGCCACAAGCCTGCTTCGCCGGCTCGCCACCCCGCGAAGCCGCCGCCTTCTTCCATAAGCCATCCGTAAGTCCGGCTCTGTCAGCCTGCGCGTCGGCAGCAATTTACTGCCTCCGACCATGGCAACAACCATGGGACTCCCAAGCATCCGCTGATGGACAAAGGCGATTATTCAAGGAGTATCTCAATGACGCTGCTGATCAATCTGCAAAGCATCAAGTGCCTCAACGAGACCAACGAGCTTTCGGCTTCCGACGAAGTCTACGTCCTGGTGAGCGTGGCGAACATGCGCCCCACCGCGCCGGGACTGCCCGCCGTGCCGGACCTCCAGGTCTTCAGCTTCGGCATCTTCGAGGACATGGACGACGATGACGAGCATCCCGTCACCGTGAACGGGCAACCGTTCTGGGGCACGAACGGAACCCCTCAGCCCATCCAGAATCCGGCCGACGTGGCAATTGTCGTCTCGCTGATGGAGCAGGACAACGGCTCGCCAAATCAATACCGGAACCTGGTGAGCATCAGGGGGGCGGCCTCGCTTACGGCGTCGCTCGGTGACCCCGACCCGCGCAATCGCGCGGCGCGGCTAACCAGCGACATCGGCAGCGTGTTGAACGGCATCGACCTGCCGATCCCCTTCGCGCTCGACGACGACCATCTCGGCACGCAGGAGCTCAGGCTGGAGGGGGCAGACCTGATAGATTTCGGCGTCAGGGACCGGCGCATGATCATCGAAGGCGACGGCGGAACCTACGAGTTGATCTTCCGGATCACCTTCGTCGGGACGTTGCGCGACGTGCCCGGCGTCAAGGGCATCGCATCGCTGGCCCGCATTCCGGGAAGCATGGAAATCTGGTGGACCAGCCCCAGCGGGTCGATCGAGGTCGGCTTCTGGTACGACGGTGGCCGTTGGAACCGCTATCGCCTGGCACCGGACGGAAGTGCCGCGCCTGGCACCGCCATCGCCGCCGTCTCACGTATCCCGCAAAGCATGGAGGAATGGTGGATCGGCCCAGCTGGATCGGTCGAAGCCAACTTCTGGTACGAGGGGGGCCAGCCGACCCGCTATCAGCTGGCGCCGAACGGCAGCGCCGCTCCCGATGGCGGCATCGTAGCGGTATCGCGCATCCCGAACAGCATGGAGGTCTGGTGGATCGGTCCCAACGGCTCGATCGAGGCGGCCTTCTGGTACGAAGGGGGCCAGTGGACACGTTATCAGCTGGCACCGGACGGCAGCGCGGCGCGCGGCGGCAGTATCGCAGCCGTCTCGCGCATCCCGAACAGCATGGAGGTCTGGTGGATCGGGCCCAACGGCTCGATCGAAGTCGCCTTCTGGTATGAGGGCGGCCAATGGACGCGGTATCAGCTTTCACCGGACGGCAGCGCCGCCGTCGGCGGCACCATCGCCACGCTGTCGCGCATCCCGAACAGCCTCGAGCTCTGGTGGATCGGGCCGCACGGATCGGTCGAAGCCAACTTCTGGTATGAAGGCGGCCAGCCCACCCGCTATCAGCTCGCGCCGAACGGCAGCGCCGCGATCAATGGCGGCATTGCAGCAGTTTCCCGCATCCCTGGCAGTATGGAAGTGTGGTGGACGGGGCCGAATGGGTCGATGGAGGCCGCGTTCTGGTACGAGGGCGGACAGTGGACCCGTTATCAGCTCGCGCCGGACGGCAGCGCCGCGACCAATGGCGGTATTGCCGCGGTCTCCCGTATCCCGAGTAGCATGGAGCTGTGGTGGGTCGACGGCGGCGGACGGATCTCGGCCGCCTTCTGGTACGAAGGCGGACAGTGGACCCGGTACTAGCGATCGGCGGGCGGCACGATGAGGTTCCCGCTCTCCCAGATGCGGATGCGGGAACCTACTTCTGGCGAACGCCGAAACTCTGGAAACCCGGCCGCATCAGCGGCTTCTTCGACGACAGCACGCCGGAATTGACGCCGGTCCAGCCGATCTCGCCCGACAGCTTGCCATATTCGATCTTGGGGCAACGGTTCATCACCACCTTGATGCCGGCGGCTTCGGCGCGTGTGGCCGCCTCGTCATGGCGTATGCCAAGCTGCATCCAGATGACCTTCGGCAGCGGATCGAGCCGCAGCACCTCGTCGACAATGCCCGGCACGGCAGCGGACGCGCGAAACACGTCGACCATGTCGACAGGTCCCGGAACGTCGGCGAGCCTGGCTAAGGTCATCTGGCCTAGGATCTCCTTGCCGGCCTGGCCGGGATTGATCGGGAACACCGAAAAGCCCTTGCCGAGCAGATATTTCAGCACGAAATAGCTCGGCCGCACGTCATTAGCCGACGCGCCGACCATGGCGATGGTCTTCACCGAATTGAGGATGCCGGCGATATAGGCGTTGTCGTAAGCGTCGTGGTTCATGCCTCGTCCTCATACAGCGCTTCGGCGAAAAAACCATCTGGATCGTTGCAAAAATTGCGCATCATGCGGAAATGATCGGTGTCGTGAAAATCGGTCGGGTCGAGCCCGGACCGGCTGATGCGGAACAGCCGCGCGCCGGGACAGGCCATCAGCAGCGGCGAATGCGTCGCCATGATCACTTGCGCCGTGCCGGACTGGTCCATCCGCCGCAGCATCTTGAGAAGTTCGATCTGGCGCGTCGGCGACAAGGCGCTTTCGGGCTCGTCGAGGATGTAAATGCCTTGCCGGCGGCAGCGCTCCTCGAAGAATCTGATGAAACCCTCGCCATGCGACCAGGACAGGAAGTCGGGCGGCGCCTCATGTGCGTCGATGGCAGCCTGATCTAGATAGCGGGCAACCGAATAGAAGGATTCGGCGCGAAAGAACCAGCCGGCGGTGACCTTCGGCAGCCAGTGGCCGCGCAACGTCGCCGCCAGCGCTGCGCCGCTCTTGTCGACGGCGCGGGAGTGATCGACCGGCATGTAGCCCTTGCCGCCGCCGGCTTCATCGTAGCCTGCCAGCGCGCCGATCGCTTCGAGCAGCGTCGATTTACCGGTGCCGTTCTCGCCGACGATGATGGTGATCGGCGTGGTGAATTCGAGCTCGAATTCATGGCGGTGAAAGATCGGCAGGTTCCAGGGATATTTTTCCCAATCGACGACCCGGCTGGGCTCGATCAGGATACGCTTCAGATAGGGTGCCTTCAGCCGCGTCAGTTGCTTGCGATGAGCCAGAGGGGAACCTCGTCAGGCCGGCAGCGAAATCGATCCGTCTTCCGCGATCGGAAAAGCCGGATTGTGCGCCACTTCCCAGACATGCCCGTCCGCATCGGCGAAATAGCCGTACCAGCCACCCCAGAAGGCCCGTTGCGCCGGCTTGACGATACGGCCGCCGGCCTTCTTGGCCAGCGCCAACACTGCATCGACCTCGGCGTCGGAGCGGGTGTTGTAGGCGAGGTAGACGGCCGACGGCGCGTTGCCGAAGGTCACGCCTGAATCCTCCTCGGCGCTTGGGCGCGGAAACAGGGCAAGGATGGCGCCACCCATCTGGAAGAAAGCAACGCCCTCGGTGATCCCGGCATGGCGGGTCAGGCCCATCGCCTCATAAAAGCGCGTGGCGCGGTCGAGATCGTCGGTGGCGATGGTGATGATGGAGATGCGCGGTTCCATATCCGCCTCCTATTCCTCCGGCCATTCCGGCTTGCGTTTGCCAATGAAGGCGCCAATGCCCTCTTCCGCATCGCGCGCCAGCATGTTCTCGACCATGACGCGCCCGGTGTAATCATAGGCCTCGGCCAGCCCCATTTCCGCTTGCTCATAAAAGGCTTCCTTGCCGATCTTGACGACCAAGGACGATTTGGACGCAATGGTTTGCGCGTATTTGGTGACAATCTGATTCAGATATTCGCGCGGCACGACGCGGTTGACCAAGCCGAATTCCTTAGCGGTTGCCGCTTCGATCGTTTCGCCGGTCAAAAGCATCTCCATGGCGTGCTTGCGCGAGACATTGCGCGACAGCGCCACCATCGGCGTCGAGCAGAACAGTCCAATATTGACGCCCGGCGTGCAGAAGGTCGCCTCGTGCGAAGCGATGGCGAGATCGCAGCTGGCGACCAGTTGCAATCCGGCCGCCGTCGCCAGGCCGTCGACTTCGGCGATCACCGGCTTGGGATGGCGAACGATCGCCTGCATGAGTGAAGCGCAGGCGGAAAACGTCTTTTCGAAGAAGGCCCTGCCGTGATCGGCATCGGCGCGGTGCGTGCTTAACTCCTTGAGGTCGTGCCCGGCGCAGAACACTTTGCCGGCCGCCCCAAGGACGATGACGCGGACGGACTTGTCGGCCTTGGCGCGGTCGAGTTCCGCCATCAGCGCCGCCATCACTGAAAGCGAAAGAGCATTGGCCGGCGGATTGGCGAGCGTCAGGCGCAACACGCCCTTATCCAGCCGGGCGGCGACCGGCCCTTCAGCAACGGCAGGCTTGATGGCGACGATTTCGGCCATGGGTCATTCCTCCGCGATTCCGGATCGGTGATGGACTAATCTAGTATGCGGGTCTCGCTTCGTCCAACACCCCGCCTCTGCCATAATGAATGGCTGTTGCCAGAAACGGCACGCTGCGCTCAAACAGGCAGGCACAACGAGAGACCGCCATGCCTGCTCAAAGCAATCTCAAGCCGGTGCTGACGGCTGCTGGCGTCAACGCGCTTGTGGCGACTGTTTTCCCGCAGCTCAACGACCAGTTCACCTTCTACGAGGCGTTGGAGGTGTTTCCAGGCGGCTGTGTTGTGCGGCTCAATGCTGACGAGCGCCATTTGCGTCCCGGCGGCACCGTATCGGGTTCGGCGCTGTTCACGCTGGCCGACATAGGCGGTTATGTCTGCGTGCTCTCGCATGCCGGACCGGATGCACTTTCGGTCACCACCAGTCTCAACATCAATTTTGTCCGCAAGGCCGAGGCCGGGCCGATCGACGGCCATTGCCGCATCCTCAAGCTCGGCAAGAGCCTGATGGTGTTCGATATCGACATCGTCGCCGGCCCGGAGGGACACACGGTAGCGCACGCAACGGGCACCTATTCGATCCCGCCAAAGCGGATTGGAGATGTGGTAAAATAATACCTTGTGCTCAAATCATTGTTTTTGCTTGATTTTACCCCAGAGATGGCTTTTCACGCGCCTTGACGTAGTCGCCGCTCTCTCCTATAAGCCCTCACGGAACAGCGGCCCGCAAAGGCCGCCGTTTTGTTATTGGCGGCGGGCAAGTGCCTTTCGCCAATCCAAGCAACAAGAAACGCCTTCTTTTGAAGGTCCGAACCGAAAGCAACAATCCATGACAACCTTTTCGCAGAAGCCTGCGGATGTGGTGAAGAAGTGGGTGCTGATCGACGCCGAGGGTCTCGTCGTCGGCCGTCTCGCCACTGTCATCGCCAATCATCTTCGCGGCAAGCACAAGCCCACTTTCACCCCGCATGTCGACGACGGCGACAACGTCATCGTCATCAATGCCGACAAGGTGGTGTTCACCGGCAAGAAGTTCACCGACAAGGTCTATTACTGGCACACCGGTCACCCCGGTGGCGTCAAGGAACGCACCGCGCGCCAGCTGCTCGAGGGCCGCTTTCCCGAGCGTGTCGTTGAGAAGGCCGTCGAACGCATGATCCCGCGCGGCCCGCTCGGCCGTCGCCAGATGAAGAATCTCCGCGTCTATGCAGGCACGGAACATCCGCATGTCGCCCAGCAGCCCGTCGTCCTCGACGTGGCCAAGCTGAACGCCAAGAACAAGAAGGTTTCGTAAGATGGCTGAGCTTTCCTCGCTCGCAGAACTCGGAACTGCCACCGGCAACACCAACACCCAGCCGGCTGCACCCGTCCATGTCCAGAAGCTCGACAAATCGGGCCGCGCCTATGCCACCGGCAAGCGCAAGAACGCCATCGCCCGTGTCTGGGTGAAGCCCGGCTCCGGCAAGATCGTCGTCAACGACAAGGTGTTCGCCGAATATTTCGCGCGCCCGGTCCTGCAGATGATCCTCAACCAGCCGATCATCGCTGCCAACCGCGCCGGCCAGTACGACATCGTTGCCACCGTCATCGGCGGCGGCCTTTCCGGCCAGGCCGGTGCGGTGCGCCACGGCATCTCCAAGGCGCTGACCTATTACGAGCCGGCGCTGCGCGCCGTGCTCAAGAAGGGCGGCTTCCTGACCCGTGACAGCCGCGTGGTCGAGCGCAAGAAGTACGGCAAGGCGAAGGCCCGCCGGAGCTTCCAGTTCTCCAAGCGCTAAGCGCTGCGCAATTGCACGCTATCGAAAGGCCGCCTCCGGGCGGCCTTTTCTTTTCGTGCAGAGCCATCTCCTCACCAGCGCCTGCGGCAGGGTTCAGGCCTGGCGCAGACCTCAGGTCCGGCTGTCCCTGATGAAGTCGACGAACGCCCGCAGCGGCGCCGGTACGAGGCGCCGGCCGGGATAGTAGAGGAACGGCCCGGAGAAGCTCTGCCACCAGGGTTCGAGGACGGGTTCGAGTGCACCGCTCTCGAAATGCGGGCGAAGCCAGTCCTCGAACAGCTTCACGATTCCGGTGCCGGCGATCGCTGCATCAACGGCTAAATCGGCTGCTCCGCCGATCCCCACAATCAGTGGCCCCGTCGGATCGACCCGCACCACCTCGTCGTCGCGCTCGAACTCCCATGGCGTTATCGCACCGCTGGGAAAGCGGCCGCGCAGGCAGGCGTGGCCGAGCAGGTCGCGCGGGTGTTGCGGCCGGCCATGACGATCCAGGTAGGCCGGGCTGGCGGCGGTGGCGAAGCGCTGCACGCGCGGCCCGATCGGCACGGCGATCATGTCCTGTTCCAGCCGCTCGTCGTAACGGATGCCGGCATCGCAGCCGGCCGCCAGCACGTCGACAAAGCTCTCCTCGGCGATCACCTCCAGCCGGATACCGGGATAGGCGGCAAGGAACCGCGGCACGATGCTGGGCAGGACCAGTCGCGCCGCGCTGACCGGCACATTGAGGCGCAGCGAGCCGGCCGGCCTGTCGCGAAAGCCGTTCACCACGTCCAGCGCCGACTCCACCTCGGTCAAGGCTGGACCGAGCCGCGCCAGCAAGCCTTGGCCGGCCTCCGTCAGGACGACGCTGCGCGTCGTCCGGTTGAGCAGCCTGACACCGAGCTGCGTCTCCAGGCGGCGCACCGCCTCGCTCAAGCCGGACGCACTGCCGCCGCTGGCGCGTGCCGCATCCCGAAAACCTTTGGCGCGCGCTACGGCCACGAAGGCGTTCAGATCCCCGAGATCAATCTGCATTGTTCGTCATTCCGCACAGCCCGTGCGAATTGTACCCAATTATCGCGAGATCGGACACCGTCTATCTGTGCACCATTCCCTGAAGGAGAAAGACTATGTCCAGCGTCGACCAGTCCGGCACATTCACCCTCGGCGACCGCAAAGTCAGACGGCTCGGCTACGGCGCCATGCAGCTCGCAGGGTCCGGCGTCTTCGGCCCACCAAAGGACCACGATGCGGCATTGGCCGTGCTGCGCGAAGCCGTTGCGCAGGGCGTCAATCACATCGACACCAGCGACTTCTATGGCCCACACGTCACCAATTTGTTGATCCGCGAAGCGCTCGCACCCTATCGCGACGACCTCGTTATCGTCACCAAGATCGGCGCCCGGCGCGGCCGGGACGGAGCATGGCTGCCGGCCTTCTCGGCCGACGAGCTGACCAAGGCGGTGCACGACAATCTGCGCAATCTCGGGCTCGACGTGCTGGAGGTGGTCAACCTTCGAGTCATGTTCGACGCGCATGGCCCCGCCGAAGGGTCGATCGAGGCCCCGCTTGCAACGCTTACCGAGCTTCAGCGACAGGGCCTTGTGCGTCACATCGGGCTGAGCAACGTCACCGCTGCACAAATCGCCGAAGGCCGCAGGATTTGCAAGATCGTCTGCGTGCAGAACCAGTACAATCTGGCGCATCGGGGCGACGATGCGTTGATCGACGATCTGGCCCACGGCGGCATCGCCTATGTGCCGTTCTTCCCGCTTGGCGGCTTCAACCCGCTGCAGTCGTCGACCTTGTCCAAGGTCACCGCACGCCTCGGCGCCACGCGCATGCAGGTCGCGCTCGCCTGGCTGCTTCGCCGCGCGCCCAACATTCTTCTGATCCCCGGCACGTCTTCAGTTGCGCATCTCAGGGAGAACCTCGCCGCAGGCGATCTCGCGCTGCCGGAGGATGCGCTCGAGGCGCTAGAGGGCGTGGCGATGGCCGCTTGACCTGCGCACGAGGCGCGAGGTGCCGCCAGCCGGTGTTGGAGACTAGCGAAGGCGGTGATGAGCCAATCTCCCCCCTCGTGGGGGAGATGTCCGGCAGGACAGAGGGGGGCGCGAAGGATCGCCTGCCTCTTGTTGAACCCTGCGTGACAATTGACGCCAATTGCAATCTCAATCGACCCGATAGGCTGGAGGGACAGCGCCCCCCTCTGCCCTGCCGGGCATCTCCCCCACAAGGGGGGAGATTGGCAGCGCGACCGCCGCTCCTAGTTAATGCTGGCCGTATTCGCCGGCTCGGCCGGGCCGGCATAGGGCACGCGAAAACCGTTCGCCGCCAGCCAATCGATGGCGGCCTTCGGTTCGTCGGTCTGGATGATGGTGGCGCCGCGCTCGACCCAGAAGCCATAAGTCTCGCGCGGCAGGCTGGCCGCGACCGCCAGCTCGTCGCCGCGGCCACCGGCGAGGAAGCCACCCGGCTTGTTGACGATGGCATAGGTGTCGGCCCAGATGTGCCAGTCACCCCTCACCGCCAGCGCGCGCATGCGCGGGCTGAACAGCGGGCCGCCGGTCTCGGTCAGTGTCTCGGCGCCAGCCCGCCAATTGATCAGTTCGATCGCCCGCACCGGGAACGCCCGGCTGACTTTTTCGGCAAACATGGCGTCGTGAACCGCATCGTCGGCAATGATCGGCATGAACTGGAAGCCGCCGTCGATCGCGTCCATGGCGGCCGCAACCGTGGCGATCCTCTCCGCATCCCACAGGTTCTCCTTGACGATCACCTGTTCGGCCATGCCGAGGTCGCGCGCGACCGCGACCATGCCGGCGAGGCTTTCGGTATCGAGCTTATTGTCGAGATTGATGAGGATCCTGTCCCTGGTCGCCATCAACATTTCGCGCAACGTCGAGACTGTCTCGCCCGTAAAGGCGCCGGTGCCTTCGATCACCAACCGGCACGTCTTGAGTTCGGCCAGCGTGCGCTTGACCACCTCGCCCTTGCAGTTCGTGGTGCGGTCGAGCCAGCTGTCATGCATGACGACGAACTGTCCGTCCTTCGAGCGCCTGATATCGACCTCGACGATTTCGGCGCCCATTGCAATCGACGCCTCGACGGCGGCGATCGAATTTTCGGGATAGAGCGTCTTGCCGGCCTGCATGCCGCCGGCGCGGTGCGCGGCCACCATCACATGGTCGCGCCATTGGTTGGCGTGCTCGAACCGGTCGAGAATCTGCCTGGCGCGCGTTTCGCCTGCCGATGCATGGCCAAGGGAGGCCGCCAGCGCCGCGGAAAGCAGAAGGCTCAGCCAAGTCGTTCGCATGAGACAGGTCGTTCGCATGAGAATCGCTCCGTACCGGATCGACACCCGGTTAAGCGACGCTCGTGACAGCCTAGTGAACGAAGCCGGCTTCGCAAACGCTGGAAAATCAGGTTAATGCCGGCCGAAACGGCCGTAGCGGCTACTTTCGGTTGCTAACTAGGCAATCTCCGGGCCAGCCATGCGGGGCTCTCCTGGCAAGCAAGGATTTGTGACCGGGCCGAATAGCCATGTTCTTCCGAAGGGGTCGCAATTCTGAGAATTATGGCCAATAAGGTTGCGCGTCGACGCACAGGAGATCGCTTCATGCCGCCAAGGACCATCGATCACGCCTTCACCACCCGCTCCAGGACGGGCGCGTCGTTCGAGCCGACCTATGCCGGCGCGCTGTCGTTCATGCGGCGCAAATATTCGAAGGATGTGAAGGGCGCCGATGCGGTGGTGTGGGGCATTCCCTTCGACGCGGCGGTCACCAATCGGCCGGGCGCGCGTTTCGGACCGCAGGCGATTCGCCGCGCGTCGGCCATCCTCGACAACGATCCGCAATATCCGTTTTCGCGCGACCTGTTCGAACAGCTTGCCGTGGTCGATTTTGGCGATTGCCTGCTCGACAGCGGCAATCACCAGAAGACCCCTGCCACGATCGAACGCGAAGCGGCGAGGATCCTGAAATCCGGCGCCTTTCTGCTATCGCTCGGCGGTGACCATTTCGTCACCTGGCCGCTGCTCAAGGCGCATGCCGCCATCTACGGCCCGCTGGCCCTGGTGCAGTTCGACGCTCATCAGGACACCTGGCCCGACGACGGCAAGCGCATCGATCACGGCTCCTTCATCGGCCGTGCGGTCAAGGAGGGCATCATCGACCCCGACCGGTCGATCCAGATCGGCATCCGCACCCACGCGCCCGATACGTTCGGCATCAAGATCCTGTATGGCCATGAAGTGGAGGAAATGCGGGCGTCCGACATCGCCTATGCCATCGTCGACCGTACGGGCGGCAAGAGGACCTACGTCACTTTCGACATCGATTGCCTGGATCCGGCTTTTGCGCCCGGCACCGGAACGCCGGTAGCGGGAGGCCCGTCTTCGGCAAAGATCCTGTCGGTGCTGCGCCAGATCAACCAGGTCGATATCGTCGGCGCCGACGTCGTCGAGGTTGCGCCAGCCTATGATCACGCCGATATAACGGCAATTGCCGGCTCGATGGTGGCCATGCACTATCTCGGGCTGCTGGCGGAACGAAAGGCCCGGCTCGAGGAAATGAACCAGGGCAATCACAGCGTTGCCGGATTGAATCAGGCAAGCGGCATATAGCTAACAGGAATTTTGGCAGGCAATGAAACCGAAAATCTTCATCGACGGCGAGCACGGCACCACCGGTCTGCAGATCAGGGCGCTGCTTGCCGAGCGCGGCGACCTGGAAATCATCTCCATCCCGACTGAGCGCCGCAAGGAAACGGCAGCGCGCGCCGAGTTCCTCAATGCCGCCGATGTCGCGATCCTCTGCCTACCGGACGCGGCAGCCAAGGAAAGCGTTTCGCTGATCGCCAATGACACCACCAAGGTGATCGACGCCTCGACGGCACATCGCGTCGCCGAGGGCTGGGAATATGGTTTCGCCGAAATGGACAAGGACCAGGCGAAGAAGATCGCTTCGGCGAAGCGCGTCGCCAATCCGGGCTGCTGGCCGCAAGGACCGATCGCGACGCTGCGGCCGCTGGTTGCGGCGGGGCTGTTGCCAGCCGATTTTCCGGTCACCGTCAACGGCATTTCTGGCTATTCCGGCGGCGGCCGGCCAATGATCGAGGATTATGTCGCCAAGGGCGAGGATGCGTCGGAATTCCTGCCCTACGGGCTGACGCTGCAGCACAAGCACGTGCCGGAGCTCAGGACCTATGCCAGGCTTTCGCAGGATCCGATCATGCAGCCGGCAGTCGGCAATTTCGCGCAAGGCATGATCACGGTAGTGCCGCTGCAACTCGGCGGTCTCGACCATGTACCGACCGGCGCTGAGCTTCACGCGGCGATCGCCGACCATTTTGCTTCCATTGATCGTGGCGTGGTCGAGGTGGCGCCGTATCTGCATCAGGAACGCATGCCTGACATCGATCCGGAGATCTACAACGGCACCAACCGGATGAAGCTCTATGTCTTTGCCAATGACGACAGGGCGCAGGCGCTGCTGCTTGCCGTCTACGACAATCTCGGCAAGGGTGCCTCGGGTGCAGCCGTGCAGAACATGGATCTGATGCTCGGCCTCTGAATGGATGCGCCGGCATTTCCGAAGCGCTGGAAGGTCGGCGCGCCCGAACTCATCGCCGAAACCTTCAGCAGCCGCCTCTGGAAGGTTGCTCGCGAGGACGACTCACCGGCAATCGTCAAGGATCTAAAGCCTTTCGACGATGTCGAGGACGAGTTGCGTGGCGAGCATTTCCTCGCCTGGCGACGCGGCGAAGGCGCGGTGCGGCTGCTCGGCCGCGACGGCCACCGCATGCTGCTCGAATACGCCGGCGACAGGATGCTGTCACACCATCTTGCCGAACAAGGCGACAATGCCGCCACCGCGATCGCGGCCGAGGTAATGGCAAGACTGGTCTCGCCGTCGAAGCACCCTGCCCCGCCGGATCTCCAGCCGTTGCGGACCCGGTTCTCCAGCCTGTTCAAAAAGGCCAAGGCCGATCGCGCCGCCGGCGAAAAGAGCCTGTATGTCGAAGCAGCCGAAATCGCGGAACGGCTGCTGTCCAATCCGCATGACGTGCGGCCGCTGCATGGCGACCTGCACCACGACAACGTCATGCACGGTCCGCGCGGCTGGCTGGCGATCGACCCGAAGGGCGTTCTCGGCGACCCCGGCTTCGACGCGGCCAACATGTTCTACAACCCACTCGACCGAGACGATCTTTGCCTCGATACGCGGCGGATCGGCATATGGCGCAAGTCTTTGCCGCAACGCTCGGCCAGTCGCCGCCCGCGATACTGGACCACGCCATCGCCTATGGCTGCCTGTCGGCTGCATGGCATCATGAAGATCGCAATGCGGTCGACGAGGACCGCGAGCTGGCGATCGCCATGGCGATCCGGACGGTGCGGCTCAGCCTCTGAGAGCAATCTCGTGGGGCAGCGGATAAGCGCCCTTGGTGCCGCGCCAGTGCGCGGCGGCAAAACCCAGCAGGAACAGCGCGAATGCCTGATGCGTCAGGGCCATGTGCAGCGGCACATGCATCAATAGGGTGCCGATGCCGATCGACGCCTGCACCACGACAATCAGGAACAGCAGCGTCGCGCGTCGGGCATGCGTCGTGCCCGGCAGACGCCGGCGTGTCGCAATCATGTGCCAGAGCGCGACCGCGAAGATCGTGTAGGCGCCGACCCGGTGGATGAACTGCACCGTCTTCGGGTTTTCGAAGAAATTGCGCCATGCCGGCTCGAGCAGCAGCAGGTCGCCGGGGACCAGTTTGCCGTCCATCAGCGGCCAGGTGTTGTAGCTCAAGCCGGCATCGAGCCCTGCGACCAGCCCGCCGAGATAGATCTGGACCAGCGCCAGCAGCACCAGAAAGCCGGCCAGACGTTGCGTCGATCGGTCGGCGGCCGGTTCGGAGTGTGGGGCCAGTCCGCGCGCGACCACCATGGTCGCCGTGAAGATCAGCGCCGCCAGCGTCAGATGCGTCGCCAGCCGGTATTGGCTGACCGAAACCCGGTCGGCCAACCCGGACGCCACCATCCACCAGCCTATCGCGCCCTGCAGGGCGCCGAGAAGGAGGATGCCCGACAATTTCGTGCCGAGGCCGCGCTCGATGCGGCGCGTCGCCCAGAAGAACAGCAACGGCAGGGCGAAGACCACGCCGACACTACGCGCCAGGATGCGGTGCACCCACTCCCACCAGAAGATCGACTTGAACGCCTCGATGCTCATGCCCTTGTTGAGTTCGGCATATTGCGGGATCTGCTGGTAGCGCAGGAACTCCTCCTGCCACTCGGCATCATTGAGTGGCGGGATGACGCCGTGAATCGGCTGCCATTCGGTGATCGACAGGCCCGAATCGGTGAGCCTCGTAGCGCCGCCGACCACCACCAGCGCAAACAGCACGAGGAGCACGACATAGAGCCAACCACGTACCAGCGCGCGGTTGCGAAGGTCGCGATCGCGGGCTGCGAAAGGCACGGCATCGGATATGGCAGCAGCCATGGCTTTGTCCCGGCAGTTGAAGTCGCGGATTGGTGAACCATCGCAACCCGGCTTGCAAGACCGGACAGCGCGGCACGCCGTCGCGCCGTTTCTGGCGGGTTGCGCGTATTGGCTGTTCGGCTTAAGCGATAGCGATCAACGAGATCGCGTTATGCCCATTCGCCTGAAAAAGCTGATCGGAAGCTTCCTGCTGGTACTGCTGGTCGTCGTCTATGCGATGGTCGCCTCGATCGTGGCAGTCGCCCAATTGTCACAGTCCGGGCCGCTGGCGCACTTCATCTTCTTCCTGCTGAGCGGGCTTTTGTGGGTGCTGCCGGCGATGGGCATCATCAAATGGCTGATCCTGGAGCCGCGGCCGAAGGGCCGAGGCAACAGTTAGATCGTCACCACCGTCTTGCCGGCATTGGCCAGCGGCGTCGTCACGCCCGACAACATTGTTCGGATGTGGGCGACGCTCTGATAGCGGCCATTGACCGAAATGCGCGGCAGGGCATGCAGGAACCCGGCATGCTCGGCGCGGAGTATGCCGTGGCGGGTCGTCACGGCCGAGGCATAGCCGGCATCGCGGACAAGGCCCACCTCGCGACGGCCGACGGCGCTGGCATAACCGTAGGGATAGGCGAAATGGCGCGGCTCCTCGCCGAGTTTGGCCTGCAATATGCGCTTGACGTCGCCGATCTCATGCCGCGCGTCGCTCTCGGAAAGCCGCTTCAGATTGCAATGATTGACGCTATGCGCTCCGATCGTCACCAGCGGGTGCGCGGCCATGGTGCGGAGCTCGTCCCAGTTCATCAGCGTGTTCGGGCGCGAACCGCCCAACTCGATGCCGTTCGAACGCGCCAGATCGCGCAATACCGCACGCTGGTCCTGCTCGCGCACCTTCAGCGTCAGATGAGCGTGCAGACGCGCATTGGCCTGGACCTTTTTTCCTGGGTTCGAGCAATCGATCGTCACCGGGCCGTCCGGCGTCGTCAGCGTCAGGCGATCGCGCGCATTGACGATGTCCTCGACCACGTCCCACCACAAATCGGCAGCGCCATCGATCAGTCCCGGCGCGACGTAGATGGTGATCGGCGCGCCGTGCTTCTCCAGCACGGGCAGCGCCTCGGTCATGTTGTCTCGATAGGCGTCGTCGGCGGTGATCGTCGCGAACTGGCCGTCCTTGTCGCCAGCCTTGATGCGCTCGATTGCCTCGTCCAGAGTAACGAACGTGTAGCCGTTCGCCTTCATGTCGGCGATCACGATGTCGAGGAACCCAGGCGCGATGTTCAAGTGGCGGTTGACGCCGTTCGGCTTTTCCGGCGTCGCGGTGACCCGATGCAGCATCAGGATGGCGCCAAGGCCGCCGATGAACGGCTTGGCCAGCGGCGCAAGACCGGAATAGCGGGCGAGATTGAGCGCCAGTTTGCGGATTGCCTCGCCCCCGTCGATCATTCATTCACCTTTTGCGCCTAAGCTCATCAAGCATGGAATGCGCCTGCGCGGACCCCCAATCGCGACGAATACGCCCTAAGGATTGAGGTATGGTTGACGCCACCGCGTCATTTGACGGCAATCGGCTGGCAAGCAGCGAGGCGTCGCCGTGTGCCTTGCCGGCCGGCAAAGCCGGCCTGTCGACCTCGGTTGCCGATAGTGCGGCGCTGGCGGCGTACGCCGAATTCTGCCGTTCGGCGCTTTTTGCCCCGGCGCAGAGCGCAGGCTGGATCCTGAACTGGGCCGCACATACCGGCGCCGACGTTGTCGTTGCGACGCTGCGCGCCGACGACAGGCCGGTTTTCTCGCTGGCGCTGGAGGTCACCCGCAGCGGAGCATTCCGCGTTGCGCGCTTCATGGGCGGGCGCCATGCCAACGGCAATTTTGCCGCTGCCGACCTGCAATGGCTGGCGAATGCCGATATCGCGGCGATCCGTTCGATGCTGGCCGCGATTGCCAAGGCGCGGCGCGACATCGATCTTGTCGCGCTAGAGCGGCTGCTGCCTGATCTCGACGGCGTTGCCAACCCGCTCTCCGCCTTGCCGCGTTTTTCGAGCCCCAATCTGTCGCTGGCCGCCGGTCTTGTCGGAGGGT
Organism: Mesorhizobium sp. M0563; assembly: GCF_040321065.1. NCBI lineage: Bacteria > Pseudomonadati > Pseudomonadota > Alphaproteobacteria > Hyphomicrobiales > Phyllobacteriaceae > Mesorhizobium > Mesorhizobium sp. M0563. The sequence continues at coordinate 55,296 of NZ_JAMYQV010000018.1, forward strand.
TTGATGCACTGCTCACCCGCGTGAGCGGCAAGCGCAGGCGCAAGAAGCATCGCTCGCAGGCGCGCAAGTTCGAGGCCGTCGGCAGCTATCGTCGCATCGAGGCGAGGACTGCGGACGAGGTGAACAGGCTGCTCGACGCCTTTTTCGAGATGAAGGAATTCCGCTTCCGCAAGATGGGCATCGTCAATGTTTTCGGTGAAGCGGAGGTGCGCGCTTTTTTCCGCTCGCTGTTTGCCGAAGCGCTTCAAGAGGAAAACCCGTGCTTCGTGCTGCATGGGCTGGAAGTCGCCGGCAAGCTTCGTGCGGTCACCGGGTCGAGCCGCTCGGGCAAGCGGCTGATCTGCGAATTCGGGGCGATCGCCGAGGACGACCTCGCACACACCAGCCCCGGCGACTTCCTGTTCTTCGAGAACATCCAGGAAGCCTGCGAGACGGGTTTTGAAATCTATGATTTCTCAGTCGGCGACGAACCCTATAAGCGATTGTGGTGCGATGTCGAAACGCAGCATTTCGAGGTGCTGGTTCCGCTGACGCTGAAGGGCCGCGCGCTGGCGCTTGCGCTCAGGCACGGCGCAAGCCTGAAAGCATTCATCAAGCACAGCCCAATGGTCTGGAAGCTGACCAAGCTGCTGCGCCGCAAGGCTGTGGGACAGACAGCACCGGCCGCAGGCGAAGACGACAGCTGATTTCGATTTGAGAAAACTGCCTCAGGCGGCCGAGCGCCGCCCCGGCATTGGCCCCGGCGCCACATGGCCGATTGGCGTGACCAGCGTCAGGTCGGGATAGCCGCTCTCGATGAGCGCGACTGCGGCTTGCGTCACCTCGTCGTCCGGCTCCAGCATGGAGAGCAGCACCTCGGTGCCCTCGCCCACTAGGCGGCTGATGCCTTGCGCGTCCGCTGGCCCGCATTCGACAACGACCAGGTCATAGGCGGTGGTCAGCGACTGCATGATGATCGGCAGCCGGTCGGCGGCGCGCATGGCACGGACCGGATCGGCTGTGCCGACGGGAATCACGTGGCAGTCCGAATAGAGATCGGGGTGGATCACATCGCTGAACTGCGCTTGCGAGGCGAGCAGATCGGTGATGCCCGGAAACAGCCCGCTGTCCAGCATCGGCCGCGAGGCAGCACCCGAAGCGGTGAGATCAAGCAGCAGCACGCGTAGCCCGGCGTCAGAGACTGCGCGCGCCACCAGCACCGCCGAGGCAGCCGCCTCGTCGCCTTCCGGCGACACGAATATGGCGCGGGCGGCACCGGTGGCGATCAGTTTTTCCGCGGCCTTGTCGATGTCGACCTCACCGAGGGTGGAACGTGCCGGTTCAATGTCTGCAGCAGCCATCTCAGAGTACTCCGGTTCGATTTTCTCGGCAGCCGCTTCCGCCACGGCGACGGGTTCCGGCTCCAGTTTGGTTTCAGTGACACTGTTGTCGGACTCACCGAGCTGGTCGATCACGGCGACTGTCGGTTCGGGCCGGGCAACCGGCGGGCCGGGCTCGGCCACTACGCGTTCGGCCTGGACAGCCGGCATCGCAACCTGCTCGATGCGTTCGAAATGGGCACCGGCGGCCGGACGCATGGCGCGGCCGGAAAACAGTTCCTGCAGCAACGTGACGATCGCCATGAGGAGCAACGAGCCGACAAAGGCCGCACCGACAATCGGACCAATCTTGGGGAAATAGGGTTCGGTCGGCGCCCGGGCCTCCGAAAATAGGCGAGCGTCGACAGGCAGGTAGTTACGATCCTTGCGTGCGGCCGCCTGGAGATAGCTGGACGAGTAGAGATCGAGTTGCTGGCGCTTGGTCGCGGCATCGCGCTGCAGGGCATCGAGTTCCACCTGCTCTTCGCCGGCGCGGGCGGACGCCGCCTTCAGGGTGTTGACGTCGGCCACGAGTTGAGCCTCTCGTGCCTTCGCCGTCTCGGCCTGCGCCATCAGACCCTTCATGATCTTTTCCGCTTCGTTGCGGATCTGGCGGTCGAGATCGGCGAGCTGCGACTTCAGCGCACGGATGCGCGGATGATTGTCGAGCAAGGTGGTGGAAAGGTCGGCGATGTTGTTCTTGAGTTCGACTTGCCGCTCGCGCAGGCGCTGGATCAGGTCGGAAGACAACACCTCTGGAACGGCATCCAGCGAGCCGCCATTGCGCAACGCCCTGCGCACACTGTCGGCGGTCGCTTCCGCCGAAGCGCGGTTGGCGCGTACCCGTGACAGTTCGCTCGACAATTCGGACAGCTGCTGGGTGGCAAGCACCGAATTGTTGCCGCCCATCAAAAGATCGGACTGCGCACGGAATGCGGCAACCTTGGCCTCCGCCTCCTTCACCCGGTTCTGCAGGTCCGCGATTTCCGGCGCCAGAAAGTCGGTGGCGGCGGAATTCGATTCGAGCTTGGCGTTGCCCTTGGAGGCGATATAGGCGTTTGCGATGGCGTTCGGGATTGCGGCGGCAAGCTGTGGATCCTCTGACGAGAACTCGATAGCGATCGCGCGGGTTTTTTCAACGCCATAGACGTTGAGCTTGTCATGCATTGCGTCCAGCACGCGCTCTTCCAGCGGAATCTCGAAGGGATCGCTTTTCAAGCCAACGAGGACAAGGGTGCGGCTCAGCGCCGACATCTTCAGCGCCTCGTCGAATTCGGGCAATTTCGCGAGGTTGAGCTTCGCCGCCACCTGTTTGAGGATGTCAGGGGACGAAATGATCTGGACCTCGGTGGCCACAGCCTCTTCGTCGGGAATCGACCGCTCGTTGCCGTTGGCACCGGCTGGCCGCGTGAACTCCGATTCTCGAGGCCCGATCTCCAGCTTGGCTGCCGCCTTGTATTCGGGCGTTGCAAGCCAGGCGAGCGCAAAGGCCAGGCCGGTTACAGCCAGCGCGACGACAAGGATGCGCAGCCAGTTTCGCGCCAGGCTGGCGAAAAGCTGCCTGAGATCGACGTCGACATCTGCGGCCGCGGATTGAACGGACATGCATCCCTGCTCCGGTACTGAGTCAGCATGCACCGTAAACAACTATGGTAACTCAGCCGTTAATAACGCGGTAAGCACCTGTTAGGCTCTGCTAACAAGCCGCAAACAAGAGGCTGAAAACCATCTGCATTTGTCGATCGGGCCCGCATCGGCCGCGCGCCTTTACCGGCCATTAACCCTAACAGGATGATAACCGAGCTCGATCGTTAAGGTTTGCCGCAGAGTCGCCGGCTATTCAAAGGTACGTGTCCGCTCATGAAAAGCACTGCTCCCCTTTTCCGCGCGCTGCTTGCCGTATCGATGCTTTCGGGCTGCTCAAGCTACCGGCCGACGCCGGCCGCCTTCCATGAAGTGCTCGACCAGCCCTATCGCCTCGGTGCCGGCGACCGCGTCCGCGTCACCGTGTTCGAGCAGGAAGGATTGACCAACACCTACAGCGTCGACCAATCCGGCTATCTCTCGCTGCCGCTCGTCGGCAACGTGCCGGCGCGCGGCCACACCGCCCAGCAACTCGAGGGCGAGATCGCCGAGAAACTGCGCCAGGGCTATTTGCGCGATCCTGACGTTTCGGTCGAAATCGATCGCTACCGGCCGATCTTCGTCATGGGTGAAGTGGGCGCGGCGGGCCAATATTCCTACGTTCCGGGCCTGACCGTGCAGAAAGCCATCGCCATCGCCGGCGGCTTCACGCCACGCGCCAACCAGGAAAGCGTCGACATTACCCGCGACATCAACGGCAAGGTTATAACCGGACGCGTGGTGACCTCCGACCCGCTGTTGCCCGGCGACACAGTCTATGTTCGCGAACGCCTGTTTTGATGTGCTGACCAAGTGGCGGACACACTCAGGATCGTCCACTGCTTTCGCTCACCCGTCGGAGGCATCTTCCGGCATGTGCGCGACCTGACCGAGGCTCAGGTCGCCGCCGGCCATGCCGTCGGCATCGTCTGCGATTCGACGACTGGCGGCGATTTCGAGGAACGGCTGTTCGAACAGATGAAAGGCAGCCTGGCGCTCGGCATTCATCGCACACCGATGCAGCGGCATGTCGGGCCAGGCGATCTCGCTTCGGCCCGACGCACCTATAGGATCATAAAAGAATTGCGGCCGGACGTGCTGCACGGGCATGGCGCCAAAGGTGGCGCCTATGCCCGTCTGTTCGGCTCATTGTTGCGGGTATCCAGGTCTCGCGTAGCCCGCCTTTATTCGCCGCATGGCGGCTCACTGCACTATGACGAAACCACGGCGATGGGGAAGCTGTTCTTCGCGCTCGAACGCTTCATGGCTCGCTTCACCGATTGCCTGCTATTTGTTTCCGATTATGAGCGGCGGACTTATCGCAGGAAGGTCGGCGAGCCGCCCATTCCGAACGCTCTCGTACACAACGGCCTGCGCGCCGCCGAGTTCGAGCCGGTGCAGACCGAGCACAATGCCGTCGACCTCCTCTATATCGGCATGATGCGCGACCTCAAGGGCCCGGACATCTTCATCGATGCGCTGGGGCGAGCCGCAACACGGCTCGGTCGCCCATTGAAAGCGCTGATGGTCGGCGACGGCGACGACCTGCCGCGCTATCGCGCCAAGGTAGATCAGCTCGGCCTCGAGGTCAGCTTCCTGCCGCCGATGCCAGCCAGGCTCGCCTTCACGCTGGCCAAGCTGGTCGTCGTTCCCTCGCGCGCGGAAGCCATGCCTTATATCGTTCTGGAAACGCTTGCCGCCGGCAAGCCGCTAATCGCGACGTCGGTCGGGGGCATACCGGAAATCTTCGACACCGGCTCCCCTGCGCTGATCCGGCCCGACCCGCGCGAACTTGGCGACAAGATAAGCGCCGCTCTGGCCGATCTCGACGCCTACAAAGGCCTGATGCCCGGTGCCGCCGACCTCAAAGCACGGTTCGGCGCGGATGTAATGGCCGCCGAAATCGAAAAGGCCTATTTCGCCGCGCTCAAACAGTAGAGCAACTGATATCCACTCGGCTGCAAAAGGCCCCCGGTGAAAGCGTCTCCAAAGCCATCTGTTGTTTCAAGGGTTTCTTAGCTCTCTTTTGCTATTCACCTGAGGGAAACCTACGGACGCCCCATGAACGAAATCGACCCCGCGCGCCGTTTTTCGCTAGACGCGGTGCGCAAATTCGACGCCCCTGCCGAGAACAACACGGCCGGCGGCATGAACGACGTTGCCCGCCAGGTCGCCTCGCAATACCGGCGCGATACGATGTCGCCGATCATGGTCAGCGGCGTCCTGCGCATGGCGGAATTCGCGCTGCTGTTGGTGTCGGGTCTTGCCGTCTATTTCTACTATGTCGGCTTTTTCAGCTATCTTGCCTGGCAATACTCGCTGACGATCGCCGCCACCTCGTTCCTCGCGGTCGTTTTGCTCGACGTCACCGACTGCTACCAGATCGTCGCGCTGATGCGGCCGATCGCCAATTTCGGCCGCCTCCTACTGGTCTGGGCTGGAACCTTCGCCTTGATGGCGCTCACCGCCTTCACCATGAAAATGTCGGAAGACTATTCGCGCCTGCTCTTCGGCACGTGGTTCGTTATTGGCTTCGTGCTGATCCTGGGTCTCCGGCTGGTGATGTCGAAGCTGATCCGGCGCTGGGCGCGCGACGGGCGGATGGAGCGCCGCGCCGTCATCGTCGGCGGCGGCAAGGCGGCGGAGGTGCTGATCCGCTCGGTCGAAAAGCAGCCCTACAACGACATCCGCATCTGCGGCATCTTCGACGATCGTGGTGACAAGCGTTCGCCGCCGGTTGTCGCCGGCTATCCCAAGCTCGGCACGATTTCCGAGCTCATTGAATTTGCCCGCATCGCACGCATCGACATGCTGATCGTTTCGCTGCCGCTGACCGCCGAATCGCGCGTGCTGCAACTGTTGAAGAAGCTGTGGGTGCTGCCGGTCGACATCCGGCTGTCGGCGCATTCGAATGCGCTGCAGTTCAGGCCGCGCGCCTATTCCTACATCGGCTCGGTGCCGATGCTCGATATCTTCGACAAGCCTATCAACGACTGGGATTCGGTCGCGAAACGCGCCTTTGACATCGTCTTTTCGATCATCGGCATCATCGTGTTCTCGCCGGTGATGCTGGCGACCGCGATCGCGATCAAACTCGACAGCAAGGGCCCGGTGCTGTTCCACCAGAAGCGGCACGGCTTCAACAACGAAATCATCGACGTCTATAAGTTCCGTTCGATGTACACCGACAAGGCGGACCCGACGGCGAAGCAGACCGTGACCAAGAACGATCCGCGCGTCACCCGCGTCGGCCGCTTCATCCGCAAGACCTCGATCGACGAATTGCCGCAGTTCTTCAATTCGCTGTTCGGTTCGCTGTCGCTGGTCGGGCCGCGCCCGCACGCCATTGCCGCGCAGTCGCACAACCTTCTCTACAATGAGGTGGTCGACGGCTATTTCGCCCGACACAAGGTCAAGCCCGGCGTGACCGGCTGGGCTCAGATCAATGGCTGGCGCGGCGAGATGGACACCAACGAGAAGATCCGCATGCGCACGGAATACGACCTCTATTACATCGAGAACTGGTCGCTGTTGTTCGACCTGAGAATCCTGTTCCTGACGCCGATCCGCCTGCTCAACACGGAAAATGCGTATTGAGCGCGACGGCCTACGAATTGCCGGCGGCGGCGGTCAACGCCAAGCTCATTGCGCTGATTGCGTCAGGGGCAGTTTTCCTCGGCGTCTTCCTGTCCGGTTTCGTTATTGCCGAGCCGGCGCCATACGACCTCTATATGATCGGGCTGATCGTGGTGTGGCCCTTGTTCGGCATGCGCATACAGCGCGCGGCGGTGCCACTTCTGGTGCTGCTGATGATCATGAACATCGGCGGAATGATCTCGATGACGCAGATGCCGGACCTCGCCGCCACGCCGCTCTATCTCGCCGTCTCGCTGTTCCTGACCCTCACTGCGGTTTTCTTCGCTTCCGTAACGGCCGTCCAGCCCAGTCTCTACCGCGTGATCTTCGTCGCTTATGTCGTGTCGGCAGTGCTGACTTCGCTGGTCGGCATAGCCGGCTATTTCCATGCCTTTCCAGGAGCGGAGATCTTCACCAAATACGACCGTGCCGCCGGCGCCTTCCAGGACCCGAACGTGTTCGGGCCGTTCCTGGTGCTGCCGGGCATCTACCTGCTCTATCTGCTGCTTACCGGCTCGATCGCGCGCATGCCTCTATTGGCGGTGCCGCTGCTGATCATCACCGCCGGCATCTTCTTTTCTTTTTCGCGCGGCGCCTGGGGCATGTTCGCCGTTTCGGCGATCCTGCTGACCGGGGCCTTGTTCCTGCAGAGCGCCAGCGGCAAATTCCGGCTGCGCGTCGTCGTCATGACCATCGCCGCCGTCGGACTGCTGGTCATTGCGATGATCGTCATCCTGCAACTGCCTGGCGTGGCGGAGATGTTCTCGAATCGCGCGCAACTCGAACAAAGCTACGACACCGCCCGCCTCGGCCGCTTCGCCCGCTACACGATCGGCTTTCAGATGGCGCTGGAGCATCCGTTCGGCATCGGCCCGCTCGTATTCGGCAAGATGTTCGGCGAGGACACGCACGACATCTGGCTGAAGATGCTGATGGATTACGGGTGGCTCGGCTTCGTGTCGTTCCTGACGCTGACGTGCTGGACGATCGCCGCCGGCTTCCTCATTCTGCTGCGCGACCGGCCCTGGCAGCCTTATCTACTATGCGCCTATGTCGCCTTCATCGGCAATATCGGGCTCGGCACCTTCATCGACATCGACCACTGGCGGCATGTCTACCTGCTGCTCGGCCTGATCTGGGGCGCCATCGCGCTGGAATACCGCCATCAGTGGCAGTTGCGGGCGGCGCGGCGCCCGCAACCTCCGTTGCTGTTGCTTCAGGCCGGACAGCAGCCGAATTCGGTTGACCGGACCCAGTCTATCACGATACATCGCGACCGGTCCGGAGTGTAGCGCAGCCCGGTAGCGCACTTGACTGGGGGTCAAGGGGTCGTCGGTTCGAATCCGGCCACTCCGACCATTAAATCCAAAGGCTTAGCCAGTTCCCCCAACTGGCCATACAGAATAGCCGCATTGCAGCCAGCGCAACACGATTTCGACCAAGGGCTTCGCTCGCCAGGTCAATGTGGAATAGCCCAAACCAGCATGCAAAAAGCTCGCGCCTTCCGGGAGAAGGACGCGGGCAGATCGGTGCAACCCGATCTGGCCGCAATTCTTATGAGGAGGGACTTGCTGCGTTGAGATGAACCGTCGCGCCGGCCGGGTTGTTCCATCGAGTAAATAAAAACCCGCCGCACATGAAGTACGGCGGGGCCGATCAAGCGCTGTTGCACCAGGCGGGGGACTCGGGTGGGCGGGCTTGCCAGGTGCGCGCGGATCAAGTCGACATTAGGCGCATGAGCGGTAGCGCGTCCACCAACCGGCGGTTGGAACGAACTGGTTCAACGCCGGCGGCCGGCTTGGCCTGAAACTTTTTCAGGGCGGCAGCGACGGGGTCAGGAAAGTCGAGCAAGCGCAACGTGCCCGGCCCTCGTTGCTTGCGGGAATGCCGGAAGGATCAATGGCAGCAAGCATGAAGAACCCAACCTGGATGCTGGCGGCCTGGGAACGAAACGTGGCAGCTCACCCCGCCGGTTTCCGTGAGGACGCGAGCGCATCGTCCGCTACCGCGATTGGCGGCTGAACGCAAACAAGCCCGCCGCTTTTTCGGCACGGCGGGCTTCAGGCAGAAAATCAATCGTAGATCTTAACAATTTTGCGGGTACCTGGATCAACCAGGACGGTTCGTCCCTCGACGACTACATAGCGGTACTGAACGTCCGGCACTTCGTAAAGCTCGACTGTGTCGGGCAGAGCGGTGCCAATGTTGAGCTCAACACCGGGAAGGCTCAGGGATGCTACCGGCTTCTTCTTTACATACTCCCGGATCACCGTGTCTTGCTCAGGCTGAATGATGACGTCCTGAGCAGCGGCGGTTCCGATACCTACGAAAAGAAAGATTCCTGTCGCAGCAGATAAAAGTTGCTTTCCCATATAGCAATCCTCCAGCGAGGCAACCTTCCGCTACGGTGCTTGATGCTTCCGTGCGGGGCTACTTACCTAAACGAGCCGAAAGACTTGTTGTTCCGCTGGCGGTGGGCGAACTCCGGTGCCATGGCCATGAGGCCGCCTACAAACAAGCACCTGCTCAAGGCTTAGTTTCTTCCCGGAGCTTTTGGGTCAGGACAATCAGGATAGGGCAATTCTTCACACGGAGAGGGCCTGTCGCCAACGCTGCCATAATGTTCCACGAGTTTTGCGAAACCGTAGGCGAAGGCGAAAAGAAGCATTAGGACAACCGCTATACGGACGGCCATACCGTATTGTAGCAGGATCCTCCCATTGGAGCGCGGGCGGCGTTTTTAATACGTTCGAATGTTGAGTTCGAAAAAGGTTGGCTCTAGTTGAATTGCCGTCGTCCGCAGTTGTAAGGGCGAGCGGACGCTTCGAAGATGACACGCCCTTTCGGCCTTTTCGGGAGAGATGCAATGTCGCTTCAAGGAGCTACCTGTCCTGCCGAGCTGACCATGTTGGCCAAAGCACTTGATGCCCGATGCCGTGAACTAGGCCTCGCTGACGGCGATCCAGGCAGAGAAGTGCTCGGCCGCAGGGTGATGGATTTGTTCGAAAGTGGTCAGCTCAGCGCCGAAGATTTGAGACTGGCCCTGAGCGGCGAGATTTTTTACGCCAAAAATCCTCCGGCCGGAGGCAGTGGGTTTTGATACGGCAAGCGGCTATCCGCGCAACCATTTGAACTATTGGTCCAGCGTAGGCTTCCGTGCACGCAAGGGCGCGCGTGAACAAATGTGATTTTGCGGTCGGTGCCAGACGGGCTAATCTTCCCAACGAATATCCAATGAAAGAGGAGAATGATCATGAAGACATTCCTCGCAACAGCCGCCGCACTGACCCTGTCCATATCCGCTGCCTCTGCGGATTGCCCCGCGCATTCAAAGGTCCAGGCATCGGTCGACACGCAGACGAGGACAGCGAGCGTCGAGAAGGCCGATATGTCGACAGCCGCGGACGCTCAGACGATCAAGAAAGAAGAGCCACAGAAGACCGAATAGCGGTAACGCTCACCGGATCCCACGACCCGGATAAAGGGCTACTGGCAGACATCCACCCACTCGGCGTCGACGAGTTCGGCCATGCGTTGCGGGCTGAGCCGGACGGCGGCGTTCGTCGCGCCTGCGGCGGGGACGACCTCGTCAAAGGCGCGCAGCGAGACGTCGCAGTACACCGGGAGCGGTGCCGGTAGGCCGAACGGGCACACCCCACCGACGGGATGACCGGTCGCGGCGAGCACCTGCTCGGCATCCAGCATTCGCGCCTTGCCGCCGAACCGGTCCTTGAATTTGCGATTGTCCAGCCTGGAGATGCCGCTGGCCACGATCAGCATCGTCTGGTCGCCGGCGCGCAGGCAGATCGTCTTGGCAATCTGCGCCGGCGCTACGCCATGCGCTTCGGCAGCCAGAGGCACCGTCGCCGAGCTGGCTTGCGTAACGATGACGTCGATTTCGGGCGCGTGGGCGACGAAGAAAGCGCGAACGGATTCGAGGCTCATCTCCGGCGATTTCCGTCTCGCGTCGCCGTGGCGGCCGGCAAGTCCGCTACGTGGCCGGAAAACGAAGCTCGCCAGGGCAACCCATGGCGAGCTCGTCGAATAAACGCATGGCACGCCGCTACGACACGGACCGCCTTTTCGCAGGCAACACGGCTTCGTCGAACAGAGCGCTTTCCGGAAGCTGAAGCGCGGAGGCAATACGCCGACGTTTCGAAGGATCGGCATCCTTGCCGCTTTCGATGTCGGCAATCTCATAGGCTGCCAGCCCGCACGCCAGGGACAGCTCTTCGATGCTGTATCCACGGGCTTCCCGGGCGGTTCGGACGGCACTGCGTTCAGGCGTAACCGCGCTCGCCGCCAATTCGGAGTAAGGTTCGCGTTTTGCTATTTGGGGCATTGGCAACTCCGTGGGATGAAAGAGTTAGATCAAATCATGTTGTTGCCTGAGACGATCGGGAGAATGCCCGCTCGCCGGTGATTTGCCAAGCATCAAAGATAGCGTCACGGCATCGTGAACCGACGCCGGAATGAATGGCGGATGCCGGCGCGCTCATATCTGGCTTGATCGTCGGCAGACACAGTTCGGAAACAAAATTCTACAGGCCGGAAAAACTGCCGAAAAACTCCAAGGCGATAGTCCTGACCGCAGTGCTCGAGTCACCGACCTGAATCGGTGACGCTCAAATTCGCCCTGCGCAAAAAGGAAACGATGTCATGAAGAAGTCTCTTCTCTCCGCCCTTGGACTTGCAATCGCACTTGCCCTTTCGATGCCGATCATCGGCGCGAGCAGCGCGAGTGCAGCGACGATGCACACCACCGTCAAGAAGCATCACCGCCATCACTACCATCACCGCGTCCACCACTATCGCCATCATCACAAGAAGGTCGTGGCGAAGAAGTACTGAAAACGCCTTGGGACAGACAGCCGGCAAGCAGGCGTTCTTGGTCTTTGATCAAGGGCGGCCAGCTTGCCGGGTTTGCCGCGTCGACGAAATGGCGGCGGTCCCGCTGACCACCGCATTTCCTCTACCTTGAACGCGCTCGCGGCGCTTTTTGCTGCCGGCCACCGAGGAAGAGACTGGCGACCAGCCCGACCAGAACCAGCCCGACAGCGGCCGCCGTCGCCGGGTGATCACGGGCGGTCTTCTCGATCGCCCGACCTTGCCTTCTGATTGCCGGCAAGGTGTCGCCGAGACGCTCGGCGATATCCGAATAATAGTCCGACGCGGTATCGCGACCGTCTTCGTAATAGGCGCCGCCCCGCTTCAACACGGCTTTCTTCAAAGTGGCCAGTTCCCTGGTCAGGGCCGCGACCTGCTTGTTCAGATCGGTGTCGGAGATGCTCGAAAGCGATGCCATGACGTGGTTCCTTCATCTGCAGAAGGAAGCCTAACGCATGACCCCGAAGACCGTTCCGGCCAGCCCCGGCGGGCTTTAGCGAACCTGATCGAGCAGGCGCTTGCATTCGAGCAGGTCGAACAGCGCCTCCTGCAGCAATGCGCGATTATCACGGGAAAGTTTTGACGTGTCCGGCGGAACCGGGCCTTCCTCGTCGGTCTTGCCGATGCCGAAAAAACGACGGCTGGGTTTCACCCTCGGTTGGCCGACCAGCATCTCGTCGTCCGGGCCGCGCGGCTGCGCCGCTTGCGTCAGCGGTACCGCGTCAGCCTGCCGGCGCTGCGAGATCGCCTCGACCGCCGCCATGTCGCCATTGCCGACGGCGATCAAAAACTGGTTGCCGTTCTCGCGCAACAGCTTCTGTACGCCCTTGATCGTATAGCCCTGATCGTAGAGCATGTGGCGAATGCCCTTGATCAGCTCGACGTCCTGCGGCCGGTAGTAGCGGCGGCCGCCGCCGCGCTTCATCGGCTTGATCTGGTTGAAACGCGTCTCCCAGAAGCGCAGCACGTGCTGCGGCAAATCCAGATCCTCCGCGACCTCGCTGATGGTGCGGAAAGCATCGGGGCTCTTGTCCATGGGCGAATCCTCACGCTAGAGCATGATCGCGAAAGGCGGGGACCGGTTTTTGGGCAACATCACGGTAAAACAAAGAGAGCATCTTTTCCGTCCACCGGGGCGGATCACACCCAAATACCGATCCGGCCTGCCGAATCGCATCTTATTTCAGCGGTTTATGAAACAATATTCAAGCCCGGCGTAAAAGCAGGCTTCGTTTTTCAACCGAAGCCTGAAGCATGGATTCTCGGCAAGGGAGATCGGGAATCTACTTGCTGCCCTTGGCCTTGCTGTTTTGATGGGAGCGCAGGATGCGGTTCTTCAGCACGTTCGATGACTTGAAGGTCATCACCCGGCGCGGCAGGATCGGCACTTCCTCACCGGTCTTGGGATTGCGCCCGATGCGTTCGTTCTTGGAACGGACATGGAAGGTCGCGAAGGACGACAGTTTCACCGTCTCACCGCGAACGATCGCCTCGCAGATCTCATTCAGCACCGCCTCGACAAGCTCGGCCGATTCAGTACGCGACAGCCCAACCTTGCGGTAAACGGCTTCGGCGAGGTCGGCGCGCGTAAGTGTCTTTCCCCCCATACGAACCGTCCCATCAGCTCAAAAAATAAAATCGATACAAGCAACGGCAGAACCTAAGTAATTGATCCGTCAAGGTCAAGGACCCGAACCCGTTAGTTCGGCACTTACCAACGCAGCAGGACGGCGCCCCAGGTGAAGCCGCCGCCCATCGCCTCAAGCAGCACCAGGTCACCCTTTTTGATGCGGCCGTCGGCGACGGCCGCGGATAGTGCCAGCGGCACGGAAGCAGCCGATGTGTTACCGTGCAAATCGACGGTCACCACCACCTTCCGCTCCTCTATCCCGAGCTTTTTGGCCGAAGCATCAATAATTCGTTTATTGGCTTGATGCGGCACGAACCAGTCGAGATCAGCGGCGCTGATGCCGGCCTGTGCGAACGTCGCCTCGATGACGTCGGTGATCATGCCGACCGCATGCTTGAACACTTCGCGGCCTTCCATCCTGAGGTGCCCGACCGTTCCGGTAGTCGACGGCCCACCGTCGACAAAAAGCTTGTCCTTGTGGATGCCGTCGGAGCGCAGGCTGGCCGCCAGAACGCCTCGGTCGGCGATGCCGCCTGCCCCCGTGCCTGCTTCCAGCACTATCGCGCCGGCGCCGTCGCCGAACAAAACGCAGGTCGAGCGGTCGTTCCAGTCGAGAATGCGCGAAAACGTTTCCGAGCCGATCACCAGCACCCGTCTGGCCAAGCCGCCGCGGATATAGAGGTCGGCGGTCGTCACCGCATAGACAAAACCCGAGCAGACCGCCTGCAGGTCGAAGGCAAAACCGTGGTGCATGCCGAGCCGGTTCTGGATCTCGACTGCGGTCGCGGGAAAGGTGTTGTTGGGCGTCGAGGTCGCCAGCACGATCAGGTCGATGTCGTCAGCCGTCAGGCCGGCGCTGTCGAGGGCTGCGCGCGCTGCCGCCTCACCCAGAGAGGCCGTCGTCTCGTCGTCGGCCGCAATGTGGCGCTGGCGAATACCGGTACGCTGGACGATCCATTCGTCCGAGGTCTCGACCATGCCTTCAAAATCGGCATTCTTCATAATGCGGCGGGGCAGCGCGGCGCCCGTGCCGCGCACGACTGATCTGATCAATGCTCTTTCCTATTCCTTTGCGTCGATGACGACGTCGGATTTCCGGATTGTCTGGGCATTCGGATTGCGGGCATGGAACAGGTCGAGATCGGCCTCGATGCGGTCAAGCAGATTGTTGCGCACCATGTCGTAGCCGAGCTCGATCGCCGCAGCGAAGCCATCCGAATCAGCCCCGCCATGGCTTTTCACCACGATGCCGTTCAATCCCAGGAAGACGCCGCCATTGGAGCGGCCGACATCCATCTTCTCGCGCAGGCGATCGAAGGCGGTCTTGGCGAAGATATAGCCGATCCTGGCCATCAGTGTCCGGTTCATCGCGGCGCGCAGGTAGCCGGCGATCTGCCTGACCGTGCCTTCCGCCGTCTTGAGCGCGATATTGCCGGCAAATCCTTCGGTAACGACGACGTCGACACTGCCCTTGCCGATGTCGTCACCCTCGACAAAGCCATGGTAGTTCATCGAGGCCATGTTGGCCTCGCGCAGCATACGGCCTGCTTCCTTGACCTCCTCCTGACCCTTGATCTCCTCGACGCCGACATTGAGCAGGCCGACGCTCGGCCGTTCGATGCCGAAAACCGAGCGCGCCATGCCGGTACCCAGAATGGCAAAATCAACCAGTTGATGCGCATCCGCACCGATGGTTGCGCCGACGTCCAGCACCACGCTTTCGCCGCGCAATGTCGGCCAGAGCGCCGCAATCGCCGGGCGGTCGATGGTCGCCATGGTGCGAAGGCAGAATCTGGACATCGCCATCAGTGCGCCGGTATTGCCAGCCGAGATGCAGGCGTCCGCCGTGCCTGCCTTGACCGCTTCGACGGCTTTCCACATCGATGACTTCCAGCGGCCATGGCGCAGTGCCTGGCTCGGCTTGTCGTCCATCCGGACTGCGATCTCGCAGTGGATGAACTCGCTCACCTCCGCTAGCTTGGGGAATTTGGCGAGTTCAGGCCTTACCGCTTCTTCGCGCCCATAGATGACGAAGCGTATGTCCGGACGGCGGGTGGCGACAGTCATGAGCGCCGGGATGACCACGCTTGGCCCGTGATCGCCGCCCATGGCATCGATGGAAATCCTGATCACGCGGTGTTCATCTCACGGTTGCTTGGCCAGCGGGCTTGCCAAGGTACGGGGCTCGCGAAGGTTCGGCGAAAATAACGGTTTTGGGCTGCCGCACAACCAACTTTTCTCAAATTGGGTCAGCCATCAGGATTTTCCCAGCAGTGATCTGAGCTTTTGCTGGAATTCATTCTCCACAGGCTCGGCATCGCCGGCGGCCTCCAGCGACACACCCGGCTTGCGCGGATAGGGATCGATCGCCAAGCCAAAGAACTGTTCGGCAAGCGCCCCGACGTCGATCGCGTCGCCGGAAAAGGTTTCCGGGCTGTCCGGCCCTTCGGCGTCGAGCAGGATCTCACCGCCACCGTCGAAACCTTGCCGCCCGAGCTTGGATTGTTCCGGCAGGAACAGCGCCTCGACCGGCTCGTCGATATGCGCCTCGACCGGGTCGAGAGTGACGATGCAGGCCTGCGTTATATCGGCCTCGACATGGCCGCTGACTTTCACCCCATTGCGCTTCCACGGCTCGATCAGAAGTTCGGCGCGATAGTTCTCGACCGAAAGCAGCTCATGCTCGACGGCCAGTATGGCGCGCTGCCCGGCGTCGGCATCGATCACCACCGGCAGCCCTTTTTGCGGCATCCGGGCGACATTTGCCAGGAATGACACTGGGCTGTGGGTATCAGGATGTTTCATCTTCGCCTCCACTTCGCCGCCTTCATTCGGCCTGCCTTCGCTCAGAGTTGGCCACTGGAAATGCCACCGTGCCGGAAACGATCGATTCGGTCGGCTGTTGCGTGAGTTGCCTTGATGCATCGGCGGCATAGAGTGCCAGTTGCGACGCTTGCGGCCAGGCGCCGGCATCCGGCCTGACATTGCGGGAAAGGGCGGCGGCAAGCGCATCATGGTCATTTCGTTTCAGCGCATCGTCATAGGCGGCGGTACGGCCATAGAACATCTTCGCCAGTTTCCGCATTCGCTTCGGCACGCCGACGTCGCCAATGCCCAATTCCCGCAACGAATGTTCGACATCCATGAAGAACTCGTCGATCAGCACCTGCGCAACCTCTGCCGCAGCACCGCCCTCGCCGCGCAACCGGTGCTGGAACAGGAACATGTGCAACGACAGCATCTCGAAGCGGCCGAGCGGCGTGTCCGGCACGTTCCAGGCGGAATAAAACACCGGTTGCCGCGCCGCCGCCACGATTTGTGCGTAAAGCGCCTCGGTGATGGCGCGGTTGGCGTGACGTTCGCGGCCAAAGAGGCGCTGGAACATTTGAGGGTGGTCTCCCGGGACCGTTTGTTGAAGTGGCCTTGTTGCATCGGCAAGCAAGCTGGTTTACCGGTTTTGCGGCCCAGCGCAAGTTGCGGCCAGCTTATGGAGTTGTAGTTGCGCGCGCTGAAATTCAAGTCGACTTTCCTGCCTAGGCCCGCCGGTGCGGTTTCGCTGCTGGTGATCGCTGCGGCGCTTTCCGCCTGCAATTCGTCCAAGATGATCGGCGATCTCAATCCGAGCGAGACGCTGACGCAGGGCTACGTCATCGACCAGCAGGCGATCGACCTGGTGCCGGTCGGCTCGAGCCGCGAACAGGTGCTGCTGGCGCTCGGCACTCCCTCGACGAAGGCGACCTTCGACAACGAGGCCTTTTATTACATTTCGCAGACGCGCAAGCGCTATGTCGCCTTCGACAAGCCGCGGCTAGTCGACCAGCATGTGCTGGCGGTCTATTTTGGCGATGACGGGCGCGTCACCCAGATCGCCAATTACGGCCTGAAGGACGGCAAGGTGTTCGACTTCATCTCGCGCACCACGCCGACCGGCGGCAAGGACCAGAACTTCCTCAGCCAGATCATCAGTGGCGCCAGCAAGCTGACGCCTGGTGTTCCGGGCGCCAGCGGCGGCAGTACGCTCGGCGGCACCTGATCCACTCGACGGTGTCGGCTTCTTTTCTTTTCGCTTCCCTGTAAGCGGCGGCACATCTCAGGCAATGAAAACCCGCGGGAGCGATCCCGCGGGTTTTTGTCTTGAGCCGTGGCGACCGAGCTTAGCCGTGCGCGAGCACGGCCAATAGCAGCAGCGCGACGATGTTCGTGATCTTGATCGCCGGGTTGACCGCCGGCCCAGCAGTATCCTTATAGGGATCGCCGACCGTGTCGCCGGTCACAGAGGCCTTGTGTGCTTCGGAGCCCTTGAGGTGCTTGAGGCCGTCCTTGTCGACGAAACCATCTTCGAACGACTTCTTGGCGTTGTCCCAGGCACCGCCGCCGGAGGTCATCGAGATGGCAACGAAAAGGCCGTTGACGATGACGCCGAGCAGCGAGGCGCCGAGCGCGGCAAAGGCGGATGCCTTCGAACCGGAGATCAGGAGGACACCGAAATAGACCACCAGCGGCGCCAGCACCGGCAGCAGTGATGGAACGATCATCTCCCGGATCGCTGCCTTGGTCAGAAGGTCGACGGCGCGCGCATAGTTCGGCTTCGAGGTGCCGGCCATGATGCCCGGATCCTCGCGGAACTGCTTGCGCACCTCCTCGACGATAGCACCGGCGGCGCGGCCGACGGCGGTCATGGCGATGCCGCCGAACAGATACGGGATCAGGCCGCCGAAGATCAGGCCGGCGACGACATAAGGATTGGAGAGGTCGAAGGAGACGTCGCCCATGCCCTGGAAGTAGGGGTATTTGTCGCTATTGGCGGCAAAGAACTTCAGGTCGTTAGAGTAGGCCGCAAACAGCACCAGCGCGCCGAGGCCGGCCGACCCGATGGCGTAGCCCTTGGTTACCGCTTTGGTGGTGTTGCCGACAGCGTCGAGCGCGTCGGTGGACTGGCGCACTTCCTTGGGCAGGCCGGCCATTTCGGCAATGCCGCCGGCATTGTCGGTGACTGGGCCGAAGGCATCGAGCGCGACGATCATGCCGGCGAGGCCAAGCATCGTCGTCACCGCGATCGCCGTGCCGTAGAGGCCGGCGAGCTGGTATGTCGAGATGATGCCGCCGACGATGACGATCGCCGGCAACGCCGTCGCTTCGAGCGAGACCGCCAGGCCCTGGATGACGTTGGTGCCGTGACCGGTGACCGAGGCCTGGGCGATGGAGTTCACCGGACGCTTGTTGGTGCCGGTATAATATTCGGTGATCACCACGATGAGGCCTGTCACCACAAGGCCGACCAGGCCGCAGATGAACAGGTTCGTGCCGGTGATGGCCATGCCGGCGACGGTGCCGATCTCACCCCAGCCGATGCATGCCGAAGTGGCGACGGCAAGGCCGACAATTGACAGCAGGCCGGTGACGATCAGGCCCTTGTAGAGAGCGCCCATGATCGAGCCGCTGGAACCGAGCTTGACGAAGAAGGTGCCGGCGATCGAGGTGAGAATGCAGGCGCCGCAGATGGCCAGCGGATAGAGCATGGTCGCGCCGAGAACGGCGGTGCCACCGAAAAAGATGGCGGCAAGGACCATGGTGGCGACCACGGTCACCGCATAGGTCTCGAACAGATCGGCGGCCATGCCGGCGCAATCGCCGACATTGTCGCCGACATTGTCGGCGATGGTGGCCGGATTGCGTGGATCGTCTTCGGGAATGCCGGCTTCAACCTTGCCGACGAGATCGCCGCCGACGTCGGCGCCCTTGGTGAAGATGCCGCCGCCGAGACGAGCGAAGATCGAAATCAGCGAGGCGCCGAAGCCAAGCGAAACCAACGAGTCGATGACGACACGGTCATCGGGCTGAAGGCCCATGAACTGGGTCAGGATCAGGTAATAGATCGAGACGCCAAGCAGGGCCAGGCCAGCAACCAGCATGCCAGTGATAGCCCCAGACTTGAAGGCGATCTCGAGGCCGGCAGCGAGGCTGTTGGAAGCCGCCTGCGCGGTGCGCACATTGGCGCGCACCGAGACGTGCATGCCGATGAAGCCAGCGGCGCCCGATAGAACGGCGCCGATCAGGAAGCCGATGGCGGCGGTGATCGAAAGCAGCCACCAGGCGAGCAGCAGGACCACGACGCCGACGATGGCGATTGTGGTGTACTGGCGCGCCAGATAGGCTTGCGCGCCTTCGCGGATGGCCGCGGAAATTTCCTGCATGCGTGCATTGCCCTGATCGGCCGCGAGGACCGAACGTGTCGCCCAGATGGCGTAAAGGACTGAAAGCAGACCGCAGGCGATGACAGCTGAAAGTATGGTCATTGCCGAATTTTCCTCGATTGGTGGCCCAAAAGAACCCCTCCCCGGGCCGTTGAGACAGGGGACGAATTTTCCGCAACCGGAATCCGTCCCTTCGCAGCGGCTTATGCGAAACAGGGCTCGGAACGTCAAGATATTGTTCGGTTTTTGTCCGGTTTTCGCTCAAAACATCCCGGGTTTCATCCAAAAGGCTGGACGGCAGCGCGCCTTTCGACACTGCCATCCGATTAGATCGATTGAAATCGGCGAACGGCCGTCAAACTTTGCGCGGGTCGCCGTCCGGCTGGACGACGAAGATCAGCACCACCAGCATTGTCATGTAGAATTTGAACGCCGCCTCCTGACCATTCCATGTCGAAGACTGCCACATGGCAAACCACTCGCCGCCAACGACCATGAAGCCGAAATACCAAACGAGGAAACCCATGGTGGCGGCTATGATGGCGAACTTCTTGGCATCGTTGAATGCCTGTCCGCTGGCGTTGCGCGCCTGCCAGAGTCGCCAGGCGGCGACTAGGTAGAGCAAGCAGGTCAGCGCCTCGCCAATGATGATCAGCCAGTAGCCCGCCGTCCACAGCGACGGGTTGGTGATCGAGCGGTACATCAGGGCGTTGCCGGGAAAGGTCGTGTCCATGCTCAGCACATGCTGGACAAAGGCGAAGTTTGAGCCGTAATCGGTGATGTTGCCGAAGGCGACAAGGAAGGCGAAAGCCGCCAGATACAAACACATGACGATCTTGGAGAAACGCGCGGTCATGGCAAGAACTCCTGCTGAAAGATCGGGGCATCGCACTCATCAATCGCCGAGTCCCGAAGATCG
Source organism: Mesorhizobium sp. M0563 (assembly GCF_040321065.1). NCBI lineage: Bacteria > Pseudomonadati > Pseudomonadota > Alphaproteobacteria > Hyphomicrobiales > Phyllobacteriaceae > Mesorhizobium > Mesorhizobium sp. M0563. The sequence continues at coordinate 75,543 of NZ_JAMYQV010000018.1, forward strand.
CGCAACGGGGGGACCAGTGATCATAGTGCTCACGACTGTCGCGAGACATTACGCCGGGAAGCAAGACATTGCCGCGATTCTCGAAACCCTCGATCTCGACAGCTATTGCGCGGTGGGCGACTTAGTCTCTGTGGTTAGAGCCGGCACACAGCACGATTTCGCCATCATCCGCCGCCGCTGGATCGCCAGCGAGACGGGCACCACGCTCGAACTGACGCTCGATCATCCGGCGCGTTCGAGTGGCCGTTGAAAGAAGCGAGCTTTGCCCCGAGGGGCTACTCCACCTCGCGCCCCATGCGCCGGCCCGTGTAGCGCTCGATCGCCGACAGCCCGTCATAGATCAGCACGGCAAGGGCGGCGACGATCAGACCGCCCTGCAGGATGAAGGCGAGGTTGTTCGACAGCAGGCCGGCGATGATCACCTCGCCCAATGTCCTCGCCGCCACTGTCGAGCCGATGGTCGCGGTGGCGAGGCTGATCACCACCGACAGCCGGATACCGCCGAGGATGATCGGCGCGCTGAGCGGCAGTTCGACCTTGACCAGCCTTTGCCAGCCGGTCATGCCGGCGCCACGCGCCGCCTCGACGACATTGGCCGGCAGCGTCGTCAGGCCGGTCAGCGCGTTCTCGAAGATCGGCAGCAGGCCATAGAGAAACAACGCAATCAGCGTCGGCTTTTCGCCGAAGCCGACGGCCGGCACGGCAAGCGCCAGCACCGCCACCGGCGGAAAGGTCTGGCCGATATTGACCAGGCTGCGCGACAGCGGCAGGAATTCGGCGCCGGCTGGCCTGGTGACCAGAATGGCGAGCGCGACCGCAACGATCGTCGCGGCAACCGTTGCGATCAGGACGGTCCGCAGATGCAGCAGCGTCAACGTCAAAAGGCTGCCCTGATTGTAGATTACCGGCGCGTTGTTCTCTGTCAGCGGCTTCAGCAGCGGTTCGAACCAGCCGGGATTGGTGACGAAGGCAATAAGCAGCACCACCAGGGCAAGCCTGAGCAGTGATGGAAGCCAGGCTTTCATGCCGGCCTCGCCGCGCGTTTAACCAGTCCATCCACAGTGACGCGGCCAAGCGATTTGCCATCAGTATCTTTCACGGGCAGTGCCGGGCGGCCCCACCACAGGAGTTCGGCCAACGCGTCGCGTTGGCTGGCATCACCGGGGATCGCCTCGCCTTCGGCCGTGCCTTTTTCCACCGCGTCGCGCACCCGGCCAAGCGATAACAGCCGGAACGGTTTTTCGCTGGCGCCAACCAGGGTCTCGACAAACGCGCTGGCCGGTTTCGCCAGTATCTCGGCCGGCGCGGCATATTGCACTACTTTGCCGCCATCCATCACCGCGATCTTGTCGCCCATGTGAACGGCCTCTTCCATGTCATGGGTGACTAGGATGATGGTGGTGCCGAAGCGCTTCTGGATCGCCAGCAGATCGTCCTGCGCCTTGTTGCGGATGATTGGATCGAGCGCGCCGAACGGCTCATCCATCAACAGCACGTTGGGTTCCGCGGCAAGCGCCCGGGCGACGCCGACGCGCTGCTGCTGGCCGCCGGAAAGCTCATGCGGATAGCGTGGCCCGTAGGCTTGCGGGTCGAGCTGATATAGCGTCATCAGCTCGTCGACGCGGGCTTTGATGCGGTTGGCGTCCCAGCCGAGCAATACCGGCACAGTGGCGATGTTCTGTGCCACCGTGCGATGCGGAAACAGACCGTGGCCCTGGATGGCATAGCCGATGCTGCGACGCAGCTCATAATCAGGCACCGAGCGGTTGTCGACGCCGTCGAGCTTGATCACGCCCGATGTCGGCTCGACCAGCCGGTTGATCATGCGAAGCAGCGTCGTCTTGCCGGAGCCGGAGGTGCCGACGATGACGGCGATGCTGCGCGGCTCGATTACTATCGACACGTCGTCGACCACTGTCGTCTCGCCGTAGCGCTTGGTGATGCCTTCGATCTCGATCATGCCGTTTAAACCCTGCGCTTGCTGGCGCTCATTTCGATCACTGCATCGAGGATGATGGCGGCGGCGAAGGCCAGCGCCACCGTCGGCACGGCACCGAGCAGCACCAGGTCCATCGCCGTCTGGCCGACTCCCTGGAATACGAATACGCCAAAGCCGCCGCCGCCGATCAGCGCGGCAATGGTGGCGAGGCCGATATTCTGCACCAGCACGATGCGAATGCCGGTGAGGATCACCGGGAAAGCCAGCGGAAACTCGACGCCGAACAGCCGCTGGCGGTCGGTCATGCCCATGCCGCGCGCTGCGTCGTTGGCGGCACGCGGCACACCGGCAAGGCCGACCACGGTGTTGGCCACCACCGGCAGCAGTGAATAGAGGAACAGGGCGACGAAAGCCGGCGCCGTGCCGATGCCGCGAATGCCGAGCGCGGCAGCACCCGGCACATGCGAAGCGACCCAGCCGAGCGGTGCTATCAAGAGGCCGAACAGCGCGATCGAAGGAATGGTCTGAATGATGTTCAGCACGTGGAGCACGCCGGCCCGCAATTTCTCGACGCGGTGGCAGAGGATGCCGAGCGGCAGGCCGATAATCACTGCTGCCGCCAGCGAACCCAGCGCCAGCGTCACGTGCTTGGAGCCTTCCGCCCAAAAACTATCGGCGCGATTGAAATATTCCTTGAGGATCGACAGGCTGTTCCAGCTCCCCGAGACCAGCAGCAGGCCGATCGCCGCTGCGGCGACAACAAGCACGCCGACGCGTGCCTGCGGCGACAGGTTTAGCCTTGTAAGCACGTCGGCGAGCAGAAGCGTGAAGGCGAAGATAAACAGCCAGAAGCCCGAAGCCGGCGAGATACGGGCGAAGGTGTTGCCGGCGGGCGTCAGGAAGCTGCCAGCAACGCCGATCAGCAGCGCCAGCGCTGCAAGTGGAACCACACTGGCGGCGAGGCGCAGAGCAAGCGGCGTTTTCAGCAATGCAATGAGCGCCGCTGCGACAACAATCGCCATCAATAGCGGACCGACCGCCGCAGGCAAAGATTCGAGGATCGAGCGCGCCTCGCCGGGTACGATGCGATTGGCGCGGAACGTGGCGAATGGTGCCGCAAAAGCCGCATAGGCTGATATCGCCGCGATAACCACGCCGAGCTTGTCAAACCGGATGCGCACGCCCTCCCCCATCGGCCGATCCGCGCACCTCGAAAGCGGCGCGCCGGAATCGCCTTACTTGAGGAAGCCGTTCTTTTTCAAAAAGCCTTCGGCGACGCCCTTGACCGGTTCGCCGCCAACCTGGACGCGGCCATTCAACTCCTGCAGCGTGACGAGATCGAGCTTGGCGAAGACCGGCTTCAGCAGCGTCTCGATTTCCGGGTGCTCCTTCAGCACCGCCTCGCGGATGATCGGCGCCGGCTGGTAGACCGGCTGCACACCCTTGTCGTCCTCAAGCACGACGAGGCCGGAGGGCGCGATGCCGCCGTCGGTGCCGTAGACCATGGCCGCGTTGGCGCCGTTGGTCTGGTTGGCCGCAGCGGCAATGGTCGCCGCCGTATCGCCGCCCGACAGCGTGATCAACTGGTCCGGCTTCAGCGTAAAGCCATAGGTCTTCTGGAAAGCGGGCAGCGCGGCCGCCGAATTGACGAACTCGGCGGACGCCGCCAGCACCACCTTGCCGCCGCCCGAGACATATTTGCCGAAGTCGGAAAGGGTGACGAGCTTGTTGGTATCGGCGACCTCCTTACGCAGGGCGATCGCCCAGGAGTTGTTAGCCGGTGACGGGGACAGCCAGACGATCTTGTTGGCGTCGTAATCGAGCTTCTTGGCAGTCTCGTAGGCCTTAGCGGCATCCTTCCACACCGGATCGTCGGCCTTCTCGAAGAAGAATGCGGCGTTGCCGGTGTATTCCGGATAGATGTCGATCTCGCCGGCCGTAATTGCCTTGCGTACCACAGGCGTGCCGCCGAGTTGGATGCGGTCGGTGGTCTGGATATTATTGGCGTTCAGCACCAGCTGGATGATGTTGCCGAGCACGCCGCCCTCGGTGTCGATCTTCGACGACACCACCACCTGGGCACTCGCCGAGGCCACCGTGATGCCGAGCGCCAGCACGGTGCCGGCCAGAACCTTGATTGAAAACATCTCACAAATCCCTTGCTGTGAACCGGAATATGGCTGCCGCATATGAGCATGGCTTCGATGCCCCGTCGGGGTACACGGTTTCATAAGAAGGGTGATGGACGCAATAATTTTGTTCGGATTTGGGTGAATCCGCTGTTGTCTCGTCCCGACAGCGTGGCGTCAGCTGGCCGCACGCAAGCCCGTCATCTTCAACACGCCCAGTGCCACGAAGCACAGCGCGACGACCGGAAAAATCATCCAGTTCAGCATCTCCCAGCCCCAGGCATTGTAGACTGCGCCCGACATCAGCGAGGCGAAGGCGACGGAGCCGAACAGGACGAAATCGTGGAACCCCTGGACCTTGCCTTTTTCGGATGGCTGGTAGCTGTCAGCCACCATGGCGGTGGCGCCGATGAAGCTGAAGTTCCAGCCGAGGCCGAGCAGGATCAGCGTTGTCCAGAACTGCCACAGTGCCAACCCCGACAGCGCGACTATACCGCAGCCAATGAGCAGCACCAGGCCGATGGCCACGATCCGCTCCGCGCCAAAACGATAAATCAGCGACCCCGTGAAGAAGCTCGGCGCGAACATCGCCATCACATGCCAGGAAATGCCGAGCGTGGCGTCGTCGGTCGAAAGGCCGCAGCCGACCATGGCCAGTGGCGCGCCGGTCATGACGAAGCTCATCAGCGCGTAGCTGCCGATGGCGCAAAACAGCGCCGCGACGAAGCGCGGCCTGGTGACGATTTCTAAGAGCGGCCGGGCGTCGCTGTCGGCGATTTCCACCTTCTCGGTTGCCTTGGCTGGGATGCGCAATAAAGAGAGGATGGCGGCGCCAACCGCCGCCAGCACCAGGATGGACGCAAACGAGCCGGCAAACTTCACCGGCGAGAACAGGTCGCCGGTGAAAATGACGATCTGCGGCCCAAGTATGGCGGTGACGATGCCGCCGGCCAGCACGAAGGAGATGGCGCGCGCCTTGAATTCAGGCGGAGCATTGTCGGCGGCGGCAAAGCGGAATTGCTGGACAAAGGCACCGCCGATCCCGATCACGGCAAGGCCGAAAGCGAACAGCCAGAAGCTGGCATGAAACAGCGCCAACGTAGCGACCAGCCCGCCAAGCGCTGTGACCGCAGTGCCGGTCATGAAGCCGTCGCGCTGGCCGAGCCGGCGGATGATCGCCGCGGCCGGCAGGGAACCGAGCGCCACGCCGACATTGAAGCCGGTGATCGGCGCGGTTGCCAGCGACTTGTCGGCTTCGAGGAGGTACTGCCCGGCCAGTCCGCCCATGGAAATGGCGATGGGTGCCGCCGAACCGATGATCGCCTGCGAGGCTGCGAGGATGAAAGCGGTGCGACGCGCTTCCTTGCCGGCCTCAACGACGACGATAGCAGTCATGAGGCGTCCTTGCCGCGGCCCTCGCCACGCACGCGGCGCGACACGCGATCAAGCACCGCATTGACCAGTTTCGGCTCGTCTTCTTCGTAAAATGCCTTGGCGATGTCGACATATTCGGAGACGATGACCGCCACCGGCACGTCCTCGCGTTTCATCAATTCGTAGACGCCGGCACGCAATATGGCGCGCAACGTCGAATCGAGCCTCGACAGCGGCCAGTCCTCGGTCAGCGCCTGGCGGATAATCGGATCGATGGTCTTCTGGTGCTCGACAACGCCGGCAAGAATGGCGCGAAACCATTGCGCATCGGCCTCGCGATAGAGCGCGCCGTCGACTTCCTTGCCGAGCCTGAACGCCTCGTATTCGGCGGTGATCTCAAACACGCCGCTGCCGGCGACATCCATCTGGTAGAGCGCCTGCACAGCCGCCAGGCGGGCAGCACCGCGCTTGTTGGCATGGCGAACCGCAGGCTGGCCGGGCGAAGCGGGTTCGCTCACGTTCGCTCTCCCAGTTGTTCCTTTAGGGCGATCATGGTCAGCGCCGCACGCGCCGCAAAGCCGCCCTTGTCGCCTTCGGAGCGCCTGGCCCGTGTCCAGGCCTGTTCGTCGTTTTCGGTGGTCAGGATGCCATTGCCGATGCAGACTGAATCCTGCACGGACAGGTCCATCAGGGCACGGCTGGATTCATTGGCGACGATATCGAAATGATAGGTGTCGCCGCGGACCACCGTGCCGAGGGCGACGAAACCGTCATAGCTCGTCCCGCCTTCGGAAGCACCGTCGAGCGCGAAGGAAATCACCGCCGGGATTTCGAGCGAGCCCGGAACGGTGACGACATCGTATGTCGCGCCCGCTTCGTCGAGCGCGCTGGTCGCGCCTTCGAGCAATGCGTCCGCAAGGTCGTCGTGAAAGCGCGCCTCGATGACAAGAAGGTGGGCCTTCTTCTTCGGACGGATGAACGCTTTGCCGTGTTGGGATGTGCCAGCCATAGATGTCTCCGGGGATCGCCGGTGACTTAGGCCGAAGCCGGTTTGATCGCAAGCGGAAGATTGCTGAAGGAACGTTCAAGGCCAACCCGGTGGCGGCCGCATCAGGGAATGGACTTTATGGGCGATCGCCTCAAAGTCCCTCTTTGGCCGCCTCCACCAGTCGCGCCGCGTAGCGGGCCATGGTGTCGATCTCGAGGTTGACGCGGTCGCCGACCTGGCGTTCGCCCCAGGTGGTGACCGTCAGCGAGTGGTGGATCAATAGCACGTCGAAGCGGGTGCCTTCGACCTTGTTGACGGTGAGCGAAGTGCCGTCGAGCGCGACGGAACCCTTGGGGGCGATGAATTTGGCAAGCTCGCGCGGTGCTTCCAGGGTAAAGCGAACGGCGTCACCCTCTTCCTTGCGGGCCACGATCTCGGCCATTCCGTCGACATGGCCTGACACGATATGGCCGCCAAGCTCGTCGCCGATCTTCAGCGCCCGCTCCAGGTTGATGCGCGTGCCGGATTTCCAGCCCATCGCGGTCGTCAGCCTGAGTGCTTCTTCCCAGGCCTCGACTTCGAACCAGCGTGCGTTCGCACCGTCTTCCGGCAATCCCGTTACCGTCAGGCAGACGCCGCCGCACGAAATTGAAGCGCCAATGGCAATGGTCTGCGGATCGTAGGCGGTGTCGATGCGCAAACCGACGCCTTCCCTGAGCGGCTTCACGGCGGCGACGGTGCCGACATCGGTGACGATTCCAGTGAACATTACTTTGGCCCAGTGAACATCAGTTCGGTCCTAAATGTCTCTTGTCCATTCGGCATATGTGTCTTCGCCGAAACGCATGTCGCGCAATTTGCGAAATCCCGGCGGGATATGGTTGGCATCTATCGGCGATGCAATGCCGTCCTCGCCGATCGCATCCGGCCCCTGAAACAGCACGATGCGATCGACGAGTTGTTCGTCGAGGAACGCCTTGGCCACCTTGGCGCCGCCCTCGACCAGCACGCTCGCCATGCCCAGCGCCGCCAGATCCTCGAGCAGTTCCGGCAGCGCAATATCGCCTTCATACGTCTCAGTGCCGATGAAGCGCACTCCGGTGCGTTCGAGCGCGGCCCGCCGACGTGGATCGGCCTCGGCACACGCGGCGACATAGAGCGGGACCCGGTCGACGCCGGAAACCAGCTTCGAGGTCTCCGGCAGCCTGATCTGGCGGTCGAGCACGATGCGCGCCGGCGAACGGTTCTCAAGTCCCGGCAGCCGCACCGTCAGCGCCGGATCGTCCTCCAGCGCGGTGCCGATGCCGATCAATATGCCGTCCGCTTCGGCGCGCATCAGATAGACTTCGCGCCGCGCGATATCGCCGGTAATGGAGACCTGCCCCTCGCCTTTCACGCCGATCTTATTGTCGCTCGAAAGCGCAAGCTTCAGAATCACTTCCGGGCGTTTTTTCAGAGATCGAATCAAATAGCCGGCCATCTGCTCCGCGGCCTCGGCCGCCAGCACTTTTTCCATCACCTCGACGCCCGCGGCACGCAAGATGGCGTAGCCCTTGCCGGAAACACGCGGGTCCGGATCGCTGGCAGCGCCAACCACCCGCGCCACGCCGGCGCTGACCAGCGCATTGGCGCAAGGCGGCGTGCGGCCGTGATGGGCGCAAGGCTCCAGCGTTACATAGGCGGTGGCGCCTTGCGCCAGCTCACCGGCCTCGGCCAGCGCCTCGGTTTCGGCATGCGGCCGGCCGCCGACGGCCGTGACGCCGCTGCCGACGATCATTGGCCCGTCGCCGTCATCGCGTACGATGAGCGTGCCGACGGAAGGATTGGTCGACGTCCGGCCGGCATTTTTGCGCGACAGCCTGAGGGCTGCCGCCATATAGCGGCGATCGAGGACCTCTTGCTTCGCCGTGCTGCGCTCGGACCCTGCCATGCTCAGCCGGCGTCCTCTTCGCTCTTCAGCTCTCCGCCCCTGGGCTCGTCACTTTTGAGCTCGTCGCCTTTGAGCTCGCCCAACACGTCGTGGAAATCCTTGGCCTCGCGGAAATTGCGGTAAACGGAGGCAAAGCGCACATAGGCGACATCGTCGAGCGACTTAAGCGCCTCCATGACCAGCCGGCCGACTTCGCCGGAGGCGACCTCGGTCTCGCCCGAGCTCTCCAGCTGGCGCACTATGCCGGTCACCGCGCGGTCGATGCGCTCCGGGTCGACGTTGCGCTTGCGTACCGCAATCTCGACCGAACGCAGCAGCTTGTCGCGGTCGAACGGCACCTTGCGTCCCGACTTCTTCACCACGACGAGGTCGCGCAGCTGTACCCGCTCGAAAGTGGTGAAGCGGCCGCCGCAATCTGGGCAGACGCGCCGCCTGCGGATCGCCGCGCCGTCTTCGGCAGGGCGCGAATCCTTCACCTGCGTATCTTCGGACTGGCAATAAGGGCAGCGCATGGAGAGCCTTCGGTTCGCGATTCTCGTGGAGCGAAAGGCTTAGAGGTTTTTGCCACGATGGCAAAGTATGGCCGATGACCGATCGCGCCTCAGAGATAGCGAGGCACGAGGAAAATTGCGAGAGCGGCAATCAGTTGGACGGCAATACGCCAATCAGGGAGCGACGTCGCCGGTCGGGAAGCCGCAGGACGTGCCGAGATAGCGATAGGCCTTGGTGAAGCCGTCCATCGATATGGTCGCAACCGGCTTGTCGGCGAAGCTGACATCGAGGGCGCTGGTACGGCGCATGGCACGCAGTATGGCGAGCGTTGTCTCGGGCTTGTTGTTCACTATCCACTGGCCGTCGGCGATAAGATGAAAACCAGCCTTGATCTTGTCGTTGACGTCGCGGAACACCGCCGGGATGTTGTCGCCCTTAGGCAAGTCACCGTTTCTCACGGCGATGATGAGGCTCGGATAGCCCTCGGGCGGCAGTACGTCGCCATTCGAGATGGCTAGCGTAAGGGTGCCGCTGGTGCCGTTTGCGTCGAAAAAGACCGTCGAGGCGGCGCAGGTCTTGCGCACATCCTCACCGGTGTTGACCACGTCCACCGTGGTGGACCATCTGCCGAAGGTCTCTGTCTTGGGTGCTGCCGGGGTCAGCTCGGTCTGTGCCAAAGCGAGGCCGGACTGGTGCGAGATGGCTAAGGTGAGCAAGGCGCCAACGCTGGCGAAACGGAAAATTCGCATCATCATCAAGCCTCTCCGAGATGCCGCCGTGTCCAGTTGATCGGCGCCGTCACAGTTGGGGAACGACGCCCTGCGTCAACCAAGATACGGATAAAGCGGAAAACGATCCGTCAATACCGCTACCTTGGCCTTCACGGCTGCCTCGACGGCAGCATTGCCCTCGTCGGAATTGGCGACTTTCAGTCCATCCAGCACTTCGGCGATCAGCTTGCCGATCTCACGGAACTCGGCCTGGCCGAAGCCGCGCGTGGTGCCGGCCGGCGTGCCGAGCCGAACGCCCGAGGTGACGAAGGGCTTTTCCGGATCGAAGGGGATGCCGTTCTTGTTGCAGGTGATGTTAGCGCGGCCAAGGGCAGCTTCGGCGCGCTTGCCGGTGGCGTTCTTGGGACGCAGATCGACCAGCATCAGATGGTTGTCGGTACCGCCGGAGACGATGTCGAGACCGGTTTCCTGCAGGCTGGAGGCCAGCGCCTTGGCATTTGCGACGACGCTCTCCGCATATATCTTGAAGCTCGGGTTCAGCGCTTCGCCCAGAGCCACCGCCTTGGCGGCGATGACATGCATCAGCGGTCCGCCCTGCAGGCCGGGGAAGACGGCCGAATTCATCTTCTTGGCAATCTCCTCGTCATTGCAAAGGATCATGCCACCGCGCGGCCCACGCAGCGATTTGTGCGTCGTGGTGGTCACCACATGAGCATGCGGCAGCGGCGAAGGATGCACGCCGCCGGCGACCAGGCCGGCGATGTGGGCCATGTCGACCATCAGATAGGCACCGATCGAATCGGCAATCTCGCGAAAACGCTTCCAGTCCCAGATGCGTGAATAGGCGGTGCCGCCGGCCAGGATCAATTTCGGCTTGGTCTCATGGGCGGTCTTCTCGATCGCATCCATGTCGAGCAGATGATCATCCCTGCGCACGCCATAGGAGACAACCTTGAACCATTTGCCGCTCATATTGACCGGCGAGCCATGCGTCAGGTGCCCGCCGGAATTGAGGTCGAGGCCCATGAAGGTGTCGCCGGGCTGCAGCAGCGCCAGGAACACCGCCTGGTTCATCTGGCTGCCGGAATTCGGCTGGACGTTGGCGAAGTTGCAGCCGAACAGCTTTTTCGCGCGTTCAATGGCCAGTTCCTCGGCGACATCGACGAATTGGCAGCCGCCATAGTAGCGCTTGCCCGGATAGCCCTCGGCATATTTGTTGGTCATGATCGACCCTTGCGCCTCAAGCACGGCGCGCGAGACAATGTTTTCCGAGGCAATCAGCTCGATCTCGTGGCGCTGGCGGCCGAGTTCGTTGCGGATGGCGCCGAAAATCTCGGGGTCGGCATCGGCAAGCGTGGTTTCGAAGAAGGATTCGAATTTGTTCGACACTGCCGCTGCTGTTGCCATGGGCTGAAATCCTCAAGGTTCGGGGTCTGTCGCGCCATTAACACAGTTGCTTTCGGCCCGCCACGTTTGCTGCGCGAAATTTGCTGGCCGGATTGCGCCAGCGCCCTGAAAGCACATTATTTCCTCGCCTGCCGGCCGACAGCAGGGCTTCGCGTGATTTCCTGAACAGCGCCGCATGGTTTGCATGTGATCCGTGGCGAGCCGATTTTCGGAATCATGCGCAAAGCTCAGAGAACGACGACGACAATAAAAAAGGCCGCCCTTGCGGCGGCCTTTTGCAAATGAGCTCAGCTGCTTAGAGCGCGGATGTGATCTGCAGCTCGTTGGCCCCGTCAAGGCCGTAAATGTCGTCGCGGAACTGCACCACGCCCGGCCCCGTCGACCAGGCCGAGATGTAGAGGAAATAGACCGCCACCGGATTGGTGACCTGCACCGGGACGTTCTCGCCGCTCTTGATCGCCGCCTCGAAGTGCTGGCGATTCCAGCCCGGCGTATCGCGCAGAATCCAGGTGACGAGGTCGCGCACGTTCTGGACGCGCACGCAGCCCGAGGAATCGAAGCGCATCATCTTGCCGAACAGGCTCTGCTGCGGCGTGTCGTGCATGTAGACGCCGTCCGGGCTGGGGAAATTGATCTTGACCGAGGCCATGGCGTTGCCAGCGCCCGGATCCTGGCGGAAGCGGTACTTCTCGGCGTCGTCGGTCGACCAGTCGACGGTCAGCGGATCAACCTCGCTGCCATCCGGCGCGAACAGACGGATGTGGCTGTCCTTGAGATAGTTGGGGTCCTTCCGCATCAGCGGAATGATGTCCTTGCGCACGATCGAGACCGGCGCGTTCCAGTAGGGATTGACGATGATCTCGTTGATCTTGGAATTGACGATCGGCGTCTGCCGGTCGATTTTGCCGACGATTGCGGTATGGCGCAGCACGACGCGATCGTTCTCAACGGCTTCGATCTGGGCGCCCGGGATGTCGACCAGCACGTAACGGTTGCCCAGCGTGCCGGCGCGCTCGCGCAGCCGCTGCAGATTGGTCTGCAACTGGCCGAGCCGAATTGGCGCCGAAACATTCATCGCGGCATAAGAATATTGGCCCAGCGTCCCGTCGGCAGGCAGGCCATGGCGCGCCTGGAAGCGCTTGACCGCGGAGTCGACATAGGAATCGAAGGCTGTCGAAATGCCGGCGCTCTGCGCCAGATCGCCCGCAATCATCAGACGCTTGCGCAGCGGGACCACGTCCGGATCGTCGACGCCGAGCTGCAATTTCTTGGTGTCGGGAACCGGCTCCCAGCCGCCCTGGGCGACAATGTTCTGGTATTGCGCGACCGCCTGCTCGGTGAACGAAACGGTCTGCAGGCTGAAGATCGGCAGCGTCGAGGCCACCTTGCCGCCCTGGCTGGGGCGGGCGTCGAACTGGTCGTCCCAATTGCCGCGGGCCGAGGATTTCAGGATATCCCCGATCACATCCTGCGCACTGGCGCGGCCGGCGACCATAGCGGCAGCGAGCGCGGAGGCTCCTGAAAGGAAGAAACGGCGGCTGGTTCTCATGGGCGGTCCAGACATTCTTGCTACAATTCAACCTACCGGGCGGTCTCGCCCGCACTCTAGAGTTGGCTTCTTAACAATTAGCCAACCATGGCCCGCATCACTTCGGTGTAAAAACACATGGAAGTGATTTGAGCACAGGACAAATGCACGGCTTTGGCCCCAGCATCACCCGCATCTTCGGTTCCACTGGAATATGGCGGCAACGTGGCTGTTGCTCGAATTTGGATCGGCCGGCCTGACGAAACGGAAAGACCGGTGCTTTTCGGCATCGGCCTTTGGTCCGCTCCGCGGGAGCGCTTCCGTGGTCCAGCTTCAGATCTTGATGCAGCGGGTGCGATTACATCCGGTATGCGATGGTATCGTTCCAGAACCGGTCCAGCCGCTGGAGGGCGCGGTTCATCTGCTTGAACTCTTCGGTGTTGATGCCGCCGACCTGCTCGATCGAGCCGACATGGCGCTCATATAGGCCGGCGACGACCTCCGCCACCTCATTGCCCTTCGGCGTCAGCGAAACCCGCACAGAACGGCGGTCGATGCGCGAGCGCTGGTGATTGATGAAGCCGAGATCGACCAGCTTCTTCAGATTGTAGGAGACATTCGAGCCGAGATAGTAGCCGCGCGAGCGCAGTTCGCCGGCGGTCAGCTCCGAATTGCCAATGTTGAACAGGAGCAGCGCCTGGATGGCGTTGATGTCGGAGCGGCCGTTGCGGTCGAATTCGTCCTTGATCACGTCAAGCAGACGGCGATGCAGCCGTTCGACCAACTGCAGCGATTCCATGTACAGCGAACGGATCGCCTCGCGGCGGTCATCGGATACGTTGGCGGTCTTCGCCGCCGGACGCGAATTGATCATTGTCTTTGCCTCTCGTTTGTCGCCCGGTGATTTTTTGTTCTTCACCTTGATCACGACACTATCGAATACTCATAAAATTCGACTTAAACGCCAAGGCTAACAAGAGCTTACCGGTAAGGGGTTTCGAAAGAGGCTTAACGGACGGTCACCCGAGCAAGGATAATTAACCTAAAGATTTAGCCACCGATCCTTGACCGGAATTGCTATCGCCGGGCCTGCCGCTTCTGGATCCAGATCACCACGCGGAATACGATGTAGAGCAGCGCCACCGCAAGATGCGAGGCGACGATCAGCAGCCGGTGGCCGAACAGCTCGGGGAAGCCGGCATACATGACCGTCTCGGTCACCGCGCAGATGAACCAGATCACCGGCCCCCAGGACGCCAGCATCCACAGGCCGGCGGCGGCGAATGGAAAAAACACCGCCAGCACCACCGCCGCCACCTGCCAGTGCACCGGCATCAGGTCGAAGCGCCACAACGGGCCGGGGTAAAAGCCGATCAGCCGGATCCAGTACAAGATGCCGAACAGCAGGCAGTAGCCGGCGATGACGCGCTGGAACCAGGCGAAGATGACCTCGACCGTCGAGGGCTGCAGCACCACGCGTCTCGAGGCGACCTCGCTCACAGCTTCAGTTCCCGTTCGCCGAGCGGTGCGAAATAGGCATCGACGTCGACGGCGCTGACCTTATCGATGCCTGTCGGCCGCCATTGCGGCGTCGAGCCCTTGTCGATGATGGCAGCACGGATGCCTTCATAGAAGTCGTGCCCGGCAAGCATGCGGTTGAGGATACGGAACTCCATTTTCATGCACTCGTCCATCGACAACGTCTGCCCGGCTCTGATCTGGCGCCAGGCGACATGCAGGCTGGTCGGCGACCGGGTGCGGATGGTGGCCAGCGTCTTTGCCGCGAACTCGTCGGCAGTGGCTGCCCGCTCCAGGCTGGCGACGATATCGGCCAGCGACGGCTGCGCGAAATGCCTGGCGATGACTTCGAGCGTCGGCCTGTCGGTCTCGCGTTTGGCCGGGACGAAGCAGCCGCGCAGCACCGATTCCGGGTCGCCGCTTGCCGCCAGCCGGTCGAGAAAGCCAGCTTGATCCTCCGCCCTGATCGTATGCGTGGCCAGGCCCGACCACAAAGCATCGCCATGGCGGATGCGGTTGCCGGTCAGCGCCAGATACATGCCGAAGCTGCCGCCGAGATCCGGCAACAGATGGCTGGCGCCGACATCCGGGAAAAAGCCAATGCCGACCTCGGGCATGGCGAACTGGGCGTTCTCGGTCAGCACCCGCTGCGAGCCATGGAAGGAGATGCCGACGCCGCCGCCCATGACGATGCCGTCGATCAGCGCGACATAGGGTTTTTTGAAACGGGCGATACGGGCGTTCAGCCGGTATTCGTCGGCGAAGAAATCGACCGGAGGCTTTCCTGCCCGGCCGGCCTCGTAGATATGAAGGATGTCGCCGCCTGCCGAAAACGCCCTGCCCTCGGCCTTGACGACAACGACGTCAACGCCGTCGTCACGCTCCCAGCTGCGCAGCGCCTTGTCCAGCGCTTTGACCATGCGGTGGGTCACGGCATTGAGCGCCTGCGGCCGCGTCAGCGTGACGACGCCGGCCCTGCCCAATCTTTCGAAGCGAATCTCGTCGCCTCCGCCAAAATCCATCGCCAGAGAATCCCTCCCCGCCCGCCGGGAGTGAAGTGCTAAAGCGTGGCGCATGGCCGCGTCAATGGCGGGCACGCCAGCGCAGCCTCTGGCCCGGACCGGAAGCCGGTGCTAACAATCGACGGCTACAGGCAGTAATGACGAAAAAGTCATGGCAGGCGCGTTGCAACGCGGCACCGACGGGGACGTCGTCTATGATTCGATTTTCGCGCCTTGCACTGGTGGCAATCGGGTTAGTCTGCACCTGCCTGGCTGGCCATCCAGCCTTGGCGACAAGCCTCGCAGAACTCTACCAGTCGCAAACCATCGTCAATGGCCAGGGAGAAGAACATCGTCAGGCCGGCTTCAAGGTCTGCCTCGACAAAGTGCTGGTGCGGGTATCCGGCGACCAGCGCCTGCCGGCGAAACCTCAGATGACAGCACTGCGCGAC
Source organism: Mesorhizobium sp. M0563 (assembly GCF_040321065.1). Lineage (NCBI taxonomy): Bacteria > Pseudomonadati > Pseudomonadota > Alphaproteobacteria > Hyphomicrobiales > Phyllobacteriaceae > Mesorhizobium > Mesorhizobium sp. M0563. The sequence goes on from NZ_JAMYQV010000018.1 coordinate 91,032, forward strand.
AAGGCCGGCAGCTTCGTCCGCAGCTTCCGCTATCGCGATCGCATGGAAGGTATCCCCAATCATGATGATCAAGGCACGTACGACCGGCCGCACGATCTCACTTGCCAGTACACGCCGCCGGTGATCGATAAAGTGCTTGCTGAGCTCGGCAGCAAGCCGTGGCTCGGCGAGCGGCCGATCATCTCGGTACTGCTGGCTGTGCAAGATGCACGCCAGCATTTTGTCTTGGCGAGCGACGGAGACGAACGCCCCTATATGGCAGAGTCCTTTCAATCGGCAGCCGGACCGTTGGCGATGAAGATCGTCATTCCAAGCAAGGCCGCTCTGGTAAAAACCGGGGCGATTTTCGAACAGGTGCGTGCGCTCTCACCCGAATTGCTGGCGAGAACTGTCGGCAACCAAGAGCTCTTGGCCGGCAGCCTAGTCTGGAGCGACAAGGAGTTGGGCTGGATCGCCGATTGGCGGCTTGCCATGGCCGGCAAGACCTACAAGTGGCAAGTGCGCGGCGTCAACTTCGACGAGGCATTCCGCGTCGCCATGCGGGGTGCTGCGCAGATCCTGTCAGGCAATGGCCAACCAGAATAGCGCCCGACAGGACCGCTGGCACAATCGTGTCGCATTGGTCAGCAGCGGAGGCTCGTGGTAAAAGTCGCCCGATCCGGAGTTTTGGCGATGAACAAATTCACCCCTGCAAAGCCTGCCGGCGCGCGCAGCGTCGACGAGATCACCGGCAGCCGGCGGCTGCGGCGCATGCGCAAGGCCGATTGGTCGCGCCGCCTTGTCCAGGAGAACCGGCTCTCGGTCGACGATCTGATCTGGCCGATCTTTGTCGTCGACGGCAGACAAGTGCGCGAACCGATCGCCGCCATGCCCGGCGTCTTCCGCCTGTCGCTCGACCTCGCCGTCAAGGAGGCTGAGCGCGCGGCTAAGCTTGGCATTCCGGCGATCGCCACTTTCCCCAATGTCGAGCTCGGCCTGCGCGATCAGACCGGTTCGCACATCCTCGATCCGGAAAACATCATCAACCGCGCCACCCGCGCCATCAAGCGCGCGGTGCCGGAGATCGGCATCATCACCGACGCGGCGCTGGACCCGTTCACCTCGCATGGCCATGACGGCATCTTGCGCGACGGCATTATCGTCAATGATGAAACGGTGGAGCAGGTGACGGCAGCAGCCGTCATCCAGGCGGCGGCAGGGGCCGACATCATCGCCCCCTCGGACATGATGGACGGCCGGATCGGTGCCATCCGCGATGCGCTGGACGCCAATGGGTTTCAGGATGTAGCGATCATGTCCTATGCGACCAAGTTCGCATCCGCCTTTTACGGCCCCTACCGCGAGGCGGTCGGCACCGCCGGCCTGCTCAAGGGCGACAAGAAGACCTATTACATCGATCACGCCAATTCCGACGAAGCGGTGCGCGAGGCCGAGCAGGATCTCGCCGAGGGCGCCGACATGCTGATGGTCAAGCCCGGCCTGCCCTATCTCGACATCATCCGCCGGCTGAAGGACGAGTTGCAGATGCCGACCTTCGCCTATCAAGTGTCGGGCGAATATTCGATGATCAAGGCCGCCGCCGCCAATGGCTGGATCGACGGGGAAAAGGCGATGCTTGAATCGCTGCTGGCCTTCAAGCGCGCCGGCTGCGACGGCATCCTGACCTATTTCGCGCCGGAAGTGGCTGAGATGCTGAAGGGGTGATGCGCCTCCGTAGCGCCCACATCGAGTAACGTTCCTTCGTCCAAAGCGCGACATGGCCACCGCAGGCAATCGCTTCAGGTTTGCGCTGCCCCTCATTGCCCTGCCGGGCATTTCTCCCCGTATAGTGACGGGGAGAAAGACGCGTTCGCAAAAGATTTCGCCAATCTCCAGCGTTGCAAAACCATCGCCGAGGTTGCGGCCAGCCCCTTCGCCCCGTCACTATACGGGGAGAAGGTGCCGGCAGGCGGATGAGGGGCGGCGCCAACATTGAGATTGGTCATTCCAACATGATTTGGAAGCGATTGGCCCCGGCGATTCAAAAAACCGCTTGCAAAATGCAATCAGTTAAGCTACCCGATAACTGCTTGCATCTCACAATTGGTTATCAAGGAGGCTCTCATGTCCAAACTTCGCGTCAGCGCTTTCACCTTGTCGATCGACGGCTTCGGCGCCGGTCCCGACCAAGACCTGAAGAACCCGCTGGGTGTTGGCGGGGAAGCCCTGCACGAATGGATGTTCGGCACCCGCACCTTCCGCAAGATGGTTCTCGGCAAGGATGGCGGGACCACGGACACTGACGAGGCGTTCGCCGCGCGCAGCTTCGAGAATGTCGGCGCCTGGATCCTCGGCCGCAACATGTTCGGGCCGATCCGCGGCGAGTGGCCTGACGAGAGCTGGAAAGGCTGGTGGGGAGACAATCCGCCATACCACGTGCCGGTCTTCGTGCTGACGCACCATCAGCGGGATCCCATTGTCATGGAGGGCGGCACGACCTTCTATTTCGTGACCGACGGCATCCACTCAGCGCTGGAGAAGGCGAAAGCAGCGGCTGACGGCAAGGATGTACGGCTGGGCGGTGGCGTTTCTACGATCCGGCAGTATCTCAAGGAAAAGCTCATCGACGAGATGCATCTGGCGATCTCACCTGTCCTGCTCGGCGCAGGCGAGAGCCTTTTTGCCGGCATCGACATGCCCAAGCTCGGCTACCGCTGCAGCGAGCAGGTCGCGACGCCGAAGGCCACGCATGTCATCATCGAGCGCGCCTAGCTTGTTGCAGGGCGCTGCCCACGGAGGCAGCGCCCCTCCTCGCTGCTTTAGTCAGTATTTCTCCGGCACATACAGTTCGCGCGGCAGCACCTGACGTTCGTATTCGGGATTGAAGACGCGCTCCGGTAGTGTGATCTCCTCGTGCGGCACCTCCTCATAGGGCATTTGCTTGAGGAGATGGTCGATGCAATTCAGCCGCGCCCGCTTCTTGTCGTTGCCCTCGACGATGAACCAGGGAGCTTCCGGGATGTTGGTGCGGGCGAAGGTTTCTTCCTTGGCCTTGGTGTACTGCTCCCAGCGCACGCGCGACTGGAGGTCCATCGGCGACAATTTCCATTGCTTCATCGGGTCGTGGATGCGCATCAAAAAGCGCATCTGCTGCTCCTCATCGGTGATCGAAAACCAGTATTTGACAAGCGTAATGCCTGAGCGGAGGAGCATGCGTTCGAAATCCGGCACGTCGCGAAAGAACTCCTCGACCTGATCCGGCTGGGCAAAGCCCATCACCCGCTCGACGCCGGAGCGGTTGTACCAGGAGCGGTCGAACAGCACGATCTCACCGCCGGCCGGCAGATGCGGAACGTAGCGCTGGAAATACCATTGCGACTTCTCGCGCTCGGTCGGCGCCGGTAGTGCTACGACGCGGCAGATGCGCGGATTGAGCCGCTGGGTGATGCGCTTTATGACGCCACCCTTGCCCGCCGAGTCGCGGCCCTCGAATACCACGACGAGCTTCTTCTTGTGATAGGCGACCCAGGACTGCAGCTTGATCAATTCGGATTGCAGCGTGATCAGATCGCGAAAATATTGCAGGCGGTCGATCGATGGCGGATGCGCATTCTTATAGATCTTGGCGATCTCCATCGACAGCGCCGGCTCAGAGATTTCCAGCTCGTAATCTTCGTCGAGCGTGTCGGCGAGTTCCGCTTCCAGCCAGTCCCTGGCCGGGGAATTCTGTTTTATCTCGGTCATTTGCGCTGCTCCGCTTACAGGCCGTGTCGGCCGCTGTCAGGCGCTCTGCCGCCCGGCCCGGCGGCCGGAAATCGAAGCGCTGAACCGATGTTAGTATAGGCCGGCAATGACGGTTTTATTGCAGCCGCTGTTGCGCTGGCTGCGCGTCCAATCCGTAAGATGTGATCGATGTTGCCCTGCAACACGGGCGACAAGCGGAACGAATTATCCTACAAATGCCCGGTTCATTCAGGGCTGTCGTTTGAAACGCCCTTTCCCGATAAAATCATGAGGATACGACATGGAATACCGCACTCTCGGCCGTTCCGGGCTGAAGGTTTCGACGCTGACCATGGGCACCATGACGTTCGGCGGCGGCGGCGCGTTTTCGGCGGTCGGCAAGACCGACCTCGACGAGGCGCGCCGGATGATCGACCTTTGCATCGATGCCGGCATCAACGTCATCGACACCGCCAACGTTTATTCGGACGGGGTGTCGGAGGAGATCATCGGCGAGGCGCTCGGCGGCAAGCGCAAGGGCGACGTGTTGATCGCCTCCAAGGCGCGCATGCGGATCGGCAAAGGCCCCAATGATGAAGGCCTGTCGCGCTATCATCTGATCCGCGAATGCGAGAGGAGCCTGAAGCGCCTCAGGACCGATGTCATCGACATCTATTTCCTGCACGAGTGGGATGGCCTGACACCGCTCGAGGAAACCATCGCCGCGCTCGACACGCTGGTCGCGCAGGGCAAGGTCCGCTATGTCGGCTGTTCCAATTATTCCGGCTGGCAGGTGATGAAGGGGCTCGGTATCAGTGACCGTCATCACCAGCCGCGCTTCGTCACCCAGCAGATCCACTACACGCTGGAAGCCCGCGAGGCCGAGTATGAATTGTTGCCGATCTCGGTCGACCAAGGGCTCGGCGTGCTGGTCTGGAGCCCGCTCGCCGGCGGATTGCTGTCCGGCAAATACCACCGTGACCAGCCGACCGCCCGCCAGCTCAGTGGCTGGTCGGAACCGCCGATCCGCGACGAGGACCGGCTGTGGCGGATCGTCGACGTGCTGATCGATATCGGCAACAACCACGGCGTGTCGGCGGCGCAGGTGGCGCTTGCCTGGCTGCTTGGCCGGCCCGCCGTCAGTTCGCTGGTGATCGGCGGACGAACCGAAGCGCATTTCAAGGACAATATCGCTGCTGCAAGCCTGGTGCTCGGCGATGAGGAGCGCACACGCCTCGACGTGGTCAGCGGGCCGCCCGTGCTCTATCCCTACTGGCACCAGCAATTCACGGCAAAGGACCGGTTCGGGCCCGCCGATCTCGTCCTCGACCGGGACGGCGCCTGAAAAAACGCCCTGAAGCGGGGCTCCCCGGACTGCGACGAGATATGGAGCCGATCGTGCCTTGCGGTGTTGTGTTTGTGGCCCAATGCTCCTAGGCAAAGGCCAAGCACAATGAAAGGAAACGATATGGCACGAGCACCGAACTACGGTCAGGAACGCAAGGAACGCGACCGGCAGAAGGCTGCCAAGAAGGCGGAAAAGCAGGCTGCCAAGGTCGCGGCCAAGGAGCGCTCGAAGCCCGAGGGCGAAAGCGAGTCCCAAACCAACACCGAAACGGCCGAGTGATGATATCAGGCCTGTCAGGCGGCCCGGGTCTCGATCAAGTCCCCGCTATGCCTCAGGCCGGCGCCTTGTCGCTGACGAAGACGTTCACTTCGCGGGCGGCGGCAATGAAGGCCCGTCTTGCGTTCATGGCCGGCTTGTCGCCGGCCAGCGCATCATGACAGGCTTGCAGCGCTTCGCGGTGCTTGGGGCTGCGCTTGCCGGGCCAATTGTTGAGGAGGTAGTCGGAAGCCTCGCGGGCCGTACGCAAGAGCTGATTGCTTCCCGCCGCGCCCTTGACGGTCACGGGTGTGTCAAATCGGTTGTTTTCCATCGCCGCTCTTACGCCATCGGCATTTGCGAAGCGAGACCGAAAGTAGCTTTCTTCGCTCATCTGCCTTTTTCGTGATCAATGGCCGCCGATCCTCACTCAAGCGACGACGGCAAATCCCCTGGCGCGCAGGCCGCGCCGGTCGTTGCGCAACGACGTCACCAGCCGGTCGCGGCTACCGTCGATATGAGATGAAAGCAGGCAGGCGGCCCCGTCGGCATCGCCGGCCCGCACCGCCGACAGAATGTCATGGTGTTCGGCCCAGGCACGGCCAAGCGCTGCCTCGTCGCGAACCTCGAGCCAGCGGGCGCGCGACAGGCGCGTCATCGCATCACGAACCGCTCTGAACAGGAACTCGTTGCCTGACAGGCGCGCCAGCTCGATATGAAAATCCATGCCGACACGATGCCATTCCTCGCGCGGCGTCTGGTCGTCGCAGGAATCGAGCATCGCCTCGATGATTTCGACGGCACCCCTGTCCTGCAAGGCACAAGTCAGCCTGACTGCCGCGACCTCGACCGCCTCGCGATAGACGGCGATCTGCTCCAGCTCGGCAAGATTGATGGGCGAGACCGTCCAGCCGCGGCCGTCGCGGCAGATCAGGCCTTCGGTCTCGAGCCGCAGTAACGCCGCCCTGACCGGCGTGCGCGAGGCGCCGAAGCGGCTTTCGACCCAGCGCTCCGTCAGCCGCTCGCCGGGACCGATCTCGAGCCCGAGGATCATCTCGCGAAGCTGCTTTTCGACGTTCTGCATCTGCGACATTGGCGTTCCGTTTGTTGGAGCCGGTTCATTAGCCCTCTGCTCACCGGCCATTACTGGCGATCACTTTGCAGGGACCGCATTGACAGCGACCAGCCTTGCGTCCATGACGGATACCAGTTTGGTATCCCAAAATGGTATCCGCAGCAACCCAACCACAGCAGTCTCTGACATGCCGCAAGACGCCACCCTCGCCGTGCAAGGCACGCATAACGTCCACTGGCGCCGCAATCTCGCCGTGTGTTTTGCCGGCTCGTTCAGCACGCTCGCAGCGATGACGCTGCTGTTGCCGTTCCTGCCGCTCTACGTCGAACAGCTGGGCGCCGAGGGCCATGCGGCGATCGTGCAGTGGTCGGGCATCGCCTACGGCGCCACTTTCCTTGCTGCCGCGCTGGTCGCACCCCTGTGGGGGCGGTTAGGCGACCGCTACGGCCGCAAACTGATGCTGGTGCGCGCCAGTTTCGGCATGGCGCTGTGCATGTCGCTGACCGGCATGGTGCAGACTGTCTGGCAATTGGTGTTCTTGCGCCTGCTGATCGGCTTTGCCGGCGGCTATTCTTCGGGCTCGACCATCCTCGTTGCCATGCAGACGCCGAAGGATCGCTCCGGCTGGGCGCTGGGCGTGCTGTCAGCCGGAATCACGGCCGGTGCCCTGGTCGGCCCGCTGCTCGGCGGCGCGCTGCCGCCGCTGATTGGCATCCGCGCCACATTCCTGCTCGCCGGCGGCGTCATTTTCCTGGCCTTTCTGGCAACCACCTTGCTGATCAAGGAGGCCCCTCGCCCGGTTGCCGCCAAGGCCGCGTCAGAAGAAAAGGCGAAAGGCGGCTGGTCGCAAATTCCCGACAAGCGCCCCGTCGTCGCCATGCTGGCGACCGGGACGCTGTTGAGTTTCGCCACCATGTCGATCGAGCCGATCATCACCGTCTATGTCCAGCAGCTCATCGAAGATCCGAGCCAGGTCACGCTGGTCTCCGGCATCGTCATGTCGGCGGCAGCGCTCGGCGCCATCCTGTCGGCGTCGCGGCTCGGCAAGCTCGCCGACCGTATCGGCCACTGGAACGTCATCGTTGCCGCGCTCGCAGTCTCGGCGCTGCTCCTGATCCCGCAGGCCTTCGTCACGCAAGGCTGGCAGCTCGTCGGCCTGCGTTTCCTGATGGGCCTGGCGCTTGGCGGTCTTTTGCCCTGCATCACCAGCGTCATCCGCCACAATGTGCCTGACGGCGTCGGCGGCAATGTGCTGGGCTTGTCGATCTCGGCGCAATATGTCGGGCAGGTCGCCGGACCGTTGCTCGGCGGCTTCGTTGGTGGCCATTTCGGCATGCGCGCGGTGTTTCTCGGCACATCCGTGCTCATGGCGGGCGGAGCGGCCTATAACTGGCTGGTCCAGTCGCGCCGCGAACGCGACATGCTGGCGGAAGCCGGCAAATCCTGACACGGTTCGCGCAGCGCTATCTCAGGCGGTCGCCAGCAATTACGGAGGCCTGGAAAATGAGCACGGATGAACACGCGGCAGGCAGCCGCATTCTGATTTTTGCCGGCGGCCTATGCGGCGCAACCGGCGTGGCGCTTTCGGCGGCGTCGGCGCATCTCGGCGGCGCTTTCGTCGGTACGGCCGCATCCTTCCTGCTCATGCATGCGCCGGTTTTGCTTGCCGTCGGGCTGCTCGGTGGCAATACCATCCTGCGAAGCGGAAGCCTCATCCTCCTCGTCGGGCTTCTGCTGTTCTCGGGAGATCTCCTCGCTCGCGACTTCCTCGGCTCGCGGCTGTTCCCGATGTCGGCGCCGATCGGCGGCACCTTGCTGATCGGCGGCTGGCTGGTGATGGCCGCCTCGGCGCTGGTGCGCCCGCGCCGCCATTGATGCGACAACCAATGGCGGCCGCTGCTCTTTCACCAGCCGCGCTCGATCCACGAGCTCTGTCTTGCCAGCTCAGTCTCGCGGACGTTCGAGCCGGACTTGCCCGTCGCGCTTGGTCGTCTTGACCACACGCCGTCGCTCCGGCCGTTCGGTAGCCGGCGAGATGCCCCAATAATTGCGATAGATGTCTTCGAACAGATGCTTGACCGGGTGCATGGCTTAATCTCCTCTAGCTTATTTGAATCGATCCAATCAGCAGGCGAAAAAATGCGCTGCCAATCAGCTCCACTCGCGTCGCTTCAGGAAACGCAGGTCGCGAATCCACGGACCGGTCCTGTCGCGCCGCTTCCGGGCCTCCGCGCTCGAGCGGATGCTCCAGTCGTTCCGGTAAATGTCCTCGAACAGATAATTGACGGGGTGCATGGCACTCTCCTCTTGTATCGATCCAATCGGTAAAACGAAAAACGCTCTTGGATCGATTCAAAGAATACGCGCCGCACCATAAATGTCAAGCAAAAATTTGAATCGATCCAAGGAAGGTGTTAGGTAATCGGCGATACTGTTGGACCGGAATCCCGGAGACAAACACATGGCATCACTCACCGAAGGCAGCAGGAGGCCCATCCGGCTGGCCGACATCGCCAAAGCCGCGGGCGTATCACACGGCACTGCCTCCAATGTCTTCAGCCGTCCCGAAATCGTGCGCGAGGAAGTCCGCGAGCGGGTCAAGGCGGCGGCCGAGGCGCTGGGCTATGCCGGCCCCGATCCCAAGGGCCGCCTGCTGCGTGCCGGCAAGGTCAATGCGATCGGCGTCGCCACCACCGAGCCGCTGTCCTATTTCTTTGACGACCCCTTTGCCCGCGTGATGATGGCCGGCATTTCGGAGGCCTGCGACGCCACCGGCGCGGGAATTGCTCTGGTGTCGGCTGGCAACGAGGAAAAACTTGCCTGGAACATCCAGAGCGCCCTGGTCGACGGCTTCATCCTGTTCTGCATCGAGGGCGGTCCGCGTCTCGTCGAGCTGACGCGCGAACGAAAGCTGCCCTTCGTTGCGCTCGAGTTCGGCTCGCAGGACGACACGGTCTCGGCGATCAGTATCGACAATGTTGCCGGCGGCCGGCTGGCGGCGCACCATCTGGCGGTACTTGGACATCGCCGCTTCGCCGTGTTGTCGCTGGCCTTCGCCGACGACAGCACCGGTCTTGTCTCGCCCGAGCAGGTCCGGACAGCGTCGTATACCGGAACCCGTGACCGCCTCCTCGGCTATTTCGAAGAGCTTTCCAGGTTCGGTGTCGACACCGCCAAGGTGCCGGTCTACGAGACCGAAAACGACAAGGCGAGCACAAGGGCTGGTCTCGAAACCATCTTCGCCTCGGCGGAACCGCCGACCGCCATCCTGGCGATGTCGGACCGGATCGCAATGGTGGCATTGGAATGGCTCAACGCATGGGGCATCGCGGTTCCCCGCGATGTTTCCGTCGTCGGCTTCGACGGCGTGCCTGAAGCCGCAATTTGCGAGCCTCCGCTCACCACCATCGCCCAGCCGATCGCCGAGATCGGCCGCCGGGCAGCGCGAAGAATCCTCGACTTCGACGGCACGGTGCGGCGAGAAACGCTCGACGTCGAACTTGTCGTCAGGGCATCGTCCGGACCGCCGCCGAGCATAGCTTGAGGCCGGCAGATCGAGCGTCCAGGTTTATCGGTTCGCTTGCGCGGCCATCGGCCCAATTTCAAAGGACGAGCGGGCCGCCTCGTTGCGGACCGGCTTGCCCTTTCCGGACCAGCCGATGGCAGACAGCCACTCCAGATAGAAGGCGAGCGCGAACTGCATGGCGATGCCGGCGGCGAGCAGCAGACTGTCATAGGCAATGCCGCCCGGGTTGATCAGCTTCATCACTTGCGCCGCCATGGCAATCACCGTTCCGGCAATGAAAACCGGCAACGAGCGTTTGCCCAATATGGCGAGCGGATTGTCACGACCGGTGCGGAACAGGTTCGAGACGGAAGGCAAGGCGACGACCAGGTAGCTCATCGCCAGGATGTGCAGCAGTCGCGGCAACGACAGGAATGTCTTGTCGAAACCGGTCAGCACCACCGGCAGGTCGAGCCATGACACATGCCCCCACAGTGGGCTGTGCACCCAGACGAGCGCCGTGAGCACATAGGCGGCGGCGGCGCCGACCAGCCAGCGATTGACCGGGATGGTGCCGCCGCGCCGCACATGCAACACGCTGGCCATGCCGATATTGAACAGCAATTGCCATGACAGCGGATTGAGGAACCAGAACCCGGGCTCCGGGTAGTTCGGTGGCGCGATCTGGTAGATTCCGGCAAGCAGCCAAAGGGCTGCGGATACGGCAAGCGCCGCCAGTGGCCGATAGCTGATGAACAGCAGGAAGGCCGGCGCCATCAACAGCAGCGCTGCATAGACCGGCAGTATGTTGTTGTAACCGAGCTGATGGCCGAGCGTGACGATGCCGACCAGGACTTGTGGCGGGTTTCTGACGAGCGGCTCGATGTTGATCAGCGTCAGAAGGTCCGGCCGTTTCGCAAACACCGCCGCCGCGCAGAAGATAGCCATGACCACCATCGTCGTGACGATGTGGGTGACATAGAGCACGCCGGCGCGGCGCCACATTTTCAGCGTTGCAATCAGCCGGTTTCCCGGCTGGAATTTGGTGCCGTAGGCGAGAGCGACGGACATGCCGGAGATCAGCACGAAGGCCTCGGCCGCATCCGAAAACCCGAAATTCTTGTAGGTCAGGGTTTCGAAAACGGTGCCCGGCACATGGTCGATGAATATGGTCAGGAGGGCGAGAGCCCGGAACACGTCAATACGCGTATCGCGTTCCGGCGAAACTGGCATGGTCATCGATAAAAGGCCTTAAAGCTGGTTGTTCATGCCGGCATGCGACCACCCGGCGCACACTGCTTCGATCCCTCCCGCGGGGGGATTATATCGGCAAAGAAACGGACTGAAATGCGCCCGGTTCAATCAACTTTCGCGGAGCTTGAAAATATTTCGTTTTGAAGCCGGCAAATTAACGAAAGTAACGCGAAATCAAAAGGATGTGACTATGGCCGAGGAGAGCCTCGAAGACGGTATTTTGCAGGAAAATTCAGGCTTTTTCTACCGGCTCCATCGACCCGCCAATTTACCCGGTGACTGGCTGTTCCTGCAGCATGGATCGGGAGTCGATGAGACGACCTTGCTGCCGCTTGGTCGGCAAATCGCGCCGCATGCGGCGCTGGTTGCGGTCCGTGGCCGCATCCCTCAGGAGGGCGGGTTCCGCTGGTTCACACGAATCACCCCGACGCGTTTCGAACAGACGAGCATCCGTGCGGAGGCGGACGCATTCGCGGGCTTCGTCGACGGCATCGCGAAGCGCCACCGCTTCGATCTCAGCCGCGCGACCTTTGTCGGTTATTCGAACGGCGCCAATCTGGTCTCAAGCGTCATGCTGCTGCATCCGGGCCTGATCGAGCGCGCCGCATTGCTGCGTCCGATGCCGGTGCTTGACGAGGTGCCGCCGGCCGACCTGTCGAAGGCGCGGGCGTTGATCATCGCCGGCGCCGCCGACCTGACCTATGCGCCATTCGCGCCGGTGTTGGCCGCCCTGCTGAGTTCGCATGGCGCCAAGGTCGAGACCCACACCATTGCCTCCGGCCATGAAATCGGCGATCCGGACGCCGAGATCGTCAGGCAATGGCTGGCGGATCCTGCGGTCGCCGTTGCAACGTCAGATCGATGAGCCTCGAAGCTATCCTCGCCCCATGCGGTTCCAGGCGTCCAGCCCGGCGATCTTGTAGGCTTCGGCCAGCGTCGGATAGTTGAAGGTGTTGTTGACGAAGAAGTCGACGGTGCCGCCGAGATTGATGACCGCCTGGCCAATGTGGATGAGTTCGGTCGCGCCCTCGCCGACGATATGGGCGCCGAGCAGACGGCGTGTTTCGATCGAGAACAGAAGCTTCAGGAAGCCGGTATTGACGCCCATGATGTGGCCGCGCGATGTCTCGCGAAACCGCGCCACGCCGACCTCGTAGGCAGCACCACTCTCGCGCACCTGCTCCTCCGACTGGCCGACGGTGGAGATTTCCGGCACGGCGTAGATGCCGTAGGGAAAGGTTTCGGGCGGCGGCGGCAACGGCACGCCAAACGCGTGGCAAGCGGCCACCCTGCCCTGCTCCATCGAGGTCGAGGCCAGGCTCGGAAAACCGATGACGTCGCCGGCGGCATAGATGTTGGACGCGCTGGTCTGGAAGGTCTGCGGATCGACCTTGATGCGGCCTCTGGAATCGGACTCGATGCCGACCGCTTCCAAGCCCAGGCTGCCGACATTGCCGGTACGCCCGGCAGCATAAAGCACCATCTCGGAACGTATGGTGCGGCCGTCTGCCAGCATCACCTCGGCATAATCGGGTTTGGAGGCGATCTCCTTGACGGCGCTGCCTAAGCGGATGGTCATGCCGCGGTCGCGCATCTGATGGATGAAGTCGTCGACGATCTCGCGGTCGACGAAATCCAATATGGTATTGCGCGGCTCGACCAGCGTCACCGGAACGTCGAGCGCCGAAAAGATCGTCGCATATTCGACGCCGATGACGCCGGCGCCGATCACCGTCAGCGTGCGCGGCAGCCGGTCGAGCTCCAGCATCTCGTCACTGTCGAATATCCGTGCCTTGTCGAACGGCACGTCGCGCGGCCGGTGCGGCCGTGTGCCGACCGCGATCAGCGCATGGGCGAAGCCAACCTCGCTGTAGTCGCCGGTGTCGGTGGTCAGGCTCACCTTGTTGGGGCCAAGGAATTTTACCGCGGCGCGAGCGCTCTTGACCGTGTTGCGCATGAACTGGTGCTGCAGCACCTCGACCTCATGGTCGAGCGTCTTGTGCAGGCGCTCGACCAGATCGCCGACCGAAATGTCCTGCTTGACCCGGTAGCCGCGTCCATAAAAGCCGCGCTCACGCCAGCCCGAGAGGTTGAGCACCGTCTCGCGCAACGTCTTCGACGGTATGGTGCCAGTGTGTACCGACACGCCGCCAAGACGACGACCTCTGTCGACCACCAGCACCGACTTGCCGAGCTTGGCCGACTGCACCGCGGCGCGGCGCCCGGATGGGCCGCTGCCGATGACCAGCATGTCGTAGTCCATGTCGCCCCGTCCCCTCGGCTCGGCACCTTTTGTTGCGCCGCAGCAAGCTAACGCTATCCGCGCCATGAATTCAACAAGTCAGACGGCGCCGGGCACTCCGTCACCATCTACGGTGGCGAACGGTTCGATCTTGATTCCACCGCGAACCTTCACCATTTCATCAATACGCGGCCCGTGCATTAACCCGGGTTCGATTACGAGGAAATGACATGAACGCTCGCGTTCTCGACGGCGAAATCATCACCAGCAGGCTCGAAGACGTTCGCGCCTATGAGGGCGTGCGCACGCGGCGCATTCTCGCCTTCGTCATCGATTATTTCATCGTCGCGCTGCTCACTATTCCATTCGCGATCCTGGTGTTCTTGTTCGGGCTGTTGACGCTCGGCCTCGGCTGGATGCTGTTTTCCATTCTCGTGCCGGCCGTCGCGATCCTCTACATCTGGAACACGCTCGGCAGTAAAGATCAGGCCACCACCGGCATGAAGATGATGGGCATCCGGCTCGACCGGCTAGACGGCAGCCGCATCGACGGGTTGACCGCCGTCGTCCATTCGGTGTTGTTTTGGGCCGGCAATGTCATCCTCTCGCCGCTGGTCCTGCTGGTGAGCCTGTTTTCCGACCGCAAGCGCACGCTGCACGACCTGCTGCTCGGCACGGTCGTCAGCCGCAGCGGCCGCTGAGCGGCTTTGAAGCGCGGCCGCGGCCTTTGCGCGCAAAAGTGAAGACGTCCAATCACCCAGGCTTTCACAATCCTGTTGAATTTTTCGGCGTCCGCGCCAAAGGTAGAGCGATTCGCAGGAGTGTTTCCAAGGCTCGATGACGCAGCACCCGACCCAGTCGCCACAGTTCTTTCTGACCGCGCCCTCGCCGTGTCCCTATCTCGAGGGGCAGTTCGAGCGCAAGGTGTTCACTCACCTGGTCGGCGACAAGGCCCCCGAGATGAACGATCTGTTGACGCAGGGCGGTTTCAGGCGGTCGCAGAACATCGCCTACAGGCCGGCCTGCGAGACCTGCCGCGCCTGCGTGTCGGTGCGCATCCTGGCGCAGGAATTCACCGCCAGCCGCAACATGAAACGCGTCATACAGCATAATTCGGATCTGGTCGGCGCCATGCACGACGCCGAACCCTCCACCGAGCAGTATTCGCTGTTCCGCAGCTATCTCGACGCCCGCCACCGCCGTGGCGGCATGTCCGACATGACCGTGCTCGACTACGCCATGATGGTCGAGGATACCCATGTCGACACCAAGGTCATCGAATACCGTCGCCGCGGACCTGATAGCTTCATCACCGGCAAGGGCCAGGGCGAACTGATCGCCGTGGCCCTCACCGACAAGATGGCCGATGGCCTGTCGATGGTCTATTCCTACTTCAACCCGGACTTCGAGGACCGTTCCCTCGGCACCTTCATGATCCTCGACCACATCGCCCGCGCCAGGGCGATGGGGCTGCCCCATGTCTACCTGGGCTACTGGGTCAACGGCTCGCGCAAGATGAATTATAAGATGCGCTTCCAGCCGCAGGAGCATCTCGGCCCGAAAGGCTGGGAACGCTACAATCACGAAGCGGTTTTGCGCTGATTTCCGCTTTCGGTATTCACCCTTAAATTGTTTCGAGGAGGATGCCGCTGGACTTCCGGCCGATCGGCTGGAAGACCGGGTGGGTCAATTTGCGCCTCCAGGCCTATCGCGAGAATTGCTGCATGTCTTCCCACAACGACCACCAGAGAGGCCTTCTGATCACCGCCATCGGCGGGTTGACGCTGACCGTCGACATTCCGCTGATCCGGCTCGCCGACGGCGAGGCATGGACGATCCTGCTCTTGCGCACCGGCACGACCTTCGTCGCCACGCTCGTCATCTGGGCCATCTGGCGCTCGCTGAGCGCAAAGGCACCGCAGCTTATCCCGGGCTGGTCAGGGCTCATCGTTGCCGCCCTCTACGGACTCGGCTCGATCGCCTTCATCACCGGCGTCTACAACACCTCGACCGCCAACCTCGTTTTCATCCTGGCCTTCACCACCATGTTCGCGGCCCTTTTGTCGTGGCTATTCCTGAAGGAGAGGCCACAGCCCCTGACGGTCGCAGCGCTGACATTGATGATCGCCGGCGTCGTGATGATTGTCGGTGATTCCGTCGGAACCGGGCATCTCTTCGGCGACCTGATGGCACTATGCTCCGCCTTCATGATCGCCGCGGCCATCACCATCTCGCGCGCCAGCGGCAAGGATATGGGCTTCACCGCGCTGATCGGAGTCGTGCTGCCACTGGCCATCGCCGCCCTGATGGTTTCCAAGGTGGGTTTTCACGTCAACGCACCGTGGTGGATCGTCTTCAACGGCGCCGTCATCATGCCGATCTCGTTCTTCTGCCTCGCCAACGGTCCGAAATACATTTCCGGGCCGGAAGTGGCGATGTTCTACCTGTTAGAAACCGTGCTGGCGCCGGTCTGGGTGTGGATGATCTTCGCCGAGACCCCGTCGCGCAACAGCCTGATCGGCGGCACGATCCTCATCGTCACCTTGATCGGCCATTCGCTCTGGCAGTTGCACGAGGGGCGTAAGCGCCGCGCCACGCTCGCCGTCAGTCACCCGGCCTGATTCTTTTTCGCGGCGGCGCGTTCGGCGACAATTTCGATCTGCGGCGGTGCATCTTCCTGCTCCGCCGGTTCGGCGGCAGCGAGTTCATCGGTCAGTTCCACCTCGCGCAGCCATTCGCGCCAGATCGCGACCAGCAGGGCCATCAGCACCGGGCCGATGAACAGGCCGAGAAAACCCATTGTCTTGACGCCGCCGATCAGGCCGAAGAAAGTCGGCAGGAAGGGCAGCTTTATCGGTCCGCCAACCAGCTTCGGGCGCAATGTCTTGTCGACGACGAAGAGTTCGACGGCGCCCCAGATGAACAGCGCCAGCCCGGCCATCGGCGAGCCGCTGGCGGCGAGGTAAATCGAGACCAGCGTGAACGACAGCGGCGCGCCGCCGGGGATCAGCGCCATGATGCCGGTCAGTGCGCCGAGCGTCACCGGCGACGGCACGCCGGCCAACCAGTAAGCGATGCCCAGCACCAGCCCTTCGCCGATGGCGATAACGGTCATGCCGGTGACGGTGGAGGAGATCGTCGCCGGCACCACGCGTGAGATCCGTTCCCATCTGGCCGGCAGGATGCGTTCGCCGAGGCGATCGACCTGCCCGGCGAAATGCTCGCCGTCGCGATAGGCGAAGAACAGCGCGATCATCATGAACAGCAGCGTCAGCAAAAGGCCGAAGGCGCTGCCGCCGGCGGCAAGCACGCCGCGATAGATGCTGCCGATATTGGCGCCGCTGATCAGCTGGATCAGTTCGCCGATACCGCCTGGGTGGCCAACGTTGACCGTCCATTGTTCATTGAGCCATTCGCCTACCACAGGCAGCGTGGCGATCCAGTGCGGCGTCGGCGCGCCGTAGCGGTTGGTCTCGATCGCCCAGCCGACCCATTCGCGCACCTCGTTGATGGCATAGGTGCCGGCAAGCGCGATCGGCACCACCAGGAAGGTCAGGATGAACAGGATCGCAAGCGTCGCGGCAATCGTGCGGTTGCCGCCGACGCCGGCGAGCAGCCGCCGATAGAGCGGCCAGCTGGCGAAAGCGATAACCAGGGCGGCAAGGACCGGGAACAGGAAGCCGTGGAAGAAATAAACTCCGGCGGCGACGATCAGCACCAGGAGCCAGCGCGCCGCCGACAGCGGCGGAATGACAGCGGCCCTGAGCGGCGTCGACAGGCCAAACAGGCGCTGCTGCCGCTCCGGCTTCTGGATCCTGACTTCCTTCAAGCGACTACCTCCCCAACGCCCCGTGTCGTCCAGATGCGTTATCCCCGCGCTTTCCCATGGCGAAGCCTATGCACTGATATAGTGCAGCAATCGTGACGGCATTCCAATTTGGTCGAAAGGAGCCCGAAACAAAAAACCCGCCTTGGCGGGCGGGTCGTCGGTGCGAATCAGCACCATAGCGAAATTAGTAGCATAGCTGCCGGCACAAAGCAAGAACAAAATGCGCCGCCAGGCGCGAAAACACGAATTCCCTTTCACCACCTCGCCTGACCGCCCCCGAAAGGTCACGCTCCTTCGCGCGCTACCCGAACTTGCCCGTGCGCGGGAACCCCTTCGGCACCATGCGACCGGCCGAGGCGCGGGCGCCGATCCATTCGGCAAGCTCGTCACGCGATTTGGTGAAGGTGCGATCTGCCGAATCCTGCCAGGATAGGCCGCTTGCGAGCGTGAAGGTCTTGAGGTCGAGGACACCGCCATCCTTGTATTTCTGCAGGCGCACGCCCTTGCCGCGTCCCATCTCCGGGATCTCGGCCAGCGGAAACACAAGCATCTTGCGGTTCTCGCCGACAATGGCGAGATGGTCGCCGGCGACGCTCACGCAGCGCTGGGCCTCGTCGGGCGCCTTGACGTTCATCACCTGCTTGCCCTTGCGGGTGTTGGCGACGACCTCCTCTTCCGGCACGATGAAACCGTTGCCGTCATGCGAAACCAGCAGCAGCTTGCGCTTGGGGTCATGGACGAAGGCGGTGACGATATCCTGGTCGTTGTCCATGTCGACGATGATGCGGATCGGCTCACCATGGCCACGCCCGCCCGGCAGCCGGTCGGCGCCGATCGTGTAGAACTTGCCGCCGGTGGTGAAGACCAGCACCTTGTCGGTCGTCTGAGCGTGGAAGGCGAGCTTGAGGCTGTCGCCTTCCTTGAAGGTCAGGGCCGAATGGTCGGTCAGATGACCTTTCATGGCCCGCAGCCAGCCTTTTTCCGAAACGACGACGGTGACCGGCTCGCGCTCGATCATGGCATGGGCGATATCGGTCAGGTCATGTTCGGGCGCGTCCGCGAACTCGGTCCGGCGCTTGCCGATCTCGGTCTCGGGCCCGTATTTCTGGCGAACATTGGCGACTTCCCACTTGATCGTCGCCCACTGCTTGGCGTCGGACGCAAGCAATGCCTCGATCTGCTTCTTCTCGCCGGTCAGGCCGTTGAATTCCTCGCGGATCTCGAATTCCTCGAGCTTGCGCAGCGCCCTCAGCCGCATGTTGAGGATGGCTTCGGCCTGCGTGTCGGTGAGTGACCAGCGGGCCATCATCACCTGCTTGGGCTCGTCCTCCTCGCGGATGATCCTGATCACCTCGTCGATGTTGAGATAGGCGATCAGATAGCCGGCGAGGATCTCCAGCCGCCTCTCGATCTCGCCGAGACGGTGCTTGGAGCGGCGGATCAAGACGTCGCGGCGGTGCTCCAGCCATTCCTTGAGCACGCCTTTCAGCGACAGCACGTTCGGTACCTTGCCGCGCGACAACACGTTCATGTTGAGCGGAAAGCGGCTTTCGAGCTCGGTCAGCTTGAATAGCGATTCCATCATGATGCCGGGATCGACCGAGCGGCTCTTCGGCACCAGCACAACGCGGATGTCCTCGGCGCTCTCGTCGCGGATATCCTCGAGCAACGGAAGCTTGCGCGCCATCAAGAGCTCGGCGATCTTTTCGATCAGCCTGGCCTTCTGGACGCCGTAGGGGATCTCGGTGACGACTATGTTCCAGGTGCCCCTGCCCTGGTCCTCCTGGCTCCATTTCGCCCTGACGCGAAAGCCGCCGCGTCCCGTTTCGTAGGCTTCGAGGATCGAGGCTCGGCTGTCGACGATGATGCCGCCGGTCGGGAAATCCGGACCTTGCACGAAGTCCATCAGCTTGGTGACGGGTGCATCCGGATGATCGATCAGGTGAAGCGCGGCGTCGCAAAGCTCGGCCGCATTGTGCGGGGGGATCGAGGTCGCCATGCCGACGGCGATACCGGACGAGCCGTTGGCGAGCAGATTCGGGAAGGCGCCGGGCAGCACGGCCGGCTCCTCGTCTTCCTCGTTGTAGGTCGGGCGGAAATCGACCGCGTCCTCGGTGATGCCTTTCAGCAGCAGCGTCGACACGTCGGTCATGCGCGCTTCGGTGTAGCGCATGGCGGCGGCGTTATCGCCGTCGATATTGCCGAAATTGCCCTGCCCGTCGACCAGCGGGTAGCGCATCGAAAAATCCTGCGCCAACCGCACCAATGCGTCGTAGATCGACTGGTCGCCATGTGGATGGAACTTGCCCATCACCTCGCCGACGATGCGGGCGCATTTGGCAAAGCCCTGGTCGGGGTTGAGCCGCAACAAGCGCATGGCATGCATTATGCGGCGATGCACCGGCTTCAACCCGTCGCGCACGTCCGGCAGCGCCCGGTGCATGATGGTCGACAGCGCGTAGGCGAGATAGCGCTCTTCCAGCGCCTTCTTCAGATCGACCGGCTCGATATTGTCGCCGCCGCCAGTTTCAGGCGGCAAAAGCCTTTTTCCCATGGGCTGGCACTAGCCGAGCGGGTGATTCGCGGCAAGAGGCGCCGGCATACGTCCTCCTAAAGCGCGTCGCGTTCGACCGGCCTTATGCGCGCGCTTTAGGTCCTTGTTTGATCCATGTCGCGCAAAACCGCTGCACACTTTTGCGCGACCTGCATTGTGCAACAGGAATTGGAAGCGTCGCGACGCCGGCCAACATCAATCCGTTACATCCGGCTTCTATCGCAAGCCTGATGGATCGGGTTTGCCTTTGGCCGCGATTTTCGACCATTGTGCCGAGGCCCGCCTTTTTCCGGTCCAGTTCGTCGCTGAATGGTGACGACGCGACGATTTGAAAAGAATTTCAGGACACTCTCAGGGGAGCTCTCGATGACGATCAGACACTCGACACTTATTAAAAGACTGGCTTTTTCGACCTTTTTGCTGACGCTGCCGCTGAATGCGGCGTTCGCGCAGGATACCGCGGTTGCCGACCGGCTGAAGGCTGCCCTCGCCGCCCAGGGCGTCGACCTCTCCTGGACCGGAGTAACCGGCGACACCTCCAGCATGGTTCTGCAAGGCGTAGCGGTCAAACCGGCGGCCGAAAAGGAGGCGCTCAAGATCGGCGACGTCAAGCTCGAAGGCGTGACCGAAGCCAATGGCGGCTATCAAATCGCGACCGTATCGACTTCGCCGTTCGAACACAGCGAAGATGGCGTCACGCTCAATCTCAGCCCCTTCGTCATCCACGACATGACGGTTCCGGCCGAAGGCGCAAGCGGCCCGCTGGGCTCGCTGATGATCTACAAATCGGCCGAGCTCGACAACATGACCGTCAAGGTCGCCGACAAGACTGCCTTCTCGATGGACGGGCTTGCCATCGCAATCACGCCGCCGGCCGACGGCAAGGCCATGGCGTTCTCCGGCACCACGGAAAAGTTCACTGCCGACCTGACGCTGGTCGAAGATCCGAAGTCCAAGGAAGTCATCAACGCACTCGGCTACCAGAACATATCGGGCAATCTTGAGATGGAAGGCACCTGGCAGCCTACCGACGGCAAGATGGATTTGTCGAAATACGAAATTTCGGTCGACAATGCCGGCACACTCGGCATGACCTTCAATCTCGGCGGCTACACGCTGGATGTCATCAAATCGATGCAGGAGATGCAGAAGAAGATGGCAGCTCAGCCTGAAGGCGCCGACAATTCGGCGCAAGGCATGGCCATGCTCGGGCTGCTGCAGCAGCTATCGTTCAACAGCGCCTCGATCCGCTTCGACGACGATTCGCTGACCAAGAAGGTGCTCGATTATGCCGGCAAGCAGCAAGGCATGTCCGGCAAGGACATTGCCAACCAGGCCAAGGCGATCGTGCCATTCGGCATGGCGCAGCTCAACAATCCGGAACTGACGGCGCAGGTTTCGGCCGCGGTCAACAAGTTCCTCGACGATCCGCAGAGCATCGAGGTCTCGGCCGAGCCGCCGGCAGCGGTGCCGTTCGCGCTGATCATGGCGGGCGCCATGTCCAACCCGCTCGACCTGCCGAAAACGCTTGGCGTGACGGTTACCGCGAACGAAGACTGACCGAGACAGCCTTCAAGCAAAAAGCCCGGCAGCGATGCCGGGCTTTTTTATGAATCCACAGGACCGGTTCGGAGCGTTTCCTAAACCTCTTTCTTCGTCGCCACGACGCGCAGCGACAATTCGCGAAGCTGCTGCGGGCTGGCTTCCGACGGTGCGTTCATCAACAGGTCGTAGGCCTGCTGGTTCATCGGGAACATGGTCACTTCGCGCAGGTTCCTGGCGCCGACCAGAAGCATGACGACACGGTCGATGCCGGCCGCCATGCCGCCATGCGGCGGCGCGCCATACTGGAAGGCACGGTAAAGGCCGCCGAAGCGTTCCTCGACGGTTGCGCGGTCCAGCCCGACCGTTTCGAACGCCTTGACCATGGTTTCCGGCAGATGGTTGCGAATGCCGCCTGAGGCGATCTCGAAACCGTTGCAGACCATGTCGTACTGGAACGCCTTGATGCCGAGCAGATCCTCGCCGTTAAGCGCATCGATGCCACCTTGCGGCATCGAGAACGGATTGTGCGCGAAGTCGATCTTCTTCTCCTCCTCGTTCCATTCGAAGAACGGGAAGTCGACGATCCAGCACAATTCGAAGCGATCACGGTCGACAAGGTTGAGCTCCTCGCCGGCGCGGGTGCGCGCCGCACCCGCGAAGGAGACGAATTTCTTCGGGTCGCCGGCGACGAAGAAAGCGGCATCGCCATCGGCAAGGCCGAGTTGTTGGCGGATCGCCTCCGTGCGCTCCTCGCCGATGTTCTTGGCCAGCGGCCCGGCGCCTTCGAGCTTCTCGCCCTCCTTGCGCCAGAAGATGTAGCCCAGCCCGGGCTGGCCCTCGCCTTGCGCCCATGAGTTCATGCGGTCGCAGAAGGCGCGCGAACCGCCGGTCTTGGCCGGAATGGCCCAGACCTCGGCCTTCGGATCGTTGGCAAGGATGTTGGCAAATACCTTGAAGCCGGAATCGCGAAAATGATCGGAGACGGCCTGCATCTCGATCGGGTTGCGCAGGTCCGGCTTGTCGGTGCCGTATTTGCGGATCGCGACATCATAGGCGATGCGCGGAAACTTCTGCGTCACCGGCTTTCCGGCGGCAAAGGTCTCGAAAACGCCTCGCATCACCGGCTCCATGGTGGTGAACACGTCCTCCTGCTCGACGAAGCTCATCTCCACGTCGAGCTGGTAGAATTCACCCGGCAGACGGTCGGCGCGCGGGTCCTCGTCGCGGAAGCACGGCGCAATCTGGAAGTAGCGGTCGAATCCGGACACCATGATCAGCTGCTTATACTGCTGCGGTGCCTGCGGCAGCGCGTAGAAAGTGCCGGGGTGGATGCGCGACGGCACCAGAAAGTCGCGCGCCCCTTCCGGCGACGAGGCGGTCAGGATCGGCGTCGAGAATTCGGTGAAGCCGACCTCGCCCATCAGCTTGCGCATCTCGGCGATGATTTTCGTCCGCGCGACGATATTCTTGTGCAGCGTGTCGCGGCGCAGGTCGAGGAAGCGGTATTTGAGGCGGATGTCCTCCGGATAATCCGGCTCGCCGAAGACCGGCAGCGGCAATTCCCTGGCCGCCGACAGCACCTCGATCTCGCGCGCAAAAATCTCGATCTCGCCGGTCGGCAAATTAGGGTTCACGGTGTCGGCGAGGCGCGCCTTGACCTCGCCATCGACGCGGACGACCCATTCACCGCGCAGGGTCTCGGCGATCTTGAAGGCCGGCGAATCCGGATCGGCGACGATCTGGGTCAGGCCGTAATGGTCGCGCAAATCGATGAACAGCAGGCCGCCATGGTCGCGCACGCGATGCACCCAGCCCGACAGGCGGACGGAAGAGCCGACGTCGCTCTTCCTCAACTGGGCACAGGTATGGCTGCGGTAACGATGCATTGTCATTGCTAGGTCCGGATGTTGGTTGCGGCCAAAGCACGATGGCCCGGCCTGAAAATTTGCGCGAAAAGCACATGAGAGTGTGCATTTGTCAAGGCAAGCGGCGCCCGGGTGGCATCTCGGTTCGAACTTCGGCTTTCAAGCCCTTCGGACCTTGGGCGCAGACAACGGTGGACGATCTCGATGCCTCCCTGCGCTATTCTGCGACGATACTCAACCAGCCAACTTCCCGCAAAATGATCTCCGCAAGTTCCTTTGGCATCTTGCCATCTGTGGGTACCACAAACAGATCTTCGGCTGCTTCACCGGCCATGCGCCTGGCTTGTCGAAACGAGCGCTGTGCCTGCTCTTCCGCACCGGATCCAATCTCGCGCTGTGCTAGACGCGCGAGTATTGTGGGTTCCGTAGCGGACAGACGAACCACCGTAATCCGCGCGTCGGGTATGGCAGCAAGAATCCACCGCCGATCGAATTGGAGGTGCATCATGACACCCGACATAATCAAGCGCGAGTGGCCCAGCACCCGATATGTTGACCAGATCGCAGCCAAATTGATGCTGCTGACATCAACAGTTCCAGGCTGAATTCTTTCAAGGTCCTCGGCACTTGGGCGGGGGAACACTCTGTCGATTTCGTCTGTCTCGATAACCGCGTGAGCTATCTGCGCTGCGCTGAGTTGAGCGCTCATTTCCCAGCACAGCGTGGTCTTGCCCACGCCAGCCGGGCCGGTGATCAGCAGGATCTGCATGTCGTCTCGCCATTCGATTTTTGAGCGGGGACGTTCCGCGAACGATGGCGAGTTGGCAAGCCTCTGTGTGCGACGAAATGTTCAGCACCTCATCCCTTGACCCCGCCTGCGGTGAGGCCGGAGATGATCTTGCGCTGGAAGATCAGGACGAGGATGACGAGCGGCACGGTGACGATCACCGATGCGGCCATGATGTTGCCCCACGGGATCTCGAACTGCGAGCTGCCGGAGAGCAGCGCGATGGCGACCGGCACGGTTCGCTGCTCGTTGTTGGAGGTAAACGTAAGCGCGAACAGAAATTCGTTCCACGCACCGATGAAGGCGAGAAGCCCGGTGGTCGCCAGCGCCGGCCACATCAGCGGCAGGAAAACGCGGCTGATGATGATCCAGGGCGTGGCGCCGTCGAGGATCGCCGCTTCCTCCAGCTCGATCGGCAGGTCGCGAACGAAGGCGGTGAGCACCCAGACGGTGAACGGCAAGGTGAAGATCATGTAGGACAAGATCAGCGCGAACGGCGAATTGTAAAGGCCGAAGGCCCGGATCAGCTCGAAAAGCCCGGCAAGCACCGCCAATTGCGGGAACATAGAGACGGACAGGATAATGAGGAGCAGAACCGAGCGGCCGCGGAAGCGGATGCGCGCCAGGGCATAGGCGGCGGTGACGCCGAGGAACAGCGAAATGACGACAACGGCGCTCGAGATGACCAGCGAGTTCACGAGGTTACGCAGGAAGGTCCCCTCGGTGAAAACGGTCTGGTAATTGCTGAAGGTGATCGTCTTCGGCCAATAGTCGATCTGGAAGAGCGCCGTCCCTGATTTCAGGCTGGTGACGATGGCGTAGTAAAACGGGAATACCGCGACGACGACAATAATGGCGACGAGGAGGTAGAAAGCCGTGCGCTTGACGATCCACATGGTCAGCAGCCCCACATGATCAATAGTCCTTGTCCAGTCTTATCCGGCCGAGCCACAGAACGAGCATGGTCAGCAAAGCGAGGATGAGGAAGAGCAGCGTCGAGGCGGCGGAGCCGTAGGCAAACTTGTCGAACTCAAACAGGCTCTCGCGGGCAAACACCGACATCGACTTGGTGTGGATGTTGTTTGGCGTGAGCACGTAGATCAGGTCGAAGATGCGCAGCGCATCGAGACCGCGGAAGATCATGGCCACCATCAACGCCGGCCGGATGAGCGGCAAGGTGATCTTCCAGAAAACTTTCCACGCGCCGACGCCGTCGAGCTTGGCGACCTCGTAGATTTCTTGTGGAAGCATCTGGAGGCCGGCGAGAATGAGAAGCGCCATGAACGGGGTCGCCTTCCAGATGTCGACAATGAGGATGGCGACCATGGCCGTGTCGGCGCTAGCCGTCCAGGCGATCTTGGTGCCGATCAGGCCGAGCTTGAGAAGGACGTCGTTGATGATGCCGAACTGGTCGTTGAGCATCCACTGCCACATTTTCGCCGAGACGATCGTCGGGATGGCCCAAGGGATTAGAATCGCGGCGCGCACGATGCCGCGGCCGCGAAACTTGGTGTTGAGCACCAGCGCGACGATCATGCCGAGCACCGTCTCGCAGGTTACCGAAATCACCGCGAAGCGCACCGTATTCCAGACGGCGCGCCACCAGACCGGATCGGCGAGCAGCCCGTCATAGATGACGCGGCCGCTCGGCATTTGCAGGATGGAGAAATAATTGGCGAAGCCAACCCGGCGACGGGCTTCCAGGTCGGCGAGCGAGGCATCGGTGAAGCCGAAATAGATCGTGCGCATCAACGGCCAGCCGGCAACGGCGGCGAGCACGATGAGCATCGGGGCAAGCAGCAGCCATGCCGAGCGCACACGCTGACGCGCCAGCAGCGAGCCTGAGCACGGCGAGGTCACCAGGCGGTGCCCTTGAGCCTGGTCAAGGAGAACTCCAGATCGGCGAGGTTGTCGGCTGCCGTGCCCTCGCCGGACATGGTGTTGTGGACGGCGGTCCAGAACTCGCTCGATGCCTCATTGTACCTGGTCTTGGCCTGGGCCGAGGGACGCGGCACCGCGTTGAGGACAACTTCCTTCCAGCGCGGGATAACCGGCTGGGCGCTGGCGATGTCGGCATCGTCATAGAGCGCCTGAATGGTCGGCAGATATGCCCCCTTCAAGGCGCGGTACTTCTGCATCTGAGGCGAAGCGATCCATTTGACCAGCTCGACGGCTGCGGCCGGGTTCTTCGAATATTTGGAAACCGCAAGATTCCAGCCGCCAAGCGTTGCTGCCGGGCGGGCGCCCTCACCCGACCCGGACGGCAGCGTCGTCACCTCGAACTTGCCCTTGATGGGGGAGCTTTCGCTGTTGCCAAGCGCATAGGCGTAGGGCCAGTTGCGCATGAAGACGGCGTTGCCGGTCTGCCAGACACCGCGCGACTCTTCTTCCTGATAGGCCAGAATGCCGGGAGGCGAGATGGTTCCCACCCAGCTCCTCGCCATTTCCAGCGCCGCGGCTGCTTGCGGGTTATTGATGGAGATCGTGCCGTCCGGCTCGATGATCTGACCACCGCCGTTCGACTTCACCCATTCGAGTGCATCGCAGGTCAGTCCCTCATAGGCGTTGCCCTGGAAAACGAAGCCCCACATGTCCTTGTTGCCGCCCTCGCGTTCCTTGTCCATGACAAGCTTGGCAGTATCGGCAAGCTCGGCCCAGCTGGTCGGGACCTTGGCGCCGTATTTGTCGAGGAGATCCTTGCGGTAATAGAGCGCCGGAGCGTCGGTGAATATCGGCAAGGCGACGAGCTTGCCGTCGACGGTCTGCGATTTGATGATCGATGGGAAATGAGCGCCGACGACATCCTTGGTCGCCGCGGTCAGATCGACGAGCTGCTTTGCAAGCTGGGGAGCCCAGATGACGTCCGTCTGATAGACGTCGACGTCGCTGTTTCCAGCCGCAAGCCAGAGCCTGTATTGACTAAACTGATCGGTCCCCGAGGGCGGCACCGGAACCACGCTAACCTTGTTGCCGGTCTTCTTCTCGTATTGATCGAGTATCTCGCGAAGGATTCTCTGGCCGTTGCCGGTATCGCCCGACACCATGGCGAGGTCGACAGCCCGCGCCGGCCCGGCCGCCAGAACTGCGGCCACGGCAAATCCAGCAAATGCGGGATGAAACTTCATGATGACGGATCTCCCTTTGGAGCTTCAGGCAGCAGCAGAAACGGACGTCGATGCCCGACACCGTCCTCAGCACCACCAGCACTGAACTACAAAGATACGCCTTGGGTTCCCAACACGGAGCATCCGGCGCGACGCGGTAGCGCAAGTTCCCAAGGCAGCCTATGGCCCTGCCTGGCCCCAACGCCTCCGGGAATTGCCGCTGGCATTGGCGAAGGCGATGGTTCAAGAAGGATCAACGACAGGCTTTCCTTCATGTCCTCCATCCGCCCGCTGATCCCGCTCCTGATCGCCGCCGGCATCCTGCTCGGCGGCAACGGCCTGCAGAGCACTTTGATTGCGCTGCGTGGTGCGCAGGAGGGTTTTCCCGCTTCCTCTATCGGCCTGATGGGCACGTTCTATTTCGCCGGCTTTTTGCTCGGCTGCCTTGCCGTCACCCGCATCATGAAGTCCGTCGGCCATGTGCGCGCCTTTTCCGCGCTGGCGGCGATCGCCTCGGCGGGAACGCTGCTGCTGGTGCTGGTCATCGATCCGGTGATGTGGTGCGCCGTGCGCTTTGCCGGCGGGTTCTGCTTTGCCGGCCTGTTCACCATCATGGAAGCCTGGCTGAATTCCGGCGTCACCAACACCGACCGGGCGCGGGTGCTTGCCATTTACCGCATGGTCGACATCGGTTCGGTGACGGGCGCCCAATTCCTGATCCCGATCTTCGGCGCCGGCGGCTTTGCCATCTTCGCCATCATGTCGATGATGATCACCGTGTCGCTGGTGCCGGTTTCGCTCGGCGACCGCTCCAACCCGACGCCGCCGGAAGACGTCAAACTCGATTTGGCACGCGTCTGGCGCATCTCGCCGCTTGGCTGCTTCGGCTGCATCGCCGTCGGCGTGACCAACAGCGCCTTCCGCACCCTGTCGCCGGTCTATGCCGAGCAGATCGGCATGTCGGTCGCCGACGTCGTCACCTTCGTCAGCGTCGGCATTTTCGGCGGCGCCATCATCCAATATCCGCTTGGCTATCTCTCCGACCGCTGGGACCGGCGCTCGGTGCTGCTGATGACGACGTGCTGTGCGATGGTGGCGGCACTGGCGCTGGCGTTCGTGGCAGGCGGCAGCCCGTTCCTCAACTTCCTGCTCGTCTTTATCTTCGGCTGCTTTGCCATGCCGCTCTATTCGTTGTCGGCGGCGCATTCCAACGACCGCGCCGACAAGGGCGAGTTTGTGCTGATCAACGCAGCCTTGATGCTGTTTTATTCCTTCGGCGCCATTGGCGGCCCCTTCGCAGCCTCGACGGTGATGCAATATTTCGGGCCGAGCGCGCTGTTCGTGTTCAGCGCCACCGTCTATGCGATCTTCGTGGCGGTCATCCTTTTCCGGATGCGGGCGCGCTCTGCTGTGCCGGCGAGCCATCGCAGCCGTTTTACGGCGCTGTTGCGCACATCGACGGTTTTTGCCCGGTTGGCGAAGCGGAATGCCGATCCCGATGAACCCGCAAAGCCCGATAAAGGTGCTTGCGCTTGACGAAAGCGCGCGCGGCTGAAATTGAAAGAGACCCTATCCCTTGCCAAAAGCGATTTGATGCACGTCATCACCACCCAGAACGAACTCGAGACCGTTATTGCCGCTTTCGAAAAGGCGGAATTCGTCACCGTCGATACTGAATTCATTCGCGAAACGACCTTCTGGCCGATCCTGTGCCTGATCCAGATGGCAGCGCCCGGGGTGACGGCGCTGATCGATCCGCTGTCGCCCGACATCGACCTGAAACCGTTCTTCAGGCTGATGGCCAACGAGGCGATCGTCAAAGTCTTCCATGCGGCGCGACAGGACATCGAAATCATTGTGCATCTCGGCGATCTGGTGCCGCATCCGGTGTTCGACACCCAGGTCGCGGCGATGGTCTGCGGCTTCGGCGACAGCGTCTCCTACGACCAGCTGGTGCAGCGCATCACCGGCGCGCGGCTCGACAAGTCGTCGCGTTTCACCGACTGGCGCCATCGTCCGCTGTCCGAAAAGCAGCTCGACTACGCGCTCGCCGACGTCACCCATCTGATCGAAGTCTACAAGCACCTCAGCGCCGAGTTGGTGCGGGAAAACCGCGCCCACTGGCTGAACGAGGAGATGGACGTGCTGACCTCGCGCGAGACCTACGATCCGCATCCCGAGGATGCCTGGAAGCGGCTCAAGATGCGGCTGCGCAAGCCACAGGAACTGGCGATCGTGCAGGCGGTGGCCGCCTGGCGCGAACGCGAAGCGCGCGAGCGCGACGTGCCCCGCGGCCGGGTGCTCAAGGACGATGCGATCTACGAAGTAGCGCAGCAGGCGCCGCGCGATACGGCGGCGCTGAGCAAGCTGCGTACCACGCCGAAGGGCTGGGAGCGCTCGTCGACGGCGACGGCACTGCTTGGCGCAGTCAACGCTGCCCTGGCGCTGCCCAGGGAAGAGATGCCGAAGCTGCCGAAGAGCTTCCAGCCGCCGGAGGGGTCGAGCGCCGCGGCGGAGTTGCTGAAGGTGCTGCTGCGGATCGTTGCCGAAAAGGAAGGTGTCGCATCGAAGGTACTCGCCTCCAGTGACGACATCGATCGCATCGCTGCAGAGGGCGAGGACGCCGATGTGCCGGCATTGCAAGGCTGGCGGCGCGCCGTCTTTGGCGAGGCCGCGCTCAGGCTGGTGCGCGGTGAACTCGCGATCAGGTTCGACAAGCGCAAGATCGCGGTGTTCGATTTGTAGCTTGAGCTTGCTCAGACCAAGCCGAGCAGATGCAGCGCCAGCCATATCCAGCCAAGTGCGAGAACTACCGCGCCCACGTAGAATGCCCTGCTGCGCAGGATTAGCCGATTGCTGGTCAAGTGGACCGATGCGTGAAGATAGCGGGAGACCACAAAGATCCACATCAGCGCCAAGGTCAGATAATTGACGCCATTGGTCACGTGCAGCGTCAGGCATAAGACGTAGAAAAGCACCGGCAGTTCGAACTGGTTGCTCAGATTGTTGGCGACGGTGATGCTGGAACCAGGCTCCGTCGAGCGCGTCTTGAACTGGCCGGTCTTGGCTTCGCCCGACCTGACCGCACCATAGCGGCGCCGGCCCATTACGACATAGACGATATAGACCAGCAGCACCTGCGCCAGCATCGGCCAGAAGATCGCGGTCTGGTTCAAGACGCCCTCTGTCGTTGTCACCCAGCCTTCAAGGCCGTTTCTGAGCCATCAGAGTGAAAGCCGCAATGACGGTCACCGGCACCGCCAGAAGCGCGAATTTGGTGACGATCAGCGCCGAGGCAAAGGATAGCGAATCCGGATTGGCAGACAGGAAATCGGACAAAAGACGAGCCACGGCGATGTTCTGGGCATAGTCGGCGAGCGTGTAGGGCAGCACCAGCACAGCTGCGAATATCGACTGGGTTTGCGCAGGCAGCGAATGGAAATTCTTCAGCCGCCGGCCCGTTGCCAGGATCAGGCTGACCATCGTCAGCGACAGCAGCGCCGGAAACAGCAGGTCGAAGGTCAGGTAATGCCAGACGAGAATGATCTCGCTGCCACGCCGGCCGAGCGCCGTCAGCCAGGCCATGCCCTCATCCGGAGTGAAACCGGCATAGCGCATGTCGAGCGAGGGCAGACCGCCGCTCAATTGGCGAAAATAGAGGAACTCCATCGCCGTCATGATGATGAAAATCGCCACGGTGGCGAAACAGAGTGCGGCGGCGTGGCGCGACAGCCGCAGGATCATCGCCGCCAGATTGCGCCAATGCGCATGGCGATCAGGCTCCGCCAGGATAATTCGGGCTTTCGCGGGTAATCGTGACGTCATGGGCGTGGCTTTCACGAAGTCCGGCATTGGATATCCGCACAAAAGTGGCGCGCTCGCGGAAATCGGCAAGGTCGCGGCCACCGACATAACCCATAGCGGCTTTCAGGCCGCCCGCAAGCTGGTGCAGCACGCCAGACACAGGTCCTTTGTACGGCACCTGCCCTTCGATGCCTTCCGGGACCAGTTTCAGCGTGTCGCGCACCTCGGCCTGGAAGTAGCGATCGGCGGAGCCGCGCGCCATCGCGCCGACCGAGCCCATGCCGCGATAGGCTTTGAAGGAGCGGCCCTGGTGCAGATAGACCTCGCCCGGGCTCTCGTCGGTGCCGGCCAGCAACGAACCGATCATCGCCGCGCTGGCGCCGGCGGCCAGCGCCTTGGCCAGATCGCCCGAATATTTGATGCCGCCATCTGCAATGACCGAGACACCCGATTTTTGCGCCGTCTCGACCGCCGACATGATTGCCGAGAGCTGCGGCACGCCGACGCCGGCGACGATGCGGGTGGTGCAGATGGAGCCCGGCCCGATGCCGACCTTGACCGCGTCGGCGCCAGCATCGATCAGCGCCAGCGTGCCTTCCGCTGTGGCGACGTTGCCGGCCAGGATGCGAACCGAGTTGGAAAGCTTCTTGGCCCGCGTCACCGCATCCAGGACGCGCTGCGAATGACCGTGCGCGGTGTCGATCACCAGAAGGTCGACGCCGGCGTCGATGAGGCGCTCGGCCCGCTCGAAACCGTCATCGCCGACGCTGGTGGCGGCGGCGGCGCGCAAGCGTCCCTGCGCATCCTTGGTGGCGTGCGGGTTGAGCTGCGACTTCTCGATGTCCTTGACCGTGATCAGCCCGACGCAATTGCCGTCCCGATCGACCACAACCAGCTTCTCGATGCGGTGCTGATGGAGCAGCCGCTTGGCCTCGTCCTGATCGACGTTCTCCTTGACGGTGATCAGGTTCTCGCGGGTCATCAGCTCATAGACCTTCTGCGCCGGGTCGGAGGCGAAGCGGACGTCGCGGTTGGTCAGGATGCCGACGAGCCGGCCGACGGTGTGGCCGCCGGTGCCGCCGTTCTCGACCACCGGAATGCCCGAAATGCTGTAGGTGCGCATCAGACCCAGCGCATCGGCCAGCGTCGCCTCGGGACCGATGGTGACGGGGTTGACCACCATGCCGGATTCGAATTTCTTTACCTGCCGCACCTGCTCGGCCTGTTCGGCCGGCGAGAAATTGCGGTGGATGACGCCGATGCCGCCGGCCTGGGCCATGGCGATGGCAAGCCGCGCCTCGGTGACCGTGTCCATGGCGGCCGACAGGATCGGCACGTTGAGGTCGATGTCGCCGGCGATGCGGGTGCGGATGTCGGTCTCGCCAGGCATGACCTCGGAATGACCGGGCTGCAGCAGCACGTCGTCAAAGGTCAGCGCCAATGCGCCGGTGGACGTCTCGATGATTTTTGCCATGGCCAGCCCTCGGAATGCAGGAAAGGCGCTCGCCCTGGATGGACAGCGCCGACTCGTCTTCTTCCCTTTCAGGATTGGCGCTGGCTCGTAACACGTCCCGTCGCCGTTGAAAAGCCGATGGTTGTATAGTGGCGACGATGCATTTTGCCCCAGGTGCTGCGCACGACTTGCGGTCGCACAAACGTGACAGCAAATTAATGCGACATCCGGGCCAAGGCGTGATAACCGCCCTACGTGTCGGTTTGGCCCCAAGGCCGGCAAGCAATAGCGACGCACATTTCAAGGCCGGATCCATCGTGAACCGCACCATTCCGCTTATTCTGGCGGTCGCTCTATTCATGGAAAACATGGATTCGACCGTCATTGCGACATCGTTGCCGGCGATCGCCATCGACATCCACACCAGCCCGATCGCGCTCAAGCTGGCGCTGACCGCCTATCTGGTATCCCTGGCGATCTTCATTCCGATCAGCGGCTGGATGGCCGACCGCTTCGGCGCCAAGAATGTCTTCCGCGCCGCGATCGCCGTGTTCATCATCGGTTCGGTCGCCTGCGCCATGTCCAATTCGTTGCCGGCTTTCGTGGTCTCACGCTTCCTGCAAGGCATTGGCGGCGCCATGATGACGCCGGTCGGACGCCTGGTGCTGGTACGCGCCACGCCGAAAAGCGAGCTCGTCGCCGCCATGTCGTGGCTGACCGTCCCGGCTCTGGTCGGCCCCCTGGTCGGTCCACCGGTCGGCGGCTTCATCACAACCTATTTCACCTGGCACTGGATTTTTCTGATCAATGTACCGATCGGGCTGATCGGGATCTGGCTGGCCACGCGTTTCCTGCCGAAGACCGACGCCGCGCAGACGCCGCCGCTCGATTTCATCGGTTTCGTGCTGAGCGGGCTGGCGGCATCGGGCATTGTGTTCGGCCTGTCGGTGGTCAGCCTGCCGGCCCTGCCGCCGGCTGCCGGCTTTATCACCGTTGCCGTCGGGCTGGCATCGGCGGTGCTTTATCTGCTGCACGCGCGCCACGCCAAGAATCCGCTGCTGGCGCTCGAGCTGTTTCGCAATCGGGTGTTCCGCTCGTCAGTGCTCGGCGGCGGACTGTTCCGCATCGGCATTGGTGCCGTACCTTTTCTTTTGCCGCTGATGTTCCAGATCGGTTTCGGGTTGACGCCGTTCCAGTCCGGCATGATCACCTTCGTCTCGGCAATCGGCGCCATAGGCATGAAATTCGTCACCGCCCTGATCTTCAGGGTCGCGGGCTTCCGCCGTGTGCTGATTTCAGGCTCGCTCATCGCTGCCGCGTCGATTGCCATCAACGGCCTGTTCACACCCGACACGCCCTATGGGCTGATCCTCGCCATGCTGCTCGCCGGGGGCTTCATCCGTTCGATGTTCTTCACCGGCATCAACGCGCTTGCCTATGCCGAGATTTCAGCCGCCGACACCAGCAAGGCGACGCCGATCACCGCGGTGTTCCAGCAGTTGGCAATCGCGCTCGGTGTGGCGCTGGCCGGCGGCATCCTGGAAGTGTCGACCAAGATCCATGGCGGCCCACTGACGCTGAGCGACTTCCACACCGCCTTCTTCATCGTAGCGGCGGTGTCGGCGGCAGCCTCGCTGTCGTTCATGCGGCTGGCGCCGGACGCCGGCAATGCCGTGTCGGGACATGGCCGACTGACACCGCCGAAGACGCTGGAGCCGGTGAGCCCGCCGGGGAGTTGACCTTTGCTCGTGCTTACGGACGCCGGAGGGACAGCGCCCCCCTCTGTCCTGCCGGACATCTCCCCCACGTGGGGGGAGATCGGACGTGACATCGGCTTTCGCCAATATTCAACGTTGCAGGATTAGACAGCGCGCCGAAGCTGCCAATCTCCCCCCTCGTGGGGGAGATGTCCGGCAGGACAGAGGGGGGCGCGAAGGATCGCTACAGAGCGATTTTCACGCCGCGCCGTTTCCGCCTTTAAAATCCTTCGCCAACAAATACAGCTCCACCGACTCATCGCGCGAGGCCGGCGGCTTGACGTGATGGACCGAGCGGAAATTCCGCTTCAGCCTCGCCAGCAATTCGTTTTCGGCGCCGCCCTGAAAGGTCTTGGCGAGGAAGTGGCCGCCCGGCTTCAGTACCGACAGCGCGAAATCGGCCGCCACCTCGCAAAGATGCATGGTGCGGATGTGGTCGGTCCGCTTGTGGCCGGTGGTGGGTGCGGCCATGTCGGAGAGCACGATGTCGGGCTGGCCGCCCAGCGCCTCGGCCAGCTTCTGCGGCGCCTGAGGATCGAGGAAATCCATCAGCAGCACCGGCGCGCCCGGCACCGCGTCCATCTCCAAATAGTCGATGCCGACGACGTTCGGGTGTTCCGCGGTAGATTTCGTACGTGCGGCAGCGACCTGGCACCAGCCGCCGGGTGCCGCACCAAGGTCGATCACCTTCATGCCTGGCTTGAGCAAATGGTGCTTGTCGTCGATCTCGATCAGCTTATAGGCGGCGCGCGAGCGATAGCCGTCGGCCTTCGAGCGCTGGACATAGGGATCGTTGATGTGGCGCTGCAGCCAGCGGCGCGACGATTCCTTCAAGCCGCTTTTCTTCTTGATCTTCGTCTTCAGCACGCGAATGCCGGCGGAGCTCGGTCTTTCCGGTTTCTTGGTCATTGCTTGATTGCCTGTTTGAGCATGATCTTGTCCGAAAACCGGCAGCCACTTTTCGGGATCATGCTCTGCCCCGCCCGCTGTTGCGCCAGACGCCATCATCGGCCATCAACTCGCTCAATATGCCCTCGCGCAAGCCGCGGTCGGCGACACGCAGCCGCTCCGACGGCCAGACGGCACGTATCGCCTCCAATATGGCGCAGCCGGCCAGAACCAGGTCGGCGCGGTCGGCGCCGATGCAAGGATTGGCGACGCGCTGCTGGAAATCCCAGCCGACCAGCTTTTCGACCATGCGGTCGACGCTGTCGCGATCCATCCACAGCCCGTCGACGCGGCGGCGATCGTAGCGTTCGAGATCGAGATGGACGCCGGCCAGCGTCGTCACCGTGCCCGAGGTGCCTAGCAAATGGAATTTCGGGCTGGACAGGAGGTGGCTTAGCCGGTCGCGCCCGTCGAAGGCGCGCAGCCGCATTGCAACATCCTCGACCATGGCGCCAAAGATCTCGCGCGTTACCGTGCGGCCGCCAAAACGCTCGGCCAGCGAGACGACACCGACCGGCAGCGAGGTCCACGAGACGATATGGTTGGCAAGCCTTGGCGAGCGATGGCCGGTGAGGTCGATCAGCGCGATTTCGGACGAGCCGCCGCCGATATCGAACAGCACGACGCCTTGCGTGTCGCGCTCGACCAGCGAGCCGCAGCCCGACACCGCCAGCCGCGCCTCGGTCTGGCGGTCGATGATCTCGAGCTTCAGGCCGGCCTCGCGCTCGACGCGCTCGAGGAACTCGACGCCGTTGGCGGCGGTGCGGCAGGCCTCGGTGGCGATCAGCCTGGCCTTCCTGACCTTGCGGTTGCGCAATTTGTCACCGCAGATCTTCAGCGCCTCGACCGCGCGGTCCATTGCAGCCTCGCCGAGCCGGCCATTGGCGGTAAGGCCCTCGCCCAGCCTGACGATGCGCGAGAAGGCATCGATGACGCGGAACTGGCCATGACGCGTCGGCACCGCGACCAGCAGACGGCAATTGTTGGTGCCGAGATCTAGCGCGGCAAACACCGGCAATTCCTGCAGCGGTGGCGGCGTGCGGGCACCTTGGCCAGGCCTTGGCGACGTTGCCGGGGCTGAGGGCGGAGGCACGTAAGCCGCGGGCTGGGGCGGACGCGCGGCCGGGGTCTCGCCGGCGGCGGGCACCGAAGCGCCGACCGCCAGCGGACGAGCCTCATCGCGTGCGAAAACCTTGCGCCCGCGCCGGCGCTTGCGCCGCTTCTTGGGTTTGCCGTTCTGATGCGGGCCGTTCTTACCCTTGTGATCGTGGGACGTGTCGCCAGCCTGTCCATTGCCGGACCGGGGCTGCACCTGACGGCCGTAGCGTCCGGCGGATGGGCTTGCCTGGCCGGACGGCGGCGGCGAACCCCTGGACACACCCACTTCCGGCGCACCAGCGCCGGCTTCGTGGTCTTCCACTGTCGTTCCTTCCGGCGCCGCGCGAACCGAAGACCGGACGCAGCAGGCGCTTTTACATGTTCAAGTTGCGGCCAGACTATCAGCGCCGGCCCGGATCACCAAGAGTGCTCGCGGCGAATTTTGCCGGCGGCATGAAGGCGGCGACGTCGGTGACCCCTTCTCCCCTTGTTGTGGGAGAAGGAAAGACGCCAGCGCCACAGCGCGCCTTCCCGGTTGAATAGCCGGCTTCAATGAGGCATTTCTGAAATGGCGGGGTGAAACATTCGGGACCGCAGGTGGTTTGCCTGCTGCGAACCGGAAAACGGGTACGGGCTGCAACGCATGATCGTCACGCCATGAACTGGAGGCGCTATTTCTGGCCCGTGATCGGCATCGCCGCGGTGGTGTTTTCGCTGTGGCTGCTGCTGCACGAATTGCGGGGCATATCGCTCGACGATGTCTGGGACGGCATCGTCGCCATCCCGGCGCGCGGCTGGGTGCTGGCGGCGCTGAGCTCGGTCATTGCCTATGCCTCGCTCGCCGGCTACGACCACATCGCGCTGCTGCACATCGGCAAAAAAGTCTCGTGGCTGTTCGTCACCTTCTGCTCGTTCACTACCTACGCGCTGTCGCACAATATCGGCGGCTCGGTGTTTTCCGGTGCGGTGATCCGCTACCGCGCCTACGGCACCAGGGGGCTGACCGGCCAGGACGTCGGCATTCTGGTGGCGATCTGCTGGATCACCTTCGTGCTGTCGACACTGTTCGTCTCAAGCATCGTCCTGCTGCTCGAGCCCGAGGTGATCGACCGGTTTTCCGGCACGCCGCATCACCGGCTGGCGCAGGCGGCCGGCCTTGCCATGCTGCTCGTGGTGGCGGCCTATGTCTTCGGCAGCTGGCTGCATCTGAGACCACTCAGGATCGGCAGCTTTCAGCTGCACTACCCGGCGCTGCCGATCGTGGCGCGGCAATTGCTGGTCGGCCCGATCGAGCTGCTAGCGGCGGCGGCGATCATCTTCTTCGCCCTGCCCGCCACCGGCAATCCCGGCTATTTCGTCGTGCTCGGCGTCTTCCTGGTGTCGTTCTCGATCGCGCAGATCTCGCATGCGCCAGGCGGGCTCGGCGTGTTCGAGGTGGTGTTCCTTGCGGGCTTGTCACATATGGACCAGGTCGGGGTGCTGGCGGCGCTGCTGGTGTTCCGGTTGTTCTACCTGATCATCCCGCTGCTGATCGCGCTCGGTGTGGTGCTCTATTTCGAGCGCTCGCAATTCAGCCGCAGCGAGAGTTGAGGCGCCTGAACGCGACATTTGAACCCAGACACAGGGTTGACTATTTTCCGGCGGTGGCTACAAGGCACGCGCGGCGACATCGTCGCCCTGCCCGCGCGGTTTTCAACAGCCGCGCCTGCTGGGGAATAGGTTAACGGTAGACCCACGGACTCTGACTCCGTTAGTCCTGGTTCGAATCCAGGTTCCCCAGCCAGCTTCTTTTTTTCAATAGAAACAACTACTTAGATCATTCCCGAAAACGGCATGTGTTACAACCATGCGGATGATCCGCATGGTATTCTATCCGCATCATTCGGACCGGGAGGCGGCATGAATCTTCGATGGTCAATAAACCTGCTTGAGGACGGCGCTGTCGTCACTCAGGAAGGCGAATATCTCGGAACTTGGGGAATCGATGAATCGGACGCGATATATGAATTCACGCCAGACGGTGCAGCTGAGCCGTTGCTGTGCAGTGGATTTGTGAAGTTCCTATGCGATAGCATTGAACAATGGCACAGCCTGCAACAGAGCGGCGGCGCGTGAGCCACTCGCGATCGAAGCTGTCAAGTGCCTGCGTCCGCGCACGACGTTGATCCTTACACTCGCTGGAGGGCTGAGCACACTACATCTAGGAATGTTCCGCGCATGTTCACGTGATACGACGATATTTAGTGCCTCCCATGGACAAACGGCTGCGATCCGCATATTGTTCAATCGAAGTCGAGTCGGCTCTGGCGAAAGGATCACCTTCAATGAACAGTTTGCGTGACGAACTCACAAAGGGCTTGATCTGGCAAAAAGCCGCACCTCTTTCACGGTTCAGCTCAGAAGAATGGCGATCCGACGCTTTTGGCACTCTCATTCGATTTGCTGACTACGGGGATCGCAAGTCGCCCCACGGCTGGGAAATTGACCATATCAAGGCGGTTGCGTTGGGCGGGACTGATGACCTCGACAACTTACGACCTCTGCACTTCCGGACAAACGCGACCCTAGGCGGGCTGCTGGGTCAGGGCCTCAACGCAATGAATTCCACAACCCGTTTGGGAACAGTTGGTCTTGACGGCGGCGGTCCCGGCAATTCGCTGCTCCGGAGTTGAGAGTCTCCCGAACGCTAAAGGGCGCGGAATTTACGGTGACAGTGCACTTTTTACCATGTTGCCCCCGCCGCATGGTGCAACCTTGCCCGCGTTCCCGGTCTGCCGCATCCCCATCACCGCACGGGCGAGCAAAAGTGTTTCCACGTCCGAAGACTACGTGTTCCAAGTGCTTATCGAGCACGGCCGCGTCGCCGATGTCGCGGTTTTCGATGCACCCGTGGGCCGAGAGCATCGCCGAGCAAATCGTCAAGCCGTGAGAACCCGGAAAACGAGGCAGGCGGCGAAAAGAAAAATGGTGCACTGTCACCGTAATTCCCCGTAATTCCTAAAACCTCTCCGGCAACCCTTCTACTCCCCGACAATGGACGTCGACGGGCGTGCCGAGGTTATCGGATCGGCATGACGAAGGACGATCCTCCACGCGCCTTCCTCGCGCCGGAATATGGTGGTGACTCGAAGCGCAATCGGCACCAGTTTGTTGCCACCACCGACCTTGGATTGGAATCGCTCGACCTCGATGATGTATCCCAAGTCGGCTGTCGCATACTCCGAGATGCGGTCAAAGCCGATGGCCTTGCCGTGCCGGTAATTGGTGGCGGCCCGTTCCATGGTCTCAGCGGCCTTTCTCCATCCCTTCGCCGGCGGGCCAAAGGGATTGGCAATAATGACGTCGTCCTGTCGCGAGTAGAGGTTTTTCAAGGGCTCAGGATCGCCCTTTACGAAGGCATCCAGAGCCAGATGATCCTGCTCGATAAATTTCGTCAGGTCGGAGGCTAACATCTTAACATCGCCCCATGACTAAAAAGAGAACTCTATCAAGCGCTTCATCCGCCCTTCGCCTGCCGTAAGCGTTCGGGCTGGTGTCCGGAGTATAGATCAGAATTGCGGTGACAGTGCACTTTTTACCATGTCGCCCCCGCCGCATGGTGCACCTTGCCGGCGTTCCCGGCCTGCCGTATCGCGGGCGTCGTACGGGCGAGCCAAAGTGTTTTCACGTCCGAAGACTGTGTGTCCCACGAGAACTGCTCATCGAGTATTGCCGCGTCGCCGATGTCGCGGTTTTCGATGCGCCCGTGGGCCGAGAGCATCGCCGGGCAAATCGGCAAAGCCGTGAAACCCGGAAAACGAGGCACGCGACGAAAGGAAATTAGTGCACTGTCACCGTAATTCGGAATTATGGTGACCGTGATCGCCTGGGACGGCTCTACCTTGTTTACTTTATTGGCAAACCCAATCGCCATTCACCTTGGCCAACGACGTTCCAGCGGAGCAGGACCAGCAACCAAGGCTATGTTGGTACTGAGTTCCTCCAATGCAGCTCTGGCACACATTTCCTTCTTGCACACAGGGCCCATCCCACCTGCATTTTAGCTTCCCTGGGGTTTTCACGCACTGCTCGCCCTCTTCGATGGTTATTGAATCAGGCGACGATACACTAGGAGTCTCGGCCGCTGCGAACTGCAAAGATGCCAGCAGCAAGAAGCCGGAACATACAAGCTTCCTCATTGTTGCCTCCATTGGAAATGGAACGCGCCCTCCTGATTGGCCGGAATATTTTCCGACTAATGTTCCATGCACGTCACGAGATACCATGTGTAACCACAGCTGCCACCTCCATGACTACCCTGACGATCAGCGTGGCCATCCAATACCTTTTCCTGACCGTTGCTGATGATCGTGCATGCGGCCCTTACGGCATCCGCCGGTGATGGATTACATCCCACCATTATGTCAGTAGATACAGGGCAACCATTCGCTTGATCCTCGCCGCCGCAAACCCGTTTGGTATAATCCGCAGCAGCAGGACCGGCGAAAGCAAGCGTAGCAAATACTAGCGGCAAAGCAATAAGGCTGTTTCTTTTCATAACAACTCTCCTTGTGCAGTATGGGTTCAGACGACGTTTTGATTTTACCGGTGCGGTATGCGCATCGAACCTTAAAGGTGGGACAAATGCGGAACTTAATATTTAAACTCTGTATCGCCAAGCGGAGCGCAACGTCAGTTGTTCCGGCATTCGCAGGTGGCCATTGAGCAGCAGTCAGCCTGGCCGCCATTATCAGGAATTACGGCGACAGTGCACTTTTAGCCGCCCGCATACTCATCGAGCATTGCCGTGTCGCCGACGTCGCGATCTTCGATGCTCCCCCCTTCGGCCGAGAGCATCGCCGACAAATCGGCAAAGCCATGAAAACCCGGAAACGAGGCAGGCGGCGAAAGAAAGTAGTGCACTGTCACCGCAATCTGTCACCGTAATCGGAATCGGGAATCCGGATGCTTTATACGTAGTTAGCTGTATAGTCAGCATCAAAGCCCGTCATGCAATAGCCCTCTATTGCTTTTAGAGCGAAATCTGAATTAGCATATGCTATGCCAATTCCTACTCCGCCGACGTGATGCTCAATCTTCACTTGTTTGCTTCCACTATTGTGAAAAACCATGCAGCCGTCGGCGCGCTTTTGAAGCTGGATATCCGCGCATGCATTCCCGGAGCACGACCCGGCAAGCGCCGAGCCAAGACTTGCTCCCAAGCACACGGTTGCAGCCATGGAGTAAATCAGGATCTTGATTTTTTTATTCTTCCATTCAGCGTTCATAGTAACCACCTCTCATAGCAAGAAGATATTGCGGATCTCTGCATCTCTTGTCTTGACGATGTTCGTCCTATGCAAACCTAGAGTGCCGGCAATCTCGTGCGCTCCCAAGGACGTGTAAATGGGTAGCAACAACCTCGTCCCACACCCGCGCGATAGGGGCCAAATCGTCCCCGCTAAGCTATTGCGGTGCGCAACTCCCACTTGCTTGTATTTCCTCAGATCGTCTATTCCAAAACCAGTCCTGATCGAATGCTCTGCACACATCCCCTCCAGACCGCGCTACGCTTTCTGCGATCGCCTGACGCGAAGCTTCGCATGACGGCCCATCAGCAGAAATCGTCTGATCGCCAGCATCAAGTTTCTCGGCCGAGCTGCAATAGTACCGCCGTGAGACGAAGTGTTGCCCGTTGTCGGCGTAAGCCACTTCTGATGAGACAAAAGAGATGATCCCAGCAAGAGGCGCAAGAAACTTTAAAGGAGCCACAGTTTCCTCCTTGCACAGTTGGCGACGGTCGTCTTCAGCGGCAAGCTTCAAAGGGGCACATCATCAAGACGGCGCTACTAACGACGCAATGCAGCCGCTAATATGTAAAGCTTGTATCGCCAAGCGGAGCGTAACGTCAGTTGTTGCGGCATTCGCAGGTGGCGTTTCCGTTAGAGTCGCAGTTACCATAGAAGGTTTCGCCTGCGTTGCACGTTTTATCACACGTGCTGGTTGTTCCGTCAGGCTTAGTGCAAGTTTTGGACCCAACAAGAATCAAAGAGTTTCCGCCTGGGGCGCCCTTGAGATCAGGCATATTGAATGCCATCTCGCTAGGCGTCGACATCTTCAGCTCCGTAGCACGACCGGGGATCGAAAAGATACTAAGCAAAGCAATACAAGAACTTGCGATTATCAATGCGGGTTGCATGGTCTTCCTCCTTCGTCGTTGCTGCATGCCTCGTTGACAAAAATACTTTTACGCGATCCCCTTCTAAGGATGGTCCACTTGAGCTCATCAGGCGACCTCCAAGCGCCTCTCGGGCCAACGGAGAAATGAAGGCTGGGCTCCGCGCCGGACCAGCAGAGAATTGTTGATACGAAGTATCTTCCGCACGCTCGCCAGCGCCGCCTCATTCACATCGATATACGCAACGATGTACCATTCGCCGTTTTCTTCCCTGGCCATGCCCATTGGCTCGGCGCGCCACTTCAGCGCACCATGGTGCGGCATGAAGTAGGTTTCCTGGACGCCGCCAACGGCGCTGAGGCCCTCGTCGAGAGCGTATTCCATCACTGCGCAGCACAGCTGCGTCAGCGTGCCCCTCAGTCCAGCAGTTCGCTTATCGGGAACGACGAATGTGCGGGTCCATTCGGCCCAATCGGGGCGCCTTGGGACGCCCGATTTTTCGCACATGTGAGAAAAAACCTCCGAGACCATGTGCGGCTCGCTCGTTGGGATCAATCGAGCCGAGGTCACCACGCGACCATCTTCAATACCAAGCAGGTATGTCGCCGCGTCTGTATCGAATTGATCCAGTTCGCGACCATCCGGGCTCGGAGGGCGCCAACGTTTTTGATGCACGAAGAAATCGTGCCGCCGGCGCAGAAATTCGTCGAATTCGTTTTCGTAGAGATGCTTGTTATGCGCATTGACTACGTGGGCCGTTATCATGGCGCGATCCCCCGATCCTTCTCGCACGGATATTTGCAGCCTTGCTAATGTACGTCACCTGTCCGATAGGACAGTTGACGCGTTTAGGGGTGGATCAGGCGCCGGCGCACCGCTTCGACGACCGCCTGCGTGGTCGTTGCGACGCCAAATGCTTCCCTGGCTCGGGTGGAGTGCCATTTGACTGTGCGCTCGGTCAGGCCGAGAATCTGTGAGGTTTCCGATGAGGTCTTGCCGGCTGCGGCCCAGAGCAGCACCTCTTTTTCCCGATCGGTCAGCACGCCTTCATCGTCGTCATTGTCATCCGCCAACGCCTGGATCGACATGCCGGCATAGACCGCCATCGTCACCAGTTGCACTTGATGGCGTGGCGAGAGGGTGCAGGACTTCGCGGAAGAGGCAAACGACAGCACGGATTGCCAGTGATGAACGCTGAGCATCGGCACGGCGAAGCCGCTCGAGATACCAAACTCCGTCGCCTCGCCGGCGACGCGACGTGAGCCTTCCGTGTCTGACCATCTTGCCGGGACTTCGGACCACAGGAACGGCTTCAAAGTCTTTGCCGAGTAAATGCAAACGCCGTCGACCGCGGCATGCTCGGCCTCGACATAGCGCTCGAACCAGCCGGCCGGCCAGCCATTCAGTTCAACCATCGGGGCAAGCTTCTGGCCACCGAGCGGCACGCCACTCAGGATAAGATGCTCGAAGCCGAGATTCCGCACGGTTTCAAGAAGGTCGCTCAGCAGCGGCCCGGTGGCTGTATGTTTCCTGCAGCGTTCGACAAAGTCGAACACGTCTGAATCGATCATCACAGAGACCCCCGTCTCCACGCCCGAAAACAAAGTTTAACTCAAATTAGCAACTTCGAATACTCCCAATAAGTGTGTCCGCCATGCAGGACGTGTGGACCAAAATCAGCTAAATCAGCCGGATTGTGACCAGCAACACAGGACCCCAAGCATGACGCCACCACTGCCGAAACGAAACGAGCCGTTCCGGGCCGGCGAAACCGCACTGCTGCTGGTCGACATGCAGCGCGTCTGGCTGGAGCCCGGCGCCGATCCGGCGCATCCGGAGCGTGGTCCCGATCACTATTTCTACTGGCAGACGGCGTCGCAAACGATCCCCAACCAGGAGCGCCTGCTGGCGGCGGCGCGGGCCAACGGCGTCGAGGTGATCCACACCATCATCCAGAGCCTGACCCAAGACGGCCGCGACTGCTCGCTCGACCACAAGCTGACGCCGATCCATATCGCGCCGAGCCGGCCGGAGGGCCTGCCGGTGCCGTCGCTGGCGCCGGTCGGCGACGAGATCATGCTGCCGAAGACATCGTCGGGCGTCTTCAACTCAACCAACATCGACTATGTCCTGAAAAACCTCGGCGTGCGTTACCTGATCGTCGCCGGCATTATGACCGACCAGTGCGTCGACATGGCGGTGCGCGATGCCGCCGATCGCGGCTACCTCGTCACCTGCGTATCGGACGCTTGCGCCGCCGCCTCGCAGGAGCGCCATGATGGCGCGCTCGAGGCGTTCGGCGGCTATTGCTGGATCGCCGACACCGCCATCATTACTG
This sequence comes from Mesorhizobium sp. M0563, assembly GCF_040321065.1. Lineage (NCBI taxonomy): Bacteria > Pseudomonadati > Pseudomonadota > Alphaproteobacteria > Hyphomicrobiales > Phyllobacteriaceae > Mesorhizobium > Mesorhizobium sp. M0563. The sequence goes on from NZ_JAMYQV010000018.1 coordinate 135,652, forward strand.
CCCGTTTCGAAGCCTTAGGAAAAGCTACATGACATCGACCGTCGAACCGCTCGTTGCCGTCGTCACCACCGACCTTTCGGCGATCACGCGCGGCCGCTCCGTCGTCGAAAGCAAGCTGCAGAAGATCGCCGCGACCGGCGTCGGCTGGCTGCAGGCCAATCTGTCGCTGACGCCCTTCAATTCCATCGTCGACCCCAATCCCTGGGGCTCGTCCGGCGATGTGCGGCTCATTCCCGATCTCAACGCGCGGTTTCGCACGGCGCTGACCGGATCGCCGACACCGTTCGACATGGTCGCGGCAACATCGTCGAACTGGACGGCAGCCCGTGGGTCGGCTGTACGCGGACCATGCTGAGCGATGCGCTGGCGGAGTTGAAGGCGGCGACCGGGCTTTCCGTCATCGCCGCGTTCGAGCATGAATTCCATATCGAGGGCGACTTTGGGCCGGCTCATTCGATGTCGTTGGCCGCATTGCGCCGCGCCGATCCGTTTGCCGCCAATCTGATGGCGGCGCTAGCGGAAGCCGGCGTCGCGCCCGAAGTGGTGATCGCCGAATTCGGCACCGACCAATTCGAGGTGACATGCGAGCCAGCCGATGCGCTCGCCGCGGCCGATCGGGCGGTCGCCATCCGCGAGATCGCGCGCGAAGTCGCGCGATGTGCCGGCTGGCGGACGAGCTTCGCGCCCAAGATCGCGCCGGATGCCGTCGGCAACGGCGTCCATATCCATTTCAGCTTCGTCGACGCGGCCGGCAAGCCGGCGACCTACGATCCGGCACAGCCGGGCGGCCTTTCCAGCCCGGCCGCTTCGTTCTGCGCCGGCGTGCTGCGCCACCTGCCCGCGATCACCGCCATGACGGCGGCGAGCGTGTCGTCCTACTACCGGCTGAAGCCGCACAGCTGGAGCTCGTCCTACACCTGGCTTGCCGACCGCGACCGCGAGGCGAGCCTGCGCATCTGCCCGACGGTGACCATCGGCGGGCGCGATCCGGCGCGGCAGTACAACATTGAATACCGGGCAGCCGACGCAACCGGCAATCCCTATTTGTCGCTGGCGACGATCGTGCGCGCCGGGCTGGAGGGGCTGAAAGCCAAGCTGCCGGCGCCGCCGCTGGTCACCGGCGACCCGACGCAGATGAGCGCCGCCGAACGCAAGAAGCTTGGCCTCGTGCGGCTGCCGGAAACGCTGCCGGCGGCGCTCGACGCGCTGCTCGCCGACAAGACCGTGACAGGATGGTTCGCGCCGGTGTTCGTCGAGACTTTTGTCGGCCTCAAGCGGCATGAGACCGAGCGCCTTGCCGGTCTCGATCCAGTGGCGGTCTGCGACCTCTACCGGACGCTCTATTGATGGCTGCGCCGGTTGCCAACGCCATCCTACCGGAAGGTTGGCCACCCGCGGTCGAAGCAATCAACGAAACGGGGCGTTCCGATATCGTCCTGATATGCGAGCACGCGTCCAATCATATTCCGGCCGAGTATGCGCGGCTCGGTCTCGACAGCAGCCATTTGCAGCGCCATATCGCCTGGGACATCGGCGCCGCCGAAGTGACCCGCGCTCTGTCGAAGCTGCTCGATGCTCCGGCCTTCCTCAGCTCCTATTCGCGGCTTTTGATTGATCCCAACCGGCCGCTGGGTTCCAGTGGCAGCATTCCGGTACTGTCGGAAGACATTGACATCCCCGGCAATGTCGGCCTCGATCCGGAGGAACGAAGCCGGCGTGCCGAAATCATGTTCACGCCGTTTCATAACCGCGTGGCCGCCCATCTCGACGACCGGGCGAGGCAGGGCAGAGCGACGCGGATCGCGGCGATTCACTCCTTCACGCCGGTCTACCTCAGTGTTGGCAGGCCCTGGCACGCCGGCGTGCTTTACGATCGGGCAGTCGATTTCGGCCAGGCAGTGCTTGCCGGCCTGCGCGCCGACAGTGCGCTCAACGCCGCGGCAAACGAGCCCTATGTGATCAGCCGCGACGGCGACTATGCCATACCGGTCCATGGCGACGATCGCGGCATTCCCGCAATCCTCATCGAGATCAGGCAGGATTTGCTGGCGGGCCGCTCCGGCATCGAGGAATGGGCGAAGCGGCTGGCCACAGCGTTACCGGCGCAGACAAAGGCTTTGTGAACAAGCTCGGCTCAGTAGCGCAATGCGAGAGCCGAGCCGTCGGTGAAAAGCCTCCACCCGTCCTCAGGAGAAGATTTGCGACAGTTCTTCGACGCTGGTGCCTTCCTTGACCTGACGCAGCTCGACATAGCTGACCGCCGTGGCCACCGACAGCACCATCGACAGTACGGTCGACACCAAGGCTGCCGCCACATCGGCAATGATCCCACCCAACATGACGATGACTGCCAGCATCACCCACTGGATGACCATGGCGATGACCATCAGGATCAAGAAGAGGCCAAATAGCGGCCAGCGGTTGCCCTTGGTCAGGACACGGCTGCGCGACATCGACCCGAACACGCCAAGCCGCTCCTGGATCAGAACCGGCACCGCCACGCACCATCCGAGCCACAAGATGATGCCGGGAACCAGCAAAGCTATCGACGCCAGGCCCGCACCCAGGCCGACGAGCAGGCCAATACCAAGGGTCGGCAGCAAATTGCGGATGGCTATCTGAATGCAGTCGCCAAAGGTCGGCCGCTTGCCGTTCAAGTCCTCGATCGTTGCCCGCACCAGCGCCGACTGGAGCAGCAGCGCGAAAACGAAGGATAGCAATCCCGCAATAACCGTAATCCATGAATTCTGAAACATCATCGAGGGATCGGCCGCGGCGCCGGGGTCGCCCTGCAGAACCGCATCTAGTTGCGGTTGGCTCCACAGCCGAAGAATAATCGCCGGCAAGCCTGAAAACAGCAGCGCGAGCCCAAGGCATAAGCCGATGTTGCGGCCGATCACGGCGAAGCTGTTGTTGAACACTCTGCCGATCTCGAATTTCTCAGGCCGTTCCAGTGTCGTTGAAGCCATGATTCCCCCCGTGTTTCGCCGTAACAGTATCACGGCGCCCTAATAGCAATTCTGCCAAGATTAACCGTGGGCGTCCAGCCCACTTGCAATTCTTGTGCTGCATTGTCAGTGTCGGCTGGGAACTGCAGGTTGCAGGGGAGCGGGTGACGGTGGCACAGCCAGGCACAGCGGAAGCCGAATGGCTGACCAATCTGCACAAGCAGCTGATCGCCGATGAGTCGATCCAGTTCGACCTGCCGGCCTATGTGCCGCCCCAGCCGCCCGACTGGCTGAAGCCGCTGCTCGATCTTTTGTCATCGCTCGGTCCCTACATGATCTATCTGTTCTGGGGGGCGGTGATATCGGGCGCCGCAATCATCCTGCTTTTGGTCTTCCTCGAGGTGAAAGGCATCGCCTGGCACCTGCCGTGGCAGCGCGCGCGGCCCGAGGCCGAGGCCGAAGAGACCTGGCGTCCCGACGCGGGCGCCGCGCAGATCCTGCTGTCGGAAGCGGATGCGCTGGCCGCACGCGGCGACTATGACGAGGCGGTTCACTTGCTGCTTCGGCGCAGCGTCGCCGATATTGCCAGCCGGCTGCCGGACTTCCTGCGCCCGTCGCTCACCGCGCGCGACATCGCCAATGCTCCTTCCCTGCCGGGAAGGGCACGCCATGCGTTTACCGAGATCGCCCGCATTGTCGAGACGGCGCTGTTCGCGCGCCGGCCGGTCGGCGCGGAAGGCTGGCGGCAAGCACGCGGCGCCTATGAACGTTTCGCCTTCCGGGATGCCTGGACGTGAGCGCACCGGCGGTCGAGGCGCAGGAGCCGTTCAATCGAAAGACACTGTTTTGGGGGATTTTCGCCAGCCTGCTTGCGGCTGCCGGTTTCTTCCTGCTGTCCACCTATGCTCCCGATTTCCGGCAACCCGGCAATGGCGGCGCCACGCCGTTGTCGAAAAGCGGCGTCGGCTACGCCGGCCTGGCGGAATGGCTGAAGCTGACCGGCGAACCGCCCTTCATGGCGCGGACCGAGGACGATCTCGGCACCGACATGCTGCTGATCGTCACCATTTCGCTCGACAGCGATCCGGAGGCTCTCGACCACATCCTCGACCTTCGTCAGGACCAGAACACGCTCTTCGTGCTGCCCAAATGGCAGATCCTGCCGCTGCAGGAGCATGAAGGCTGGAACATGAAATTCGGGCGATTGCCTGGTTCGGTGGTGAACGAGTGGCTTGGCCGGATCGCCGATGCAAAGATTGGTGCCGGCCAAAGTACGCCAAAGCAACTCGACATCGACGGCAGGCTCGTCAACGCCCCCGAAGAATTGCAGTGGGTAGCGGACGAACACCCGGTCATTGCAGCCGGCAAAGGCCAGGCCGTCCTGACGCAAGTGGAGAACAAGCCGTTCTATATCCTGACCGACCCCGACCTGATCAACAACGCCGCCCTCAAGGATCCCGACAAGGCGGCAGCGGCGCTCGGGCTGATCGCCTTGCTCCAGCCGGACGACGGGCCGGTGATGTTCGATCTGACGCTGCACGGCGCGGGGCGGAAGTATGATCTGGCCAAGCTTCTGGTCGAGCCGCCCTTCCTGGCGCTGACACTGACGATCCTGGTCGCTGCGGCGCTGGCGTTCCTGCATGGCCTCGGCCGATTCGGCCCGCCGCGTGCCGACCAGCGTGCAATTGCTTTCGGCAAGCGTGCGCTGGTCGATACGACGGCGATGCTCATGCGGCGTGCCGGCCGGCTGGACGAGCTGGGAAGCCGCTATGCGGCCTTGATGCGGGTGCGCGCCGGCGCGCTGCTCGGGGCACCGCAAGGGTTGCAAGGCACAGCGCTCGACCACTGGCTCGACTCTCGCGATAAGGAGCAAGCTGGCGGCTTCACGATGCGCTCGCAAGCCGCCGGCGAGGCCAAGAACTTGGCGCAGATGCAACAGGCAGCTGAGCGGCTGCACGACTGGACAGCAAGGAGGCTCGGTGAACGTCGATGATGTGAAGGCCCTGGCGACACGGATCAGGGAAGAAGTGGCCAAGGCGATTACCGGGCAGCACGATACGGTCGACCTGATGCTGACCGCCTTGTTTGCAGGCGGGCATATCCTGCTCGAAGGCCCTCCCGGCACGGCCAAGACAATGACCGCGCGCTGCTTCGCCCAAGCGCTTGGGGTCGCCTACGGGCGGATCCAGTTCACACCGGACCTGATGCCCGGCGACATCGTCGGGTCGAACATCTACAACTTCCAGACCGGGCAGTTCACGCTGACGCGCGGCCCGATCTTCTGCGATCTCCTGCTTGCCGACGAAATCAACCGCACGCCACCCAAGACGCAAGCCGCACTGCTCGAGGCGATGCAGGAACATGCGGTCACGTTCGACGGCACCACGCATTCGCTCGGCCGCAACTTCATGGTCGTCGCGACCCAGAATCCGATCGAGCACCAGGGCGTCTACCCCCTGCCCGAGGCGCAGCTCGACCGCTTCCTGTTCAAGCACCGCGTCAGCTATCCCGGCCCCGAGGAAGAACGAGCCATCATCGTCCATCACGGCGGCGGCTCCGCCTCGCACGACATCGCGCAATATGGCATCGAGGCGCAGACGGACCGCGAGACGCTGCAGGAGGCACTTGCAACCGTCGGCTCCGTCACCCTCGTCGACGATGTCATCGGCTATATAGCGGCGCTGGTTCGGGCTACGCGCGAAAATGCCGATCTGGAAGTGGGGGCCAGTCCACGCGCGGGCGCCATGCTGGCGCGGGCGGCGCGTGCCCGGGCGGCGCTGGACGGACGCGCCTATGTGATCCCCGACGACGTCAAGGCGCTGGCAGTGCCGGCGCTGCGCCATCGCGTCATCCTTTCGCCTGCCGCCCAGATCGACGGCCGCCTGGTCGAGCAGATCGTCTCCGACCTGGTCGACCAGACGGAAGCACCACGTTGATCTATCCCAGCGGCCGAGCAGTGTGGGCAGCAGCGGCCGGCGCGGTGCCGGCCTTCCTGGTCGCGCTGGCACTGCCGTCATTCTGGTATCTGGGATTGCTGTGGAGCTGCCTGCTGCTTGCCTTCCTGGCGGTGGATGCCGCGGCCGGACGCGGGCGGGCATCGCTGAATGCCAGCATCGATGCGCCGCAGCAGGTCGGTGTCGGCGGCGAGTTCAGCGTGCAAATTGCAGCCCGTCATTCGGGCCGGCCGCGCGCCGCGGAGGCTCGCGTCGGCCACGATGCGCGGCTGGCGCCGGTGGACGGCAGCGGCGGGGCCTTGCTGCCAACCATCGGAGGCGGGTCGCTCGACCTTCGCTTCCAGGCGCTGCGGCGCGGCGTCGCCAGCTTCGACCGTCTCTGGGTGCGCTGCCGCGGGCCGTTCGGGCTGGTCTGGAACCAGGTCGTACTGCCGGTGGAAAGCAAGGTTGCGGTGCTGCCCGACGTCAGCAGCGCCCGCGGCGAGGCGATCACGCTGCTGCAACATGCGGCGCTTGCCGAAGGCCATGCGCAGCGCCGCGCCGGCCAAGGCCGCGAGTTCGACGCGCTCAAGGATTACCAGCCGGGCATGGGCCGGCGCATGATCGACTGGAAGCGCAGCGCCCGCCACGGCAAGCTTTTGGCGCGCGAGTTCCGCATCGAGGAGAACAACAATATCGTGCTGGCCATCGATAGCGGACGCCTGATGTGCGAACCGGTCGACGGTGTGCCGAAGGTGGACCGGGCGGTGACGGCCGCCTTACTGTCGGCATTCATCGCGCTGAAGGGCGGCGACATGGTCAGCCTGTTCGGCTTCGATGCAAGGCCGCGCGTTTCGAGCGGCGCGGTACGCGGCCCCGCCAGCTTTGCGATGATCCAGAAACGGGCGGCGGAGATCGACTATTCCAGTGAAGAGACCAACTTCACCTTGGCGCTGACGACGCTGGCGGCGCGGCTCGACCGCCGTTCGCTGGTCATCGTCTTCACCGATTTCGTCGATCCGATCAGTGCCGAATTGATGCTGCGCACCGTGGGCCGGCTCACCGAACGGCATCTGGTGCTGTTCATGCTGATGAAGGATACCGAACTGGAGGGCCTGGCCGACATGCCGCCACGCTCCGGCGAGGACGTTGCCCGCGCGGTCGTTGCCGGAGGGCTCTTGCGCGAAAGGCAGGTCGTCATCGGCCGGCTGCGGCTGCTCGGGGCGCATGTCATCGAAGCCAACCACAATCGGCTGGGTCCCGCGCTGGTCGAGCGTTATCTGCAGTTCAAGCAGGAGGATCTGTTGTGACGGCGCCAGTACCCGGCAGTGCGGTACGTGGCGACGCGGTACGCCAGTCGCTGGCCAGCTTCCGCCGCGAGCGCGAGGCCGACTGGAAAGCATTCGAGGCGCTTCTCGCGCGTGTCGAGAAGCGTGCGCCGCGCACGCTTTCCGAAGAGGAGCTGCTGTCGCTGCCCCTACTCTATCGATCGGCGCTGTCTTCCCTTTCGGTGGCGCGGGCGACCTCGCTCGACAACGCGCTGGTCGCCTATCTCGAAGCGCTGTCGCTGCGCGGTTATTTCTATCTCTATGGCGCACGCCGCGGGCTGCGGCAGCGCCTCGCCGATTTCTTCCTGCACGACTGGCCCGAAGCCATTCGCGACCTGTGGCGCGAGACATTGGTTTCGGTCGCGCTGATGGTGATCGGCATTGGTGCAGGCGCCTGGCTGGTGGCATCCGACAAGAGCTGGTTCGACGCGATCATCCCGTCCAGCCTGGCAGGGGGCCGCGGTCCAGATGCTTCGGCCGAACTGCTGCGCAGCATGCTTTATGATGGCGACAATGGCTTTCTCTCAGGCTTTGCCGTCTATCTGTTCACGCACAACGTCCAGGTCGCGATCCTGGCCTTCGCCCTCGGCTTTGCCTTCGCCGTGCCGACGGTACTGCTGATGCTGTTCAACGGCTGCATGATCGGCGCGTTGTTCCAAGTCTATTGGTCCAAGGGGCTCGGCATGGAGCTCGGCGGCTGGCTGGCCATCCACGGCACCACCGAATTGTTCGCAATCGCTTTGGCCGGCGCGGCCGGCATGCGCATCGGCACCAGCATCGCTTTTCCCGGCGAATTGACACGCATGGCGGCAGCGGCTCGTGCCGGACGCATCGCCGCGAATGCTATGGTCGGGGTCTCGGTCATGCTGCTGTTTGCCGGGCTGCTCGAGGGCATTGGCAGGCAGACCATCACCAGCGACGTCACGCGCTACGCCATTGGCGGTGGCATGCTGGCGCTGTGGATCGGTTACTTCTACCTGTTCCGGATGGTGCGGCATGGCGATCGGTAGACGCGCCGCCTTTGCGGCTATACGGCCGCTGATCACGCCCGAGGGCGTCGATCTTCGGATAAAGCTGGCCGACGCCGGCACGCGGGCTGCCGCCTTCCTCCTCGACTTCGTGTTCATCGCGGTGGCTGCAATCGTGATCACGATCGTCGCACTGTTCGGGGTGGGAGGCCTTGGCAGCGAGGGGTTTCAGCCGCTCTTCGTCGTCTGGATCATCCTGATCTTCTTTCTGCGCAACGCCTACTTCATCGTCTTCGAAGCGGGCCGGCGCGCGGCTACGCCCGGCAAGCGGATCGTCGGCATCCGGGTCGCATCGCGCAGCGGAGACGGCCTGTCGATCGACCAGGTCATCGCCCGCAACCTGATGCGCGAGATCGAAGTGTTCCTGCCGCTGTCGATCATCGTCGGACGCAGCGGCACCGACCTTGCCGACACGCTGACGACGGTGTTCGGACTGGTGTGGACGCTGCTGTTTGCGTTGTTCCCGCTCTTCAATCGAGACCGCATGCGGATCGGCGACCTGTTGGCGGGGACCTGGGTGGTCGAGGCACCGAAGCGCGCCTTGCTGGAAGATCTGTCGGCCCGGCAGGATGCAGGCACTGGTGCGTTCCGATTCAGCCACGCCCAGCTCGACGCGTACGGAATTGCCGAACTCCACAAGCTGGAGGAAGTGCTGCGCCGCGACGACTATTTCGCGTTGCGGACGGTGGCCGAAACGATCGGACGCAAGATCGGCGCAGCACCACAAGCCCATGACGCACGCGCGTTCCTGACGGCGTATTACGGAGAGCTGCGGGCGCATCTCGAACGCAAGCTGCTGCTGGGCAACCGCAGGGCCGACAAGCATCAGCGTTAGACTCAGGAGTGGAAATGCACGAAAAGCGTGCGCAGCAGCCCATTGCCACCGAAGATTGACGCTTGACCGGTGCCATCTTCTCCCGCAAATTCAGTCTCGCGGGGTTGAAATGCCTATCCGTCCGAGGGTGCTCGTGTTCCCTATCCTCTGGAAGTCGCAAGCGGATGTTGCAAGAAAACTCCTCGAGAGTTCCAGGTTCTACGGAAATCAAGCTGCAAGGAGACTTCCTTGGCCACTTTCGTCACTCAATCCACTTTCCAACGAGCTGGCAGCCAAATGGTGTGGTTTTGGAAACTCGGAACAGGCGATGCCTACTGGGGGTACTCGGTACGTGCGGCGGTCGTCCTTCGCACGGCCACTTTGCGCTGGGAAAGCCTGTATACCTACATCGATGAGACAGGCCAGACCGAGGTGATACAGACGAACGTATCAGACGATATGCAAATAAGATTCGCGGCGATAAGTTCTCCCTGAGGAGCCAAGACATGCCAACAGTGCTTCACGCGGTATACGATTCCCGCGGAGTGATCATTGCCGCCTCACGAGTCGATCCTTCCGATGAGAAGTCGGCCCCGGCGCCAATCCCACAGCCCGGCGAGGGCAATTACTACGCGCTAATCCCGCTTGACGAGGCCCACGTCAAAATGCCGCTGGATCAGCTGTGCACAACGACTCGGGTCGACTTGCGACAGAAGCGGCTGATTGCCGAGGACCTTCACTCTCGAGCGTAAGTGTTCCTCGCCACCCTGCCCTATCCCACCCACTTCTCGTAGTCGGACACCAACAGGTGCAGCGGTGCTGTGTCCTCGTCGATGTCTGCGAAGCGGCCGATTGGTTCGCGAAAGACATTGTCGGTGAGATCGTCGTTGACCGTCGAAACCTCGCCGATCAGCACGTCCTTGCCTTCCGCCCAGAAGGCGTGCCAGACGCCCGGCAGCAGCGTCACGCTCTGGCCTGGGTCGAGCTTCAGCAGCCCACCCGCAGGCAGCCTGTGGATGGTTCCGTCGACAGGCACCGATACTTCGGCCTTCGGATCGATTCCGCCATCGCGATCATGCATGAACAGCTCCAGCACCAGTTTGCCGCCACCACGGTTGATGATGTCTTCGGCCTTGATGTTGTGGCGGTGCATCGGCGACAGCTGGTCCTTGCGCGAGATCATGATCTTCTCGGCATAGAGCATGCCCATGCCCTTCTTCATGTCCTCGTAGCGGCCGTTGCGAACGGTGAACAGAAACAGGCCGAGCTCGTCGAACTTCTCCTGGCCATAATCGGTGATGTCCCAGCCGAGCCGGGAGGAGAAGATCGCCGACGAATCCTGCCGGCGCGCCTTCATCTCTTCGGGGCTCCAGTAGGCGAAGGGCGGCATGATGTAGCCGAACGAGCGGATGAAGGCGTCGGCGTCGCGGATGATGTCGTTGATGGCGGAGCGTTTCATGATCGTGGTTCCTTCCCGTCGCTTTGCGAGCGCTAACGCAATAGCCGAACGTCAATTCGGTGTCGATGCAAACTGCTGTCGCTGGCCCCATGACATGCGGTCCGATCAGGGCCATAAGGTCAACCAATTTTCCGATGGTGAGACCATGCGCAGCATAGACGACCTCGATACGCCGGCGATCCTGATCGATGCCGGCCGCGCCGAAGCCAACATCGCGCGGGCGCAGGCCCATGCCGACCGGCACGGGCTGAAACTCCGGCCGCACATCAAGACCCACAAACTGCCCTACTGGGCAAAAAAGCAGATCGCGGCCGGCGCCGTCGGCATCACTTGCCAGAAGATCGGCGAGGCCGAGGTCATGGCCGACGCCGGCCTGACCGACATCTTTCTGCCCTACAATATCCTCGGGCGGGCGAAGCTGGAGCGCCTCAAGGCGCTGCACGGCCGCGTAACACTGTCGGTGACAACGGACAGCATGGACACGCTGATGGGACTTGCCGCCATCTTTACCGATCCCGGCCACCGCCTGCCGGTGCTGATCGAATGCGACACCGGCATGGGCCGCTGCGGTGTGCAGTCGGCCGGCGAGGCAGTCGCGCTGGCGAGCGAGATCGACAAGGTCCGGGGGCTCGTCTTCGGCGGCTTGATGACCTACCCGGGGGCGGGCCGCGCTGCAGAGACCGAGGCGTGGCTCGCCGATGCGCAGCAAGCACTTGCCGCATCCGGCCTTGCCTGCGAGCGTATCTCCAGCGGCGGCACGCCCGACATGTGGCGCTCGGGCGAGCATTCCGTCGTCACCGAATACCGCCCAGGCACCTACATCTATCTCGACCGCTACCAGGTCGCCAAAGGCGTCGGCAGCCTCGACGATTGCGCGCTGACGGTGCTGTCGACGGTGGTCAGCCGTCCAACGCCGACACGCGCCATCCTCGACGCCGGCAGCAAGGCCCTGTCCAGCGACACGCTGGGGCTCGCCGATTTCGGCGAGCTGCTAGGCGTTGCGGGAGCGCGGGTTACCAGTCTCAGCGAAGAACATGGCAACGTCACGCTGTCAGGCGACGCCGAGCTTCGAATCGGCGAGCGCGTGCGCGTCGTGCCCGACCATTGCTGCGTCGTCACCAATCTGTTCGACGAGGTGCATCTGATCGAAGGCGACAAGGTGATCGAGACTTTGCCGGTCAAGGCGCGAGGACGGATGGGATGAACCAGGCCGGAGCGCGTGCGGAGGCTTTAATGTATAGAATTTTCCGGACGCCGGAGGGACAGCACCCCCCTCTGTCCTGCCGGACATCTCCCCCGCAAGGGCAGGGGAATCGCATATGGCGATTTTGGGGTTGAGTTTAGGCTGAGAAAGGATTCTTTGGAGAGGCAGTTGAGCGAAGGAGC
>NZ_JAMYQV010000019.1:0-135393 GCF_040321065.1 Mesorhizobium sp. M0563
GAATTGCGAAGGGCAATTCGGATGGCAATCCGACCTCTCCCCGAGGGGAGAGGAGGTCGCCGGCGTTAACGCCAGCCTCTTCTCCCCAGCGGGGAGAAGGTGGCCGCGAAGCGGCCGGATGAGGGGGGCCCCCTATGCGATAGCCCTGCCGTTGGGGGGGAGATCGCTGCTTCGCCCATCAGCGCCCCCGCCCGCCTGCCTCCAGCTTCTGCTCGGCCGCAATCAGCATCTCGACAAACCTCGTCACCTTGGGCGGGCGGAAGCGGGCGGCGGGGTAGACTGTGTAGATGCCGCCGGAGGGCAGCCGCCACTCGGGCAGGACCTGCACCAGCCGCCCGGCGGCCAGCTCGTCCCGCACCAGAAAGTCCGGCAGCACCGACAGGCCGGCGCCGGCGCGGACGGCCGCCAGCACTGCCGGCGTCGCGTCAATGGCGATCGTTGCCTGCATGCGCACGACCTGCTGCTCGTTGTCGCCGCGCGAAAATTGCCATAGCAGCGGTTCGCGCAGCGCCATGTTGGCGATGAAGGGCAGCCCGGCAAGGTCTTGCGGTTCCCCGGCCGTGAACCGGCCTTCAAACCCGGCGCCGCACACCATGAATTGTTGGAAGGTGCCGATGCGCCGCGCCTGCAGGCTGGAATCGGCCAGCCAGCCGACGCGGATGGCCACGTCGATGTGGCCGGAAACCAGGTCGATCGTCTCGTCGCCCAGCGTCAGCTCCACCCGGCAGGCGGGATAGCGCGCGCTGAAGGCGGCGACCACCGGCACCACCGCCGACGTGCCGTAGTCGTTGGACGCCGCGATGCGCAGCGTGCCGGTCGGCTCGGCGGCGGCCTGCGCGAGCTCGTCGAAGGCATCCTCGGCCTGCTGCAGAACCTGCAGGCAGCGGGCATGGAATGTCCGGCCGGCCTCGGTCGGATGGACGCGGCGCGTCGTGCGGATCAGCAGCGTCGTTCCGACATCGAGCTCCAGCCGCGCCACCTGTTGGCTGACGACCGCCTTGGTGATGCCCAGCCGCTCGGCGGCCCGCGTGAACGAGCCGGCGTCGACCACCGCCGCGAAATAGGCCAGCCGGTTCAGGTTCATGCGTGGCTCATGGCAGATGCAGCCCCATTGTCAGGCGAAAGCATACATTACGTCTATTTTGTCGGCCTTCAATATGCATTCCGTTTTTGCCATCTTGCGGGCATCGAGGCCGCCGAATTCCGCATTCCCAGGAGACATCCATGTTCACACGGAGAAGCATCATGAAAACCACCCTCGCCGCCGGCGCTGCCGCGGTCTTTGCTCCCGCCGGGCTTGGCCATGCGGCCAGCGGGCTTTCCTGGAAGCATTTTCCCGCCGGCGAAAACGGCTTCTTCCGCGCCCCGGTGCTGGTCTCCGGCGCCACCGAAGCCGTGCTGATCGATTCCGGTTTCACCTACCCCGACGGCCGGGCCGTGGCCGAGGCGATCAAGGCGACCGGCAAGACGCTCACCACCATCTATGTCAGCCAGTCCGACCCCGACTATTATTTCGGCCTCAAGCGGATCAAGCAGACGTTCCCGCAGGCACGGGTGATCGCCGCAGCCGAGACGGTGGCCGCCATCAACGGCAATGTCGAAAAGAAGCTCGCCGTCTGGGGGCCGCAGCTGAAGGAAAATGGCCCGCAGGCGCTGGCCGACGTCGTCATCCCGGAAGCGTTCGACGGCAAGACGCTCAGCGTCGACGGCGAGAGCATCGAGATCGTCGCCGCGGAAGGCCTCGGCAACCGGCGCTATCTGTTCGTGCCGTCGCTGAACGCGGTGTTCGGCGGGGTGATGATCTTTGCCGGCGTGCATGTCTGGACCGCCGACACCCCGACCAGGGAACTGCGCGCCGCCTGGCTGGCCAACCTCGAAAAGATCGCGGCGCGCAAGCCGGCGATCGTCGTGCCTGGGCACATGACGCCTGGGGCGGCGACCGACCTTTCGGGCGTCGAGCACACAAAAACCTATCTCATCGCCTTCGAGGAAGAACTGGCCAAGGCCAAGGACGCTGCCGCGCTGAAGAGCGCCATGGAAGCCCGCTTCCCCGGCCTCGGCATGGGGGTTGCGCTCGACATCGGCTCCAAGGTCGCCACCGGCGAGATGAAGTGGGGCTGAGATTGGCGCCAATCTCGAGCTGATCCGCACCACTTACGAAGGATACGCTCATGGTCCAGCGGGCGTTGACGCCGGGCGCCTGACGGCTGTCATCCGCCGAGACGGTTGGTGCGCTTGCTGGCTTCGGCCTTGGCCCGCGCCTCGACCGCCCTTTCGATCTCGCGCTTCAGCTCGTCCTTGATCGCCACCGTCTCGGCCATCAGCGCCTCGACCTTCATGAAATCGAGCACGCGGTATTTCGACACCGCCGGCCGGATCAGGATGTCGGGCCGGCTCTGGTTCAGCTTACTGGCGATGATCGACTGCATCATCAGCTGCGTGGCGCCGAACATCAGGTCGACGGAGGTCGGGAATTTGCGCCCGGCCTCGGTCGGCGCGCCGACCACGTCGACGGCGATGACGATGTCGGCGTCGAGCTCGATCAGATCGAACGGCACGGGATTGTAGATGCCGCCGTCGATCAGCAGCCTGCCGTCGCGCATCACCGGGCGGAACACCGCCGGGATCGCCGCCGAAGCGGCCAGCGCCGAATGCAGCTCGCCTTCGTCGAGCACCGCGAGCTTGTGGCCATAAAAGTCCGTTGCCGTCACCTTCAGCGGTATTTTGAGTTCGGCGAAAGTCTCGGGGATGGCATCGGGCAGGAACGCCTTGAGGATGCGCTCGACATTGAACTGGCTGACCCGCAAGCCGCCCTGCAACGCTTCGGCAAAGGTGCCGGGCCGCGCCCGCCACATGCGCGTCGCCACTTCGGCGCGGCGGCCGAGGATCGAGCGCGTATAGTCGTGAATGTCCTTGCCGGTCATGCCAGAGGCCATGCCGGCGCCCATGATGGCGCCGATCGACGAGCCAGCGATTGCCGCCGGCCTTATGCCCAGTTCGTCCAGCACCTCGATGACGTGGATATGCGCCAGCCCACGCGCGCCGCCGCCGCCAAAGGCGATGCCGAAGCTAGGGCCGACCGCGGAGCCTTTGCTAGCCCCCATTTCTGACACTCGATGCGGCGGTGCTATCGAAATTGGGCAAATGCCCCGTCATCCGGATTGCCGGCGGTTTGTGGCCGTAGCGCGTCTTTCCTTCTCCCCTTGTGGGAGAAGGTGGATCGGCGCGTAGCGCCGAGACGGATGAGGGGTGTTGGACGGAGTGCCGCCGATGCCAAGCTGGAACACCCCTCATCCGTCGCCTTCGGCGACACCTTCTCCCACAAGGGGAGAAGGGGGAGCCGACCGGGGCGGCGCCAGCGCCTGGAAAACGCGGGCAACGGCTCATCCCTTGCTTCCCAGCTTCGGCCCGACCACCATGACGGCCGGCTCGGCGGAGAGCAGCTTTTTCGCCGCTGCCTTGACCTGGTCCAGCGTCACCGCGTTTATCAGCGCGGCGCGGCGCTGCATGTAGTCGATGCCGAGCTTGCCGAGCTGGATCTCGACCAGCGTTGCGGCGATCGCGCCGGAGGAATTCAGATTGTTGATGGCATAGGCGCCGATCATGTATTTCTTGGTCGCCGCCAGCTCGGCTTCGGTCGGCCCCTCCTCGGCCATGCGCTTGACCACGTCGCGCACCACGGCCAGCGTCTCGGCCGCCCTGTCGGCGCGGGTCGAGGTGGTGATGGAAAGCGCCTCGGAATGCTGGTGGTCGACGAGGTCGGAGCTGACGCTATAGGCCAGGCCGCGCTTCTCGCGCACCTCGTCGAACAGCCGCGAGGTGAAAGTGCCGCCACCGAGGATCTCGTTCATCAGCACCGCGGCGAAGAAATCCGGCGCGTTCCGCTTCACGCCGGGATAGGCGAGTTGCAGCGAGGCCTGCGGCTGGTCGTAAACGACCTCGAGCTGCTGGCCAAGTTTCAGGTCGATGTCGGGAACGGGCGTAAGCGCCTGCTTTTCCGGCAGGCTGCCGAATACCAGGTCGAGCTTCTGCTTCAGCGTCTCGGCGTCGATGGCGCCGACCACCGCGACATGCAGACCGTCGCGGGCGAAATTCGCCTTGTGGAAAGCGCTGAGATCGGACGGCGTGATCGTCGCGATGCTTTGCCTGGTGCCCTGGTCCGGCCGCGCATAGGGATGCCTGCCGTAGATCGCGTCCAGCCATTTGCGCTGGGCGAGCGTATCGGGATCGCGCTCGTTGGCGATGATGCCGGACAGGATTTGCGCGCGGATGCGGTCGATCGGCACCTGGTCGAAGCGCGGCTGGTTGACCGCCACGCGCAGCAGGTCGAAGGCGCCGTCGCGCTGCTCGGCCAGCATGCGCATCGAGCCGTAGATTCCGTCGCGCTGCGCATCGAAGCTCATCTCGGCGCCGACATCGTCAAGCTTGACCTGGAAGGCCTCGCTGTCGAGGTCGCCGGCGCCTTCGTCGAACAGACCGCTCATCAGGTTGGCAAGCCCTTCCTTACCGGGCGGATCCTGCGTCGCGCCGCCATCGAAGACGAAGCGGATGGCGACGATCGGCACCGAATAATCCTCCACCAGCCAGGCGGTGATGCCCTTCGACGAGGTCACCTCCTGGATGTTCATGGCAGCACGAGCCGAAAGCGCCGGCAGGATGAGGAAGACGAGGGAGAGGATGAGGGTCGCTAGAAGAGGGCCGGAGCGCGCGTGCTTCCCTTCTCCCCTTGTGGGAGAAGGTGGATCGGCGCGAAGCGCCGAGACGGTTGAGGGGTGTTGGACGGAGTGCCGTTGGTGCCAAGCTGGAACACCCCTCATCCGACCGAGCTTTGCTCGGCCACCTTCTCCCACAAGGGGAGAAGGGGAGGAGCCCGGGGGAGAAGGCAGAGCGGGACCGTGCTGGTTCATCATCAAATCAATTCCCAGCCTGGGTTTGCGGCAGAAGATAGCCGGTCGTTGCGTGGTCGAGATTGAGATAGCGGGCAGCGACCGCCTTGACCTGGTCGGCGGTGACCTTGCGGATGCGGTCGGGCCATTGCTGGACGTCCTGGACGTTGCCGCCGGTGGCGAGCGTCGAGCCGTAGATGTTGGCCATGTCCTCCTGCTTGTCGCGGGCAAAGATCATCGAGCGGACGAAACGGTCCTTGGATTTTTCCAGCTCATCGCTGGTGACGCCGTCTTTCGCGATGCGGGCGATCTCGACGTCGACCGCGGCCTCGACGTCTGCAAGCTTGGCATCGCCGCGCGGCGCGCCATAGACGGTGAAATTGCTGTCGTCGAGCATGGTGCCTTGGAAGAAGGCGCCGGCCGCGGCGGCTATCCCTTGCCTGACGACAAGCTCCTGGTAGAGCCGGCTGCGGTTGCCGCCGCCGAGGATTTCGGACAGCACGTCGAGCGCTTCGGCTTCGCCGGGCTTTGCCGTGTGATAGGACGGAACCACCCACTGCGTCGTAAAGCTCGGCACGCTGACGCGCCCGTCGGTCAGCGTCACCGTGCGCCTGGTGTTCTGCTCGGGCTCGATCGGGCGGATGCGCGGCGGCAGATCCGGGCCGCGCGCGATCTTGCCATAGGTCTTTTCGGCCAGCGTCTTGACCGTTTCCGGCTCAACATCGCCGGCCACCACCAGCACGGCGTTATTGGGCGTATAATATTTGTTGTAGAAGGCCATCGCGTCGGTGCGGTTCAGCTTCTCCATCTCCTGCATCCAGCCGATGACCGGGATGCGGTAGGGCTGGTTCTGCCACAGCGTGGCGTCGATCTCCTCGTCGAGCACCGCCTGCGGATTGGAGTCGATGCGCGAGCGGCGCTCCTCGAGGATGACGTCGCGCTCGGTCTTGATGACATCGTCGTTGAGGATGAGATTGCGCATGCGGTCGGCCTCGAAGCCCATCATCTCACCGAGCGCCTGCGGCACCACTGTCTCATGAAAAGCGGTGTAGTCGTAGGAGGTGAAGGCGTTGTCCGAGCCGCCGATGGCGGCGACGGCGCGATCGAGCTCGCCGGCCGCATGGTTGCTGGTCGCCTTGAACATCAAATGCTCGAAGAAATGGGCAATGCCGGATTTGCCCGGCGGCTCGTCGGCGCTGCCGATCTTGTACCAGACCATATGGGTGACGATCGGGGCGCGGTGGTCGGGGATGACGACGACCTCCATGCCGTTGTCGAGCAAGAAATCCGTCACTGCGCCGTCGTCGGGATTGTTGTCCGCCAGAGCCGGCTCGGCCATCACCAGGGCCAGTCCCAAGAGCGTTCCGCGCAGCCATTCAGCCTGAAATGTCATAGATGGCTCCGGTTTGGGGTGGAACGATAGGCGGGGTTGCTGGTCGAGGCAAAGCGAATTGTTCGTCATTTTGAAGGCGCGGCTTCCTCGCCAATTGCGGGGCCTCACCCAACCTCGATGAAGCGGATGACCGTCTCGCCATAGTTGCGCTCGTCGACAACCGAAAAGCCCGGCCCTGCCTCGAACGGCGCCGCCGCCGCTTCCTCGACTACGCAGAGCGCGCCGGGGGCGAGCCAGCCGCCGGCCTTGGCCGAGCGCAACGCGCGTTCGCCAAGGCTCTTGCCATAGGGCGGATCGGCAAAGACCAGGCCGAATGCAGCGATGGTGCCCGCCTCGCCCAAGGCCGTCGCGTCGCGACGGAATATCTTGGTGCGCCCAGTGAGGCCGAAAGCCTCGACATTGGTGCGGATCAGGCCGCGCCCTTCGGCGGATTCCTCGATGAAGACAGCATAGGCAGCGCCGCGCGACAGCGCTTCGAGGCCGAGCGCGCCGGTGCCGGCGAACAGGTCGAGCACGCGCGCGCCGTTCAGTTTTTCGGGAAAGCGATGCGCCAGCACGTTGAAGACCGCCTCACGCGTGCGGTCGGTCGTCGGGCGGATGGCAAAGGTGCGGGGCGTCGCCAGCGGACGCCCGCGAAGCTCACCGCCGACGATCCGCATTGCTTCCTTTCGGGCCGCCACGCGGCCGGTCGCCACCGCTATCCGAACGTTCGCCACGAGGCTTGCCGAACGGCTTTGCACCGCCGGGCTTGCCATAAGACGGCTTGAAAGCGGCCTTGCGCGCCTTGTTTTCCGCCGCCTTGGCGGCGTCTGCCTCCGCCCTGCCCTTGCCGATCGGCCGCGCCCCCGGCGCCATCCAGACATTGGCCTTGCGCTGGCCCGGCGGTTCGATCGGCCGCTGCTCGCGTTCGGATTTCTTGCCGCCGAAGCCGCCACGAGGCTTGTCGCCACGGGGTTTGTCCCCGAAGTCGCCGCGTTCAGGTTTGGCGCCACGCTCGCCAAAGCTCCTCTCCGGTTTTGTCGACAGCTTGCCGAGCGCTTCGTCGCGGCTGCCTTCGCGGCGCTTGCGGTTCTTGATCAGGCCGCCCTCGCCGATCGGACGGCGTTCGCCGTCACGGGTGAATTTCGGCCGCTCGGGCTCCTCCTCCCGCTCACGCCTGACCGGCTTGTTGGAAAACGGCTTGGCGATATCGGCGTCGAAATTGGCACCGGACTCTTCGACCAGGCGCTCGCCGAGCTGGTCGCGCAGCACGCGGCCCTTGATCTCCAACACATGGCCTTCCGGCAAATCGTCGAGCTGGAACGGCCCGTAGGAAATGCGGATAAGCCGCGTCACGTCGAGACCGAGCGAGCCCAGGATGTTCCTGACCTCACGGTTCTTGCCTTCCCGCAGGCCGAGCGTCAGCCAGGCATTCGAACCCTGCTCGCGGTCCAGCGTCGCCTCGATGGCGCCATAAAAGACACCGTCAACGGCAATGCCTTCGCGCAGGCCCGCGAGCGCGCTTTCCTCGACCTTGCCGTGGACGCGCACGCGGTAGCGCCGCAGCCAGCCGGTCGCCGGCAGTTCGAGCACGCGCGACAGGCCGCCATCATTGGTGAGCAGCAGCAGCCCTTCGGTGTTGATGTCGAGCCGGCCGATGGTCATCAGCCGCGGCAGCCCGGGGGGCAGCACGTCGAAGACGGTCTTGCGGCCTTCGGGATCGCGGTTGGTGGTGACCACGCCGGCCGGCTTGTTGAACAGGAACAGCCGCGTGCGCTCGATCGGCGGGATCTCCATGCCGTCGAGATGGATGATGTCGCCGGGCATCACGTTGAAGGCCGGCGAGGTCAGCGCCCTGCCGTTGACCTTGACGCGGCCGGCCGCGATCAGTTCCTCGGCATCGCGGCGCGAGGCCAGGCCGGCACGCGCCAGCCGCTTGGCAATGCGTTCGCCGGCTTCTTCCGTTGCCTCGACGCGACGCGGACGCGGCTTGAAGCCGCCCTCCGATGCCGCCTGTGCCCTTTGTGCCCCTTGCGGCCGATCGCCGCCAAAATCACGCTTAGGACGATCCCCGAAGTCACGCTTGGGACGGTCGAAGCGCTTTTCGCCGTGCTCGCCTTCGGCAGCGGCCGGCCGGTCGCCGCGCGGCGCGTAGGGCTTGCGCGGACCTTCGCGCTTCTCATAAGGCTTGCCCTCCGGACGCGGCCCTTTGCTGAATGGCCTCTCGCTGCCTTTGAAGTCGCGCTTCGGCCGCTCGCCTTCGGCAGCTGCTGGCCGGTCGCCGCGCGGTGCATAAGGCTTGCGTGGACCTTCGCGGTTCTCATAAGGCTTGCCTTCCGGACGCGGCCCTTTGCTGAACGGCCTGTCGCCTTCGCGCTTCGGCTTGAAGTCACGCTTCGGCCGTTCGCCTTCGGCCGCCGCCGGCCGATCGCCGCGCGGTGCATAAGGCTTGCGTGGACCTTCGCGCTTCTCATAAGGCTTGCCTTCCGGACGCAGCCCTTTGCCGAACGGCCGGTCGCCTTCGCGCTTCGGCTTGAAGTCGCGTTTCGGCCGTTCGCCTTCGGCCGCCGCCGGCCGATCGCCGCGCGGAGTGTAGGGTTTTTTGACGCCGAAGGACGGCTTGCCACCCTTGCCGGGAGCGCCATCGCGACCACGCGGCCCCGCCGGTTTCGGGCCGGCCTTGCGCGGGAATTTCTTGTTTTTGTCGTCCATGTGGCCTTTGCTCGTTTGCGCGGGTAGTAACAGGATCGCGCTCTAGTGGCGAGGAGATAATCGGAATGGAAACCGCGTGAGGCGGCAGGATTTCATGGCGCTGGCGCTGAAAGAAGCCGAAGCCGCCGCCCTGCGTGGCGAGGTGCCGGTTGGCGCGGTCGTCGTCGGCGGCGATACGGTCGTTGCGAGTGCCGGCAACCGCACCCGCGAGTTCGCCGATCCGACCGCCCATGCCGAGATGCTGGCGATCCGCGAGGCCTGCCGCAAGCTTTCCAGCGAGCGGCTCAGCGGCCACGATCTCTATGTGACGCTGGAGCCGTGCACCATGTGCGCCGGCGCCATCTCTTTCGCCAGGCTGCGCCGGCTCTATTTCGGCGTCGCCGACGAGAAGGGCGGCGCAGTCGTCAATGGCGTTCGCTTCTTCACGTCACCGACCTGCCATCATGTGCCCGACATCTATCCTGGCATGGCCGAGAACGCTGCAGCAGCATTGCTGAAGGACTTTTTTCGCGAGCGACGCGGACCCTGATTTTCCTGGTTCGGCAGACGGACCGAATCCAAGTCAGCCAATCCAGTTCAGCCAATCCAGGCCAGAACGTCTCTGGCGCCGTCAGTCTACCAGGGCAGCCAGTCGAACATGCCGCTGCTCTTGCTCTTGGCGGCCGCCTCCCTTTTGAGGCGGCGTTCCTTCTTGTACTCGTCCTCGCCGAGGTCACCCTGCGGCGCAGTGTCGGCGGCAGCGCGGTATTGCACCGGCGGCTCGCTCAGATATCTGCGGGTGGTCGGGTCGCCCTGTTTGCCTTCAGCCCGGCGGCGCATGATTTCCGCGGCGCGGTCCTTGTCCGAATCGGCCGGAGTCCAGGCTGGCGGGTGGCTCGAGCCCGACTGCTTCAGCGCGGCCTTGACCGACGCCGGATCCGTCTGCACGTCATCGATGACCTGCGCCTGGTAGGCCGGGTCGTCCTGATGCAGGGTGGCATCGGCGCGCAGGCGGGCACGGCGCTGCTCCGGCGATTCGGGCCATTCGGCACTCGCCGTCTCGATGCTTTCCTGCGGCGGCGGCAAGACTTCCTTCTGCCCCGGCCCTGGCTTCACCAGCGTGGGGCGCGGCTTGTAGTCGATACTATCCTTGCGTTTGGGTGCGAAGGAAAAAGCCCCGGTGAGGTCGCCGGCAAGCTGCGCGCCCGCGGTCTTGTCGGTCCCGTAGGTGGGCGAGCCCATGCAGCCGGACAAGGCGAGGCTCGATACGACAAGCGGCGCCAGCAGCGCGACGCGCGCGTAAGTTCTCTCGGTCATGCCAAAAAGTCCCACTGTAGACAGCCTCTCGATTGCCGCCGGCCAAAGAAAGGTCCGGCCCCCATCGCCTATGCTCTTCCGACGGAATTCCGGCGACAATTTGTCGTCCGGAGTTTCGCGTGTTTACCTCAACCACTCGTTAAGGGCAACGCACGGGGGCCGATCGGCCGCCCGCCGTGGCAATTGTGCACCGCCTTAAAGGCGGCTCAAAGCCTTCAGCTCATGCAGGACAGCTGCGTCACGGGCCGAAACATCCGGGAATTCCGGATCTGAGCCGACATCGGCGGTGTAGCGCCAGGAGCGTGCGCATTTCACCAGGCCGCGGTCCTCCGCCTTCTCAACGACCACGGCGACGCCTTTGACATCGTCGAGGGTAAAGCCGCCCGCCGGCGCCTTGCCGTGCGCGATAACCAGATCGCTGGTGATCGCCATCTCGGCCATGTCGACATCGGCGATCGCCGCTTCGAGTAGGGCATCGTCGAGAGTGACGACCGGCACCGCTTCCAGCGAAGAGCCGATGACCTTCTGCGCGCGGGCGATCTCCAGCGCGCCGGTGACGACACGGCGGACCTGCCGCACCTTGCGCCACTTCTCCGCCAGCGCCTCGTCCTTCCAGTCCGCCGGGATCTCCGGGAACTGGTCGAGATGCACCGAGACGACATCCGGATGACGGTCGAGCCAAGCCTCTTCCATGGTGAAAGGCAGCATCGGCGCCAGCCATTTCACCAGACAGTCGAAGAGATGGCGCACCACCTGCACGGAAGCCTTGCGCTTCACGCTGGAAGGCGCTTCGCAGTAGAGCGCATCCTTGCGGATATCGAAATAGAAGGCCGACAGCTCGATCACCATGAAGTCGAGCAGCGCGCGGGTGATGCGCTTGAATTCGAAGGCGTCGTAGCCCGAGCGTACGACTTCATCGAGCTCGGCGAGCCGGTGCAGCATCAGCCGCTCCAGCTCCGGCATCTTGTCCAGCGGCACCTCCTCGCCATCGTCATGGGCGAGCGTGCCCAGCATCCAGCGGATGGTGTTGCGCAGCTTGCGGTAGGCGTCGATGTTGGTCTGCAGCACGTTTTTGCCGAGCCGCTGGTCTTCCCAATAATCGGTCGTCACCACCCACAGCCGCAAGATGTCGGCGCCGGACTGTTTGATGACGTCCTGCGGCACGACGGTGTTGCCGAGCGACTTCGACATTTTCCGCCCCTCCTCATCCATGGTGAAGCCATGGGTGACGACGGTTTCGTAGGGCGCCCTGCCCCTGGTGCCGCAGCTTTCGAGCAGCGAGGAGTGGAACCAGCCGCGATGCTGATCGGAGCCTTCGAGATAGACGTCGGCCGGCCATTTCAGGTCGGGCCGGTCCTCAAGCGTGAAGGCATGCGTCGAGCCTGAATCGAACCAGACATCGAGGATGTCCATCACCTGCTGCCATTTCGAGGCATCGTGATTGCCGAGGAAACGCTCCTTGGCGCCGGCGGCGAACCAGGCGTCGGCACCTTCCTTCTCGAAGGCGTCCATGATGCGCTGGTTGACTGCCTCGTCGCGCAGGACATTGCCGTCGGCATCGGCAAAGACGGCGATCGGCACGCCCCAGGCGCGCTGGCGCGACAGCACCCAGTCAGGGCGCTCCTCGATCATGGCGCGGATGCGGTTCTGGCCGGCGGCGGGTACGAAACGGGTATCGTCGATGGCTTTCAGGGCGCGGCTGCGCAGCGTCGTGCCGTCGCCAAGCTCCTTGTCCATATAGACGAACCATTGCGGCGTGTTGCGGAAGATGATCGGCTTCTTCGAGCGCCAGGAATGCGGATAGGAGTGCTTCAGCCGGCCGCGCGCGAACAGCGCGTTTCGCTTGATCAGCTCGTCGATGACGGCCTGGTTGGCGTTGCCCTTCTTGCCATCGTCGTCGATAACGCGCGCCGCTCCACCCTCGCGGTCCGGGCCGAAGCCCGGCGCGTCCTTGGTGAAGAAGCCGGCATCGTCGACGGTGAAGGGGATCGCGGTGTCGATGCCACGCTGGCGAAGATCAGAGGCGGCATCCATCCAGGCGTCGAAGTCTTCTCGGCCGTGTCCCGGCGCGGTGTGGACGAATCCGGTGCCCGCATCGTCGGTGACATGATCGCCGGCCAGCATAGGCACAGGGAATTCGTAGCCACCACCCAGACTTTTGAGGGGATGCGAAAGCGTAAGATTTTCAAGCTCTTCGGCGCCAACGCCGCGAAGACGATTCAGGGTGACCTTGGCCTTCGCGGCAGCGTCGTCTGCAAGTTTCTCGGCAAAGATCAGCTTTTCGCCGGGCTGGGGGCCAAAGGCGTTCTCGGCCGCCGTGACCTCGTAGAGACCATAGTTGATGCGCGGCGAGTAATTGACGGCGCGGTTGCCGGGGATGGTCCACGGCGTCGTGGTCCAGATGACGACGTTGGCATCAAGCAGATCGAGCGACGTCTGCGTCAGCTTGGGATCCAGGGCTGGCTGCCCATCATCGATGTTGATGACCTGGCGAGCGAGGCTGACGACCGGAAACTTCGCCCAGATCGTGTCCGACTCATAGTCCTGGTATTCGACCTCCGCCTCGGCCAGCGCGGTGCGCTCGACCACACTCCACATCACCGGCTTGGAGCCGCGATAGAGCTGGCCGGACATGGCGAATTTCAGCAGCTCGCCGGCGATGCGCGCCTCGGCGTGGAAAGCCATCGTCGTATAGGGATTGTCGAAGTCGCCGACGACGCCGAGGCGCTGGAATTCGGAACCCTGCACCTTGATCCAGTGCGCCGCAAACTCGCGGCATTCCTGCCGGAACTCGTTGACCGGCACCTGGTCCTTGTTCTTGCCCTTGGCGCGGTACTGCTCTTCGATCTTCCATTCGATCGGCAGGCCGTGGCAATCCCAACCGGGTACATAGTTCGAGTCATAGCCGCGCATCTGGAATGAGCGGGTGATGACGTCCTTGAGGATCTTGTTCAGCGCATGGCCGATATGAATGTTGCCATTGGCATAGGGCGGGCCGTCGTGCAGCACGTATTTTTCGCGGCCGGCTGCGTCTTCGCGCAGCTTGCGGTAAAGGTCCATATCCTGCCAGCGCTTGACCAGCAGCGGTTCCTTTTCCGGCAAACCGGCGCGCATCGGAAAATCCGTCTGCGGCAGGTAGAGCGTTTTGGAATAGTCGATCGTCTCGGCGGTCTCGGTATCAGTCATTCGTCTGCCATATGCGTTGCCCGTCGGCAAAAGAGCCCGGGCGTTGAACTATCATGATCTGGAAAAAGCGCGAGAGGCCGCGCGCAAGATTCCCGGCGGCTCCGGCGGCGGTCAAGCCGCCCGGAACACCGGGCCTGTAATTCGTATCGCAGTCGCGAGAAGGCGCGAAAAGCTCGTCATGGCTGGGCTTTTAACTGAGACCGGCGATGTTGAAAAGCCCGAACTCTGATGCTTCCGCTAGGAGCGTACACCAATTGCGCCTATGTTTGTCGGTAGATGGCGTCGAGAGACCAGCATCTTCGGTTTGCATTTCACAGTTTAGCGCGCTGGAAGGACGGAATGTGACCCTGACGACTACCGAGTCCGCCTTGCGACTTGAACGCATTTCAACGATGGCGAATCGCGTTTTTGGCAACCATGAAAAGGCGCAACGCTGGCTGCGTAAGCGAAGTCGGGTTCTCAACGACGCGCCCATCGATCTCCTTCAGTCTGCAACAGGTGCCACGCTTGTGGAAGAGGAACTCAATCGGATCGGCTACGGCATAGTCGTCTGAGCCTTGCGGCTCTCCGTCGTGCACAACCCGCCCGCTCACATCGAGAAATCGAAGCGATAGGTCGTCGACACGCCGATCATGAACTGATCCCTGGAGCCCCGCTCCTTGACCAGGCTGGAATCGGCGGCCGGGCCCATCAGGCGGGAATATTCGCCGAACAGACTGGCCGTCATCGGCTCGGTCACCTTCCAGGTCACCGCGCCGCCCAGGCCCGCAGATTTCACCCCGCCGCCTGGATGATATTCGCTGAGCCCCGAGGCCAGTGACTCCTTGGCATCAACGCCATAATAGGCGTCGAAATAGTCCGATGAGGCGAATGAAATGCGCGGCCCGCCGGAAATCCTGACGTCGGGCGTCACATCGTAAAAGGCGTCGGCGGCGATGTCGGCGACAAAGCCGTTATGGGCGCGAATGCCGTGCCGCAATTCGGCGCGGGCACGCAGCCAATCCAAAGGATAGAATTCGAAGAAGCCGCCAGCCTCGCCGCCCCAGCGCACCGGGTCGAGACCCTTCAATTCGTCGGCGTCACCACCATCGCGGGAAAACAGGAACTTGCCTGTCAGGCCGGCGCGGACGCCGCCATCGTCGATCAATGCCAATGAGATATTGTCGTTGCGCGAGTTGAAGCGCGCCGCGGGACCAGCCTTGCCGAGCGAGATGATCGGCGAGGCGCTGAGCAGGTACTTCTTGCCGCCCTCGAAATTCGGCGCGACCATGCCGGTGGCGCCGACCGTCAGGTACCAGTCTCCGGACAGCCAGCCGAAGGTGCCCTCGCCGGCCTTGGCAACGCCGCAGGTGCCGAGCATGAATGCGGCCAAGACCGTCGGGATCGTCGGGACTGACCGCATCGTTACTCCATACGTCGAACGCATTGGCCGATACAACCAGCCTTCATCCAAGCCATGGCGCCATTTCGGTAAAATTTGACTTAATATCCGTAACATTGGCGGCGTTGGCCCTGTTTTCCGCATAGCAACGAATCGTATTGGCGCACCAAGATCCCAGATCAAGACGTCTGGAATGCGCCAGCAGTTGCCTCGGCAAGGGTTATAAATACTCGTGGACAAACGTGCCCGCGCTGTGAAGAGCGCGGCGACCGGCACTCAACCGCGCATTCCAAACCGGCCAAGCGTGAATCATATGCGGCCAAATTTCGAGACGTACTTTGACGTCAGTCGCGCCAGCGGCTTCCGCGAGCCGAGTTGCGTCCGACAACAGCGTCTCGGCCGAACCGACTTGTATAAGCATTGGGGGAAATCCGCTCAGATCGGCGAACAACGGCGAGATCAGGGGATCGCGCCGACCAACGCCATTGGGAACATAGGCGGTTGCCAGTTCCTCCAAATACGCCCGGTGGATGATGGGGTCGATTGCGTCCTTGGTTGATAGTGTCGCGCCGGACATCGAAAGGTCCGTCCAGGGCGAAACCAGCCAAAGACATCGCGGCAACGGCTCGCCTGCCGCGCGCAATATACTGACCAGGCACAGGGTGAGGTTGCCGCCCGCACTGTCTCCGCCAACCACGATGCGATCCGGCGCGATCCCTTGCCGCCTCAGAAAGCGCCATGCGGTGAGTGCGTCTTCATGTTGCGCAGGGAAAGGATGTTCCGGTGCGCGTCGATAGTCGATCGCGAGAGTGCGCATTCCCATTGCCCGACCTGCCTCTGTCACCATTCGACGATGACTTTTAGGAGAGCCGGAGCAGTAGCCACCACCGTGGAAAAACAGCAGAACCTTATCCCTGTCACTCGCAGGCGCCAGGGACCACTCTCCCTCGAGGCCATCGAAAACCACATCCTCGCATCGGATGTCCTCGGCAATCGGCCACACCGAACCAACCTCGTCGAGCCGTGCCCGGCGTTCGTCCCAGCGGACCGTTCGTGGCTTTGAGGTCAACAACCTGCGGACGGCGTTGATCTCCGTCAGATCGAGGTGTTCGTCCACGTCGCCCATTTTGCTTCCCTAGCCTCAGCAAGCGTAGAAAACGGCGTACAGCAGCACGTCATCGATAAAGGGCCAATGCCAGCGCTGGGGATTTTTCGTTACACTTGCGTCATGGCGAATACACGAGACGGCGGGTCGCCCCTAAACCCACTCGTCATCTTTAGCACTCCCCTCGCATATGGTCGAATATTCCATCTGATATTTGGCCTCTTCGGGACAAAGCGGAAGTGTGGCAAGCGGATCGCTCGGGGCGTGGCGCTCGCAGCCTGCTCGCTGGACGGGCAAGGCGATCGGCGCTACCTTCCGGAACAAAGAAGCTAGGCAACCTTGAGGGAGAAGGGTGATGACACTG
Source organism: Mesorhizobium sp. M0563 (assembly GCF_040321065.1). NCBI lineage: Bacteria > Pseudomonadati > Pseudomonadota > Alphaproteobacteria > Hyphomicrobiales > Phyllobacteriaceae > Mesorhizobium > Mesorhizobium sp. M0563. The sequence goes on from NZ_JAMYQV010000019.1 coordinate 16,303, forward strand.
CACGGCGACGCCTTGAAAGACGCCATTGGCCAGACGCGGGCGAAGTGGGGATGGTTCGTCGCGCTTGGGGTGCTGCTGCTTGTCTTCGGCGGCATCGCTTTCGGCAATCTGTTCATCGCAACCGTCGCCTCCGTCTTTGTCGTGGGCTGGCTGATGCTGATGGCCGGCGTTGTCGAGATCATCCATGCCTTCGGCGTGAAGACATGGGGCCGCTTCTTCTATTGGCTGCTCAGCGGCCTCCTCTACGCCGTCGCCGGCTTCTTCGCCTTCGACAATCCGGTCCTCGCCTCGACGGTGCTAACCTTCCTCCTGGCAGTCGCACTCCTTGCTTCAGGCGTGCTCAGGGCCTGGGTCGGCTACAGCCACCGGCCGCAGCCGGGCTGGGGCTGGGTGGTCGCGGCCGGCATCATCAGCGCGCTGGCGGGACTGGTCATCGCCATGGGCTGGCCGGTCAACAGCGTGTGGGTGCTCGGCCTGTTCCTGGCCGTCGACCTGATTTTCCAAGGCTGGACCTTCATTGCCGTCGGCTTGGCGCTGAAAAAGTAGATTCAGAAAGCTATGGCCGCGTCGAGCCCGGAAAGCGGCCTGACGCCGGCGAGCAGTGCCTTCGCCTCAGCCTCATCGCGCTTCATCTGTGCGACCAGCGCATCAAGCCCGTCGAACTTCACCTCCGAACGCAGGTAGCCGAAAAAGGACACGGCACAAATCTCGCCGTAGAGGTCGCCGGAAAAGTCGAACACAAAAGTCTCCAGCAATGGTGCGCCATTGTCGTCGACCGTCGGCCGGCGGCCGAAGCTGGCGACGCCATCATGAAGCGAGCCGTCGGCGCGGCGGAAGCGGACTGCATAAATTCCGTCCTTCAGGGTGGCTTCCGGCGAAAGCCTCATGTTTGCGGTCGGAAAGCCGAGTGTCCGGCCGAGCTGCTGGCCGCCGATCACCTCCGCCTCGACGGTGAAACGGTAGCCGAGCAGGCCGGCGGCCTCGGCCACATTGCCCTCGCACAGCAGCGTGCGAATGCGGCTCGACGACACCACCTCGGCGCTTTCGTCGCGGAAGGCATCGACCAGCGTGACGCCGAAGCCGTGGCGCTCGCCGGCCGCCATCAGATAGGCCGGGCCGCCTTGGCGGTCCTTGCCGAAATGGAAATCGAAGCCGGTGACGGCGTGGCTTATGCCGAGGTTGCGCTCGAGCACGCCGGTGACGAAAGCCTCCGCCGACAAGGAGGCGAACTCGCGTGTGAACGGCTGCTCGACCAGCGCCGCAAAGCCCAGATGCGACAGCAGCCGCGCCTTCATCGGCGGTGGCGTCAACACGAACAGCGGCATGTCCGGCCTGAACACTTTTCGCGGATGCGGCACGAAGGTCAGCACCAGGGCAGGTACGCCGCGACGCTCCGCTTCGGCGCGCGCGCGTTCGAGCACCGCCTGGTGGCCGCGGTGGACGCCGTCGAAATTGCCGATCGCCACCACGCCGCCACGCAGATGGGCCGGCAGCGGTGCGGTTGCGGAAATGCGTTCGAACATTGCCGTCATAGCTTGAACCTATTGCAGTCTGGGCTTGAACCTATTGCAGTCTGGGCCTGAACTTATTGCAGTCTGGGAATCACCGCGACCGGCCTGTAGCCGTATTTTTCGAGAAAGGCCGCGAGCCTGGCCGGGTCTGGCTGCAGCGCTTCACCGTAATCGCGGGCATGGATGCCGCCCGATACGTAGAGCACGTCGAAGCCATTATCGGCCGCGCCCTTGATGTCGGTCATCATGCCGTCGCCGATGGCCAGAACTTGCGAACGCTCGACCGTGCGGCCGAGAATGACGGCGATCTCTTTCATGGCGACCTCATAAACCGGCGCATAGGGTTTCCCGGCGATCAGGGTGCGCCCGCCAAGCTGCGCGTATTCGCGGGCCAAAGCCCCTGCGCACCAGATCATGCGTTCGCCGCGCTCGACGACGATGTCGGGATTGGCGCAGATGAAGGGCAGGTTCCTGGCACGCAGCCGCCGCAGAAGATCGGCATAATCTTCCGGCTTTTCCACCTCGTCATTGAACAAGCCGGTGCAGACCACGCCGGATGCTTCGAACTCCTCGACAAGCTCGACGTCGAGACCATCATAGAGCGTGAAATCTCGATCGGCGCCTATATGGAAGATCTTTCGCGGCCCGTCGGCGATCAGGTCGCGGGTCACGTCGCCGGACGTCACGACACGATCGTAGGCGGCGGAAGGAACACCGATAGCGTTCATCTGCGCCACCACGTCGGCGCTGCGGCGCGGCGAATTGGTGATCAGCACGACAGGTATTTTCGCCGCGCGAGCAGTGATCAGCGCGGCAGCAGCCGCGGGGAAATGCCATTCGCCATTGTGCACCACGCCCCAGACATCGCACAGGATGGCTGAATAGGCTCCCGACAGGTCTGCGAGCGAACCGATGATGTCGGGCGAATCCGCCATGCCGTTGTCCCTGTACCATGATGCTTGCAAGCGCCGCGACCGACGGTCCGTAGCGGCCGGCCCGGATTAACCGAAGCGCTTCGCTCTGTCACCAGCTTTCGTTGTGCCCGCAAGATTGCCGCCCGGGGCGCCGGCGGGGACGTGATGGCGAAAGCTTTTCTTTTCCAGCGCCTTATCCGCTTTTAGGGACTTTGCCGTGGAGAGCGCGGAGCGGCATTGCCGATTGCGGACGTGTGGTTAACGGGGATTGAAAAACCGTACCGACCTTGGACGTATTTTAGCAATCGGAAATTTAAAAATGCGTGGCATCGTCCGGGAAAAATAGGGCGGGGCGGGAATGCTGAAGGCAATAATCGGAAAATTCCGACACGACAGACGTGGCAACTACTCCTTAATGACTGCAATCACCATTGTGCCGCTGATGGCCGGTCTGGCGCTCAGTGTCGATTACGGGGAGTTGCTGCGCCAAAAGCACGAAACGCTGAACGCACTTGATGCGGCCGGCCTCGCCGCCGCCCAGCAGATCGTCGCCGGCGCCAGCGACGACGACGTCAAGGCCTACGCCAAGACATTTTTCGAAACCAATCTCGCACGTATCGACCCGGCGAACACAGCGCTGACCGTCACGCTGCCAACAACAATGCCGGCGGCGGCACCTTGAAGCTCTGCGCCAGCCTCACCTTCCACCCCTATTTTCTCCCGGCCGCCAGCCTGCTGGTCGGCGGCACGGCAAGCGACACGACCTTCACCGAATGTTCGGAACTCCGCCTCAAGAACACCCTCGAAGTCGCGCTTGTGCTCGACAATTCCGGCTCGATGAGCGATCTCGGCTCCGGCACCGGCGAGAAGCGAATAGACCTGCTGAAGTCGGCCGCCAAGCAGCTTGTCGATACGCTGGCGCTTCAGGCGCAGCAGATGAAGCAGATCACCAAACCGGTGCAATTTTCTCTCGTGCCGTTTGCGGCCTCGGTCAATATCGGCCCTACCCACGATCAAGACGGCTGGATGGATCAGGACGGCATCTCCCCGATCCAGCATGAAGATTTCGACTGGACGACGATGAGTGCAGCCAACAATCCGGACAAATATGCCGAGAAGCTCAATGGCATCTGGTACAAGCGCGGCACCGGCTGGGGCGAGACCAAGGACCAGCCGCTGACGCGTTTCAGCCTCTACGCCGACATGACGGTCGAATCGGGCCGCGAAGAGGTACCCAATTCGAAGCAATATGTCTGCGACACATACAAGAAGAACGGCCACCTGCCAGTACGGCCATTGGAGCGCACCGGAATATATCTATACGACGAGCCGCTATGCGAGCTGGCAAGGTTGCGTCGAGGCACGGCCATATCCCTACAATGTCGACGACATCACGCCCGACACAGCCGCGCCGGCCACGCTTTTCGTGCCGATGTTCGCCCCGGATGAGGCTGGCACTCTGTGGCTCGATTTCAACCGTGACGGCATCAACGACGTCATCAGCACGTCTTACAATTACGGCAACAACTGGTGGGCCGATTGGCCCTATGTCGCCGGTCCTACCGCTTCGCAGCGACAGTCTGACATGCGCAAATATTTCCTGATAAAACCGTACGGTTCGCAATCCGCAGCCGCGGGCGATGGGCCGAATTCCTCCTGCACCACCAACCCGATCACGCCGTTGAAGGACGTCAGCCAGGACGCCGAGAAGCAGGAGATCAAGGACGCCATCGACGCCATGGCGCCGAACGGCAATACCAACGTACCGGAGGGACTTGCCTGGGGCTGGCGAACGGTATCGAGCAACCCACCGTTCACCGATGGCCGGCCGAACAGCGAGAGGGGCAACGACAAGGTGGTCGTGGTGCTGACCGACGGAGCCAATACCTATAGCGCCGTCAGCGACGGCAGCTACGCCAACAACAGGTCGACCTACGCCGCCTACGGCTACACTGGCCTGACCTATCCGGGATCTGGAAGCGTGACCCGCCTGTTCATGAATACCAGCACCGATATCGGCAAGACGACCTATACCGGTGCCAACTACACGGCAGCACTCGACGAGCAGATGAAAACGCTCTGCGCCAATGCAAAGAATTCGAACATTCTGGTGATGACGGTGGCGCTCGACCTGTCGCCCACAGATGCCGGCGACAAGAAGGCGATCGATGCGCTGAAGGCGTGTTCCTCGGATTCGCGCTTCCGCAAGGATCCGGCCGACCCGAGCAAGCCGGCCAAGCTGTTCTGGAATGCGACGGGCGCGACGCTGTCCGACAATTTCAAGGAAATCGCCAACGAATTGTCGAACCTGCGCATCGTCGGCTGAAGGCGATGGGATTGGCGACGTAAAGGCAGAGGGGCGCAGCGCGCTGGCGCAAAGGCTCCTGCCCTCATGCCTTGCGGTGGGGGAAGCATGTGGTGAGTGTCCCCATCCGGAGATACGCTCTTGCCTGAACCCGCCAACCATCTCGCCTTCGCGCTGGTCTGCCTCGGCATGGTGCTGACGCCCGGCCCGAACATGATCTATCTGATCTCGCGCTCGCTGTCGCAAGGGCCGAAGGCCGGGCTGATTTCGCTGGGCGGCGTGGCGCTCGGTTTTTTATTCTACGTGCTGTCGGCGGCGTTCGGTATCACCGCGCTGCTGCTCGCGGTGCCCTTCGCCTATGACGTGCTGCGCCTTGCCGGCGCGCTTTATCTGCTGTGGCTTGCCTGGCAAGCGGTGAAGCCCGGCGGGCGCTCGCCCTTCCAGATCCGCGAACTGCCTAAGGACAGGCCGCGCAGGCTGTTCGCCATGGGCCTGATGACCAACCTGCTCAACCCGAAGGTGGCAGTGCTCTATCTGTCGCTGCTGCCGCAGTTCATCAGCCCCGGCAAGGGCCACGTGCTGTCGCAGCTTCTGGTGCTCGGTGCCACGCAGGTCGCCATCAGCCTGACCGTCAACGCCATCATCGCGGTGACGGCCGGCTCGATCGCCATCTTCCTCGCCGGGCGGCCGCTATGGCTGGTGATCCAGCGCTGGATGATGGGCACGGTGCTGACCGCGCTGGCCGTCAAGATGGCAACCGATGCGCAACGCTGATCGGGCCTACATCGGCCGTCTGACCTGCTGTGCCCGCTCCGGTTCGACCACCCTGCGGTAGAGATGCCAGGTCGCGTGGCCAAGGACGGGCATGACGACGGCAAGCCCGGCAAATAGCGGGATCGAGCCGATGACCAGGAGCACGGCGACCATCAGGCCCCACAGCGCCATCTGCAGCGGGTTTGTCATAACTGCGCGCGCCGACGTCTCGACTGCCGAGACCGCGCCGACATCGCGGTCGAGCAGCAGCGGAAAGGCGACGACAGTCGTCGCCAGCACGATCGCGGCGAAGGCGAACCCGGCCAGGTTGCCGAGCAGGATCAGTGTCCAGCCCTTGCTGGTCGTCAGCACCTCGCGAATAAAGCCGACGATAGAGGTCGGAGGCTGATTGCCGTACAGGCTGGTGTAGATCGATTGCGCGGTGAACAGCCAGAGCAGGAACAGTACCAGCAGCATGATGCCGATGACCGCAATCGCGGGCAGCGCCGGCGAGTGGCGCACGTCGAGCGCATGCCACCAGGATGTATCCATGCCGAACTCGCGCCGACGGCTGATTTCGTAAAGGCCGATAGCGGCGAACGGACCGACCAAAGCGAAGCCGGACATCAGCGGATAGATGAGCTGGATGGCATTCGAGCCCGACGTCCACTGCGTCAGGATCAGGCCGACCACCGGATAGATCAGGCACAGGAACACATAATGCGACGGCTTGGCCCAGAAATCCTCTACGCCGAGACGGAGCGCATCGATCAGATCCTCGGTGCTGATGCGGCGCACCCTGGGCTGTACATGCATTCCACGCGCGTCCGCCATGACATGAAAGCCAGCCATAACCTTTCTCCCGTGTGTCGGGGCGGTCACCGCCAGGATGGCCGCCCGCAGCTGCCACTTCAAGAACGGCGATATGATAGCCGATCTCGGCGCGCTTGTCGCCACCACCCGGCGCCAGGGCGCCGGGCGGCTGAACGAACAGATTAGGCCGCGAAGCGATCGATCACCTCGGCCAGCCGCACGTGACCGAGGCAAGCGCCTGACCCGGCCGGCTTTTCACCATCCTCGATGGCCTGCGCAAATCGCACGTCCGGATCGCTTTCGATCCGGCGGCGCAACGCCGCCAGCTTGGGATAAGCTGCGCCGTCGACCGCCTTGTGGAACTCCGCCCAGCGCGCCACGCCGATCAGCGTGGTATCGGCAAGCGTCAGCCGGTCGCCGACCAGGAAATCCGTGTCGAGGATCATCGCCTCGAGCTGGTCATGGCGGTTGGTAACGACCTTGCGGCCAAAGTCACGCAAGGTTGCCAGCAGCACCGGCTCGGCCGATTCCATTTCATATGCGGCCCAGAGCGGGGTGAAAGCGGCGGTGAAGCCGGTGTTCACGAAAGCCATCAGCTGGTGCATCCGGTCGGCTTCCGGCGAGCGAGGCTCAAAGCTGATACGACGTTGCGTATCGCGGGCTTCGAGCCAAGCGGCAATCGCCATGGTCTCGGTGAGCACCCTGCCTTCGTCGGTGATCAACACCGGCGTTTCCTGATGGCCGTTGATGCTGGCATAGGCGTCGTTCTTCATTTCAGTGAGCATGTCGACTCGACACAGGCGGTAGGGCTGTCCGACGCGTTCAAATGCAGCGACGAGCCCCATCGAACTTCCCAGCGGGAAGCCATAAAGGGAGGATAGGTTCCATTTCTTTGTCTCTTCCATAATTTAGGGATTACGCTGCGCAGCGAAACTTGACCCTAAACGCTGGTCGCCCCATGTAAATTACGCACTATTCTGTAACCAGGTCCCCCCATGAAAGATGTCGTCTCACGCTGCCCGATCGAAGAGACCATCCGTGTGCTCAGCGGTCGCTGGCCCACCTTGCTGCTCTACTATCTCAAGGACGGCACCAAGCGCTTCAGCGATCTGAGGCGTGACAACCCGACCGTGTCGCACCGCATTCTGGCTCTCGAACTGCGCAAGCTGGAGGACGCCGGGATTGTGCGGCGAACGGCGCATGCCGGCTATCCGCTACGCGTGGATTACGACCTCACGACGCCCGGTCTCAAGCTTGTGCCGCTCATCGAGGCCTTGGGCAGATGGTGGGAACATACCGGGGACGACCGGGTCGGCCAGGCTCCACCGATGCCGGAAACGAGGCTAGACACAGCGGCCTAGCCGATCGTGAAAATCTGACGCTTGCTATCCGAGGCTGGACAACCGCTTTGGATAGGATCCGGCCGAATATCGGAATGCACGGACAGCGCCAGAAGCTGTCATTGCCGAGCAGATACTCTAACGTCGCGTTTGGGCCGGAAGCGGAGATCCGCTTTCGGGATGATTGGGCCAAAAAGCTGACCTTCGCGTCCAGCATAGCGTGGGCTGGTTTGCGCCACTTGCGGACCTTTGCCAATGATGCCGCGAAGGTCGCGTCTCGGACCCGTTGCTGCCCTTCGGTCACAGCTTGGGGCATATCAAAGGTGTGAACACGACAGACAAGCCAGTCGCGGAAATTGGCAACCGGGATGTCTGAACCGAAGGCGCTACCCCAGCCGGCGAACCGCTCGGTATTCGCGCGAGACGCTGAAAAAAACAGCTGTGACCACGAACGCGGCCGGCTGCTGCGGCTGAAGGGACGAGGCGTCGCGATCTGCGGCCCCCTCAGCCGGTCGACTTCTTGAAGTTGGCGAGGGCCTTGTCCCAGTTCACCACGCGCCACCATTCCTTGAGGTAGTCGGCGCGGCGGTTCTGATACTTGAGATAATAGGCGTGTTCCCAGACGTCGACGCCAATCACCGGACGCGCCCCTAGCTCGAGCGGCGTGTCCTGGTTGGCTGTGCTGACGATGTCGAGCTTCTTGTCCTTGTTCACGACAAGCCATACCCAGCCGGAGCCAAAGCGGCCAAGGCCAACCGCCGTGAGCTTTTCGGTCAGGCCCGCATAGCTGCCGAAGGTGCTGCTTATGGCGGCGTTGAGGTCGCCACCGGGCTGGTTGGGGCCCCCGGGAGTCATCAGCTCCCAGAAGTGAGTGTGATTCCAATGTCCCCCAAGATTGTTGCGCACGCCTTCCGGGACCTTGCCCAGATCTGCCAGAATAGCCTCCATCGGCGTGCTGGCGAGCTCGGGCCAAAGCGGCACGAGTTGATTGCAGGCATTCACATAAGCGGCGTGATGGCGGTCGTGATGGATCATCATCGTGGTCGCGTCGATGTGCGGCTCTAATGCGTTGTTCGCGTAGCCGAGCGGTGGGAGCTTGAAGGGTTGGGTCTCCTGCGCAAAGGCCGCGGCGCCCAACAGGGTTGTGTTGGCTGCCGCGGCCGATGCTCCTGCGAGAAATAGAAGACTCTGACGCCTGTTCATGGTGTAGCTCCGGGTGAAAGTGGAACGCCAATGCTGCATGCTGTTCGTTTACGAGGTGTCGCGACTCCAAGCATCGCTTCGCGAAATTCCCTGAGGGTTAGCCATTGTTCCGATCAGTGTTGAACGAGATAGGTTTCAATCCTGCCGACACCTGCCAGTTCTACATTACAGCGCGGTTCGAGCTTCCAGGAGGTGTGCAGGGCCTGCTTGGTTGCCTCCGAAATCTGCATGCGGTCGGCCACGCCCTGGGACTCGAGCCGGCTTGCAATATTCACGGTTTCGCCCCAGACGTCGTAGACGAACCGATGCCGGCCGATCAGGCCCGCGATCACCGGTCCCGTGTGCACGCCAATGCGGATCCGAAAACCATCGTTGCCCCACGCTAAGGGCTTCAACGCGTCCAGCATGGATTTCCCCAGTGCCACGATCCTGTCGGCATGGTCAGCTGCCGGTTCCGGAACACCGCCCGCAGCCATATAGGCGTCTCCGATGGTCTTGATTTTCTCCACGGCATGCTTCTCCGCCAAGACGTCGAACGTGCTGAATAGCCCGTCGAGGCGTTTGATCAGGTCCGACGGCGGCAACCTTGCCGCTATGCTCGAGAAACCGACAATATCGGCAAAAAGAATGGTCACTTCATCGAACCGGTCGGCAATGAACTCTTCGCCCCGTTGCAGCCGTGCCACGATCTGACCGGGCAGGATCGCATGGAGAAGCGAGTCAGCCCGCCGCTTCTCCGCCTCGATCCGCTGAAGATACTGGTGCTCGCGGTCGAGCCAACGTTTCTTCTCCAAACTCGAGTTGATCCGGGCGCGCAGCAGGACCGGATTGAAAGGTTTAGGCAAGTAGTCGTCGGCCCCTGCCTCGATGCAGCGGACCACCGCGTCCACTTCGTCCAACCCCGATATCATGATGACAGGGATATGCCGCCATCGGCGCTCCGCTTTCAATCGCGAGAGCACCTCGATGCCGTTCATGTCCGGCATTAGGACGTCCAGCAGAACCAGGTCGAACTCGTGTTCCGCGAGGTGAGTCAGCGCCGACGGACCGGACTCGGCAGTGACTACCTGATGACCGTCACGTTGCAAGCGGCGCGAGAGGAGACCGCGGTTGCTGGTGATGTCGTCGACGACAAGTATGCGGCCACCGTGACCGGAGCTTGCGTCGTGCTCTGCCTTGATCAGTGCCCGTTCGAGCCCTGCCACATCGATCTCAGCCTGATCCGTGGTCCGCGGTTCCTCGCTGTCGGGTGCGCGCGAGAGGCCGGCAATCGCATCGACATGCGCCAGCAACTCAGCCGCCGCGGCGAGCATCACCCTGACATCCTCTTCCAGCGCGTATTCGTGCAATTCTTCGGCTTCTTCACGAATCATTTCGGAATAGCCGATGATGGCGTTGAGCGGCGTTCGCAAGTCGTGGCGCAGTTTCGCCTCGATCTCGACCCCTGCCCGGTTCTGATTGTCCGCTTTGCCGTGGATCAAGCTGTCGATCAGGCTACTCAATTCGCAAGCAGCGGCGCCAACCTTCTCTAGATCCGGTCTCATGTGGCCCAGACCGAGATCCTGCACCTGCTCGGTTAGCAACTCCTGAAATCCTGAGATTGCCCGCGCCGGTCCGGCGAGCTGTTGCGCCAGATGGACGGCGATCGCATGGCGTTGGAACTTGTTCTTAGCAGGCATATTTTCAAACCGTCGGTCCGCGCCTCATCGATTCGCGGCAAGCAATTGTTCAATTTTCTGGACAAGTCGCGACAGGTCCACCGGCTTGCTATCGTAGTCATCGCAGCCTGCCTCGAGTGCCATTTCGCGATCGTTGGCCATCGCGTGCGCAGAAAGCGCAATGATCGGGATCCCGGAGGTGGCCGGATCAGCCTTGATCCGCCGGGTCGCCTCCCACCCGTCCATGACCGGCAAGCTCATATCCATGAGGATGAGATCGGGCCTTTCCGAAACGGTGAGTTCCACGCCCGACTGTCCGTTTTCCGCAATGAGGACTTCGAACCCACGCCGTGACAACCGCCGCAAAAGCATGTCGCGGTTCAATTCGTTGTCTTCTACGAGAAGGATCCTCGTCATCTTTAGCTTCCTTCAGCCATGGGGGTGGTTCCGCGATCGGCAATGCTGGCACCTGTCGACCCAAGTGGGAAGATCTGGCGCTCGAGGGCCTCGACCAACTGAGACCGACTATTTGCGCCCTTGATTACAACCGCGACCGCCCTGTCGCGAAGCCACTTGAGCTCGTCCGCCGATAAATCCTTGGAAGTCACGACGACGACCGGAATGTTCTGAAGCTCGGGCACCTGCTGCATCTCGTTCAGGGTCTGGAACCCGTCCATTTCGGGCATCAGCAGATCAAGCAGGACCAGACGCGGTAACAACCGCTTCATCAGCTTGAGGCCGCGCAGGCCATCGCTTGCCTCGTGAACCCGCCAATCCTTCTTGATCAGGATACGCCGAAGGAAGTCGCGGGAGGCTTGATCGTCGTCAATAACAAGCACATCGCGGTTGCCGCCGCCGCAAGCCTCTATTGTTCGTATAAGCTTCTGGGTGTCGATCGGCTTCGTGAGGTATTCGACCGCACCGAGTGAGAGGCCGAGTTCGCGATCTGCAAGTATCGTCGCAAGGATTACCGGAATCTCGCAGAGCTCCTTATCGCCCTTCAGTGAGCGCAGCACTGACCAGCCGTCCTGATGCGGCATGATGATGTCGAGAACGATTGCGGCCGGGCGATGCGCTCGCGCCGCGGCTATGCCTTCCTCGCCGCTTGCTGCTTCGATTGATGCCAGTCCCGCCTCAGCCAAGGACCTGGCGATGAGAGTTCGGGCGGCTGGTTCGTCATCTATGATCAGAACCGCCTGCTCCGAGGGCCTCGACGACAGCGGCTCGGCGGGTTTCTGCTCGCCAGGTTCTTCGTCGCACTCGGCTGGAATCTCCATTGTGAAAGTCGAGCCTTTTCCGAACTCGCTTTTAACGGTTACAACGCCTCCGATCATGCGGCAGAAACTCCGGGTTATGCTGAGGCCCAATCCCGTCCCGCCGTAGTTGCGAGTGGTGGAGGCGTCTGCCTGCGTAAAAGCATCAAAGAGCCGTTCTTGCTGCTTTGGCGTCATCCCGATCCCGGTGTCGGACACTGTGAATATCAGCCAGTCGCCGTCCGATCTCCTCTCGCGTCGAATCGCCAGTGTTACACGGCCCCCCTCGGTGAACTTGGCTGCGTTACTGAGGAGATTGAAGAGGTTCTGACGCAACTTCGTCTGGTCCGAATGCATCTTCCCGAGGTCGCCCGCGAGGTCCATAACGAAACTGTTTCGGTTTTTCGCCATCAGTGGCGCGACTGTGGCCTGGACATCGCGCAACAAGTCGGCGACGTCGAAAGTCTCCAGGAAATTTGCCATCTTATTTGCCTCGATCTTCGACAGATCGAGGATGTCGTTAATGAGCGCGAGGAGATGGCGACCGGCCCCGGCGATCTTTTCCACATCTGGCACGAACTCATTCATTTGCTGGTCGCTCGCCTCTTCGATCAGCATCTCGCTGTAGCCAATGATCGCGTTCAGTGGAGTGCGCAGCTCGTGGCTCATGGACGCGAGGAAGCTGCTCTTGGCCTCATTTGCCGCTTCAGCATGACTCTTGGCCCGCTCGAGTTCGACCTCTCTCTGCTTCAGTTCCGTGATGTCGGTGTAAACGGCGACGGTCCCGCCGTCAGGGGTCTTTCGTTTGCTGACGCGGACCCAGCGTTCTCCAAAGCGACCCTCGTGGACGAAGCCTGCCGGATCCTTCTGGATGCGCAGCCTCTTCGCAATCCATTCCTCCGGCGACGCGCCCTCAAGGTCGACGTGCCCGCTCGCCAAGCGTCTTTTCAGAATATCCTGAAGGCTTTGCCCCGGCAGAGTAGCTCGGTCATTGTCGGGAAAGATTTCGCAGTATTTGCTGTTGGCAAGAAGGACCTTGTCCTCCGAATCGAACAGGACAAATCCGTCAGAAATCGCCTCGAGTGCCGCTCCGATCGTCCGTCTTTGCCGCTCCGCCTCATCCTCCAGTCGTTGCTTTGCAATTGCGCTCGCCCGGAAAAGCCGAAGCGTCCGCGCCATCGCGCCGAGCTCGTCCCCTCCCTCTGCCTGTATTTCGACGTCGTAGCGTCCTTCCGTCAGATTTCCGATTACCCGGTTCAGCCGCCGCAACGGTCCGACGATCGAGCGAAGAACAAGGATGGTGAGAAGCGAACCGATCATCACCACGATGGCCACCAGAACAGCAGCAGTAGTCGCCGTTTTCTGGGTTTCCGTTACGACCTCGTTGCGAGCGGCTTCTGCCTCGGCGCTCGCTCGGTCGACGAGTTTGTTAAGCGCAGCATCCACGTTTGCGCTGTGGGTACGCGCCTCGGCGAGGAGAGTGTTGCCGATGATGCGGTTGTCTTGAGTATAGCTGTCTGCCGCCTCTAGCGCTGTTTTGACATAGGCATCCATCTCAACGCGGATTTCCCTGACCGCATCCGGTGATGATTTCGAAAGGCGGTCCAGATGTGCCAGTAGTCGCTCGCGCGCCTGCTCGGCATTACGCTGGGAATTCATCAACAAGCTAACCGACAGATCAGTCAGCCAGTATCGCAATTCGCCGAATGTTGCGTGCGCCGCAGCCGCAGTGGACGCGGCGTCGAAAAATGCTTTGGTCTCCGCAGTTCGATCTGCACTGCGATAAAGTGCCTGTGTGAGAAAGATTGACGATACGATGAGGCTGATAAGGCCGGCCGCTGTCAGCGCAGCTATGCGGGCCGAAATCGGTAGATGGGCAAAGGGACGCGCAAAGGGCCTCGCCGGCGCCGATACCGTTTCCACGCGGTGCGGTGATTGTTCCAAAGCGCTCATTTGAACAAGACGATGCTTATCGCGCCTCCCAGATCGCCCGCTTTGCCGCCCTCCTTTGGGTATCCTGTCACGTCGATCTCGCCCTTCGGCTCGCCGTGGCAGGAAAGACACGAGCCAGTATAGTATTCGGGCAGCAGCATTCGAAATGCAGGGCGTCCATCCGCCTCGGTGACTTCCGTGTAGGCTTCTCCCTTTGCTCTCTGCGGATCCAGCAAGACGCTTTCGATGATCCGTGCTTCCCATGCGTCCGGAAGCGATTTGCGGTTGCGCACGAGTTGCTCTGGCGCGGTCACGCGCACCCGAGCTTCGTTGCCGGCCTTGGCAGCGAACTTGTCATTCATCAGACGCGCAAACACCGCCGGCACGAAGCCTTTGAAAGCGGTTCCCGCGCGGTTGATGTTATCTTGCTGTTCGTCCACCACCTCTCGCATCGCCTCAATCTGGGCCTCAAGCAGACGCCGGTCGCGCTCGGTCAATCCGCCCGAAAGCGGGTCGTGGCCGGTGTGTTTTGAGTATGCGGCGATGGCTTCTCTCGTAATGCGCTCACCGTCGAGGTGCTTGTCGCCAAGAGCAGGATCATTGATGAGCGTCTGATAGTTCGAGATGATGCTTCGCCCCGCACGGAGCAATTCCGCGAGTCGCGTTCCCGTCACGACATCCTCGGTAACTCCCGCTCCGATGGCAGACGACACGACGAGTGCGCAGCCGACAAGAACAGCGGCAATGAAAGTCCGGGTCAACGTTGACATGGCGGACATTTCCGTTCCCTTCAAGGACGGCCTTTAGGGTATATTAGCATAACACGATAAAAGGCGGGGACCCAGCGGCAAACTTTGCTGGTTCCGCAACGAACAGTCTGGGCGACTTGCGACCCGCGAGCTCGGCCCTTTTTGTTGCGCTGTGGGTCGGCTTGAGCGAGATTCTAATCGCCTGCCCGGCAAAAGCCATGATCACCGCTATGTCAGGCGGGCATGACCGTTGCGAGAATTGAAAATTATGAAGGCAAACCAAGCCTGAACAGGCGCATGCTGCTCAGAGCTGCCGGCCTTGGCGCCCTTGCCGGGCTCGCCGCCTGCGCAACCGCCGTGCTGCCCACCGGCGAAGGCGCCGGTGTCTCTGCTTCCGCGGCCGGCACCCTGAGCGGCATTCGGGCCTCAGCCGGTCTTGGACCGCTTGTCGCCGATCCTCGTCTCGAACAGGCGGCCTTGCAGCAGGCCGGCTACATGGCGCGCCGCGGCCGCATGAATCACACCACCGGCTGGGGCAAGGACTTTGCCTCGCGCGTCAAAGACAATGGCATTGCCGGCGCCGCCGCCGAGAACATCGCCGAAGGCCGCTTCGACCAGCAGAAGCTGTTCGATATCTGGGTGCATTCGCCAGGCCACCGCCGCAACATGCTAGACCCGCGCTTCACCCGCTTCGGCCTCGCCTATGTACGCGACGGCCGCGACAACACGCTTCGCTACTGGTGCCTTGTGCTCGGAAGATAGCACGGTTTCGCCTTTGGTCGGCGGAGTCCGTGCCGGATGATCGAGCCGTCAGTCTTTGCGGCCGCCGAGCAACTCCTCGATGTCCTGCGCACAAACCGGTCTGCTGAAATGATAGCCTTGCATTTCGTCGCAATTGTTCCTGCGCAGGAAGGCCACCTGATCATCTGTCTCAACGCCCTCGGCAATGACCCTCAGGTTGAGATTTTGCCCCAATGAAATCACCGCGCTGGCCACAGCCTGGTCGTTCTCGTCGGCGGCAAGATCCTTGATGAAGGATTTGTCGATCTTCAGCCGCGCCACGGGAAAGGTCTTGAGTGCGCTGAGGCTGGAATAGCCTGTGCCGAAATCATCGATCGAGATCTGGACACCCAGGCTTTGCAGGGCGTTCATGGTCGCGACCGCCAGGTCGATATCCTGCATGATAAGGCTCTCGGTCACCTCCAGTTCGAGGTACCTGGCCTCCAGACCGCTGTCCTTCAGCGCGCTGACAATGCGATCGATCAGGTTGCGTTCCCTGAATTGCCGCGCCGACACATTCACGCAAACGGTCAAGGACGGCAGCCCGGCGTCTTGCCAGGCTTTGTTCTGCCGACAGGCCTCATGCAGAACCCAGTCGCCGATCGGTACGATCAGACCTGTCTCCTCGGCGGTCGGGATGAACATCGTCGGCATTATCGTACCAAGCGTTGGATGGTTCCAGCGTATCAATGCCTCGACCGCAAAAACCCGACCTGACCGAAGGTCCACCTGCGGCTGGTAGAGCAGCGTGAATTCCGAACGCGCCAAGGCATTTCGCAGCTCTTCCTGAAGCACGAATTTCTCATGCGCCCGGGTATTGAACTCCGGAGCGTAAAACTGGAAATTGTCGCGGCCGAACTCCTTGGCGCGATACATGGCCGCATCGGCATTTGCCAGCAGCGTATCGGGATCAGTCCCATCCTTCGGATAGTTGGCAATGCCTATGCTGGCCGTCGCCCGCACAAGATGCGCTCCGAGCCGAACCGGTTCGGCGAGTGCCGACCTGAGCTTTTGCAAGGTCTCGGAAACGAGATCGACGTTCGCCGGCTGGTCGAAAAGCACGATGACGAATTCGTCGCCGCCAAGCCGCACGACGGTATCGGTTGCCCTCACGCAGTCGACCATGCGACTTGCGACGATCTTCAGAAGCTCGTCTCCGGCATTGTGGCCGAGCGTGTCGTTGACAAATTTGAAATTGTCCAGATCGATGAACACCACCGTCACCCAGCGATCGTATCGCTGGGCGTACAGGACCGCCTGCGAAAGCCGATCCTCGAGCAAGGCGCGATTGGGAAGCCCGGTCAGCACGTCATGATTGGCCATGAAGTGGATCCGGTCTTCAGCCTGTTTGCGTTCGATGGCGATCCCGGCGATGCGCGTGGTGAAATCGATCAGGCGGGTCTCGGCCTCGGTCGGTTCGCGCACCGTCATCGAATACATCGCAAAGACGCCAAGCACCGCGCCCTGATGCGACAGGATCGGGGTCGACCAGCACGAACGCAAACCGTGCGGCCGCGCGAGTTCGCGATAATCCTGCCAAAGCGGATCCTGCATGATGTCAGCGACAATCACCGGCTCGTGCCGATAGACCGCCGTTCCGCAAGACCCCGCCCGAGGGCCGACCGCGGCGCCGTCGACGGCGTCGGTGTAGTCTTTCGCCAGGCTCGGCGCGGCGGCGTGGCGCAAGTGGCTGCCATCCTTGTCGAGCAGCAAGACCGAACCGAATATCCCCGCCAGTTGGGACTCGACCAGACGCATGAGCCGCTCGAGCACGTCTTCGAGGGGAGCGCTCTTTGCGATCATCTCGAGGATATGCGCCTGCCCGTCGCGAAGGATTTCGGCCCGCTTGCGCGCAGTGATGTCGCGGGCAATGCCGACGAGTCCGAAAATGTTGTTTTGAACGTTGCGCAACGGCAGTTTCGTCGACAGGAACCATTTGCCGGTGCCTGACGCATCGACGACGAACTCCTCCTCGTCGATCATCGGTTGTCCGTCGCGCATCAGTTGCTGCTCGATGAGGCGAAATTTCTGCGCAAGATCCGGCGCGTGAAGGTCGAAGTCGCTCAGGCCGATCATGTCGCTCGTGCTGTCTCGACCGCTGTCGGACGCAATGGCTCGGTTGGCGACGACGAAGCGGCTTTCGGTGTCCTTCACCCACATGTAGTCAGGCACCAGGTCGATCAGCGTCTGCAAGGAGATTCGCTCGTCGACGACCAAGCGGTTGGCGCTGAGCTCGCTGATGTCCTCGTGCGTGGCCACCCAGCCGCCGTCAGGCATCGGTTGATGGCAGACCTGAATTGTCCGGCCATCGGCGAGCTCGGCTGTCCAGTTCCCCGAAGCAGTGCCCGAATTGACTGCCCGGGCCAACGCCAGATAGGCGTCCGCATTCATTGCCGAGGTCCCGACAGCGACGCGCCGCTCGACGATTTCGCGCAGCGCCGCACCCGGCTGCAATTGCTCCGGCGCAAGGCGATAGATTTCCGCATAGCGCCGGTTGCACAGGATCAGCCGTTCATCGGCGTCAAAAAAGCAGATGCCTTGCGAGATGTTCTCGATCGCGGTCTGGAACCGCAGTGCCTGGTCCTGAAGCGCTGCAATCGTGGCGCGAAGCTCGCGCTCGAGCGCCTCATATGAGGCAGTCGCCAGTTGTGCCAGCGTCGTCAAATTGGCGGATTCGGGCACTTCGGCGGTTTGCCTGGATGATTTCGTGGCCAAACACAGTTCCTCCCGCTGATGCTTGAGGCAAGCAAAGGAGGCTCGCCTTCAACCCAAAAGCGAGTGCATATTGGTCGGGATATACTAATGGCAGGTGAACCGGCTTAATGCCGACCCGACCGGCACAGGCAACGGAAGCCGTGAGCCAGTCGCGGTTGCCGGAGCCGTGAGACTTAGTCCATATGCGCGGCAGGCGCTCCACCGGCGGGCGGCGCAGCCTTTGGCTTGCGCAGCAGGAAAACAAACGGGACGGCAAGCAGTGTCATCATCATCAGCAGCTTGAAGTCATTGACGTAGGAGACCATCATCGCCTGGATATTGACCATGCCATCCATCAGCGACAGCGCCGTCGGATCGCCGCCCGCCGCTGCCGGCGACGCCGCCCAGAGGTTGGGATTGAACGGATTGATATAGGCCGAGAGCTCAGCGTGGTTGATCTGTGTGTTGCGTACCAGCAGAACCGTCACCACCGACACGCCGATCGACGAGCCAAGATTGCGCACCAGGCTGAACAACGCCGTGGCATCGGTGCGGAAGCGTGCGTCGAGCGTGGCGAAGGCCACGGTGGACAGCGGCACGAACACCATTCCCATTCCAAGGCCCTGGATGACGCCGGAGCTGAGGATGAGCCAGTTGTCCATCTGCGGCGAAAAGCTCGACATCGTGTAGAGCGATTGCGCGGTCAGCAGGAAGCCGATCACGACGAGGATCCTGGCATCGATCCTGTGCATGATCCGCCCGACGAACAGCATCGCGATCATCGTGCCGACACCGCGCGGCCCCAGGACGATGCCGATAGTGAGGGTCGGATAGCCGAAGATGGTCGACAGCATTGGCGGCAGCAGCGACATGCTCGCCAAAATGAGCACGCCCATGACAAAAATGAACGCCAGCCCGGTGACGAAATTGCGATCGAGGAAGATCTTCGGGTCGATAAAGGGGTGCTCCGCCGTCAACGTGTGAATGGTGAATACCCAGAAGCCGGTGATGGAAAGACCAAGCTCGATCCATATCTCGATCGAGGAAAACCAGTCGACCTCACCGCCACGATCGAGCATCAGTTGCAGCGCGCCGACACCGAGCGAGAGCATGGCGAAGCCGAAGAAATCGAAGCTGCGCACCCGCCGGGCAACGCTGGGGAGATATGCGGCCATGCCGAGGAAGGCGATGATGCCGACCGGCAGGTTGATGAAGAACACCCAGCGCCAGTTGAAATTCTCGGTCAGCCAGCCACCCAGCGTCGGGCCAAGGATCGGTCCCAGCATGATGCCGGCGCCCCAGATGGCCATGGCCTGGCCGTGGCGTTCCCTAGGGTTGATGTCGAGCAGGAAGGTCTGCGACAGCGGCACGATGGCCGCACCGAAGACGCCTTGCATCAGCCGGAAGAGAACGATGGTCTCCAGGCTCCAGGCGATGCCGCACAGCATGGAGAAGACGGTAAAGCCGACCACCGCCGTCAGGAACAGCTCCTTGCGACCGAAGCGGTCGGCAAGCCAGCCGGTCACCGGCGTCATGATCGCGGCGGCAACGATGTAGGAGGTCAGCACCCAGTTGATGTTGTCGGGGGAGGCGCCGAGATCGCCGGTCATGGTCGGCAGCGCAACGTTGGCGATCGTCGTGTCGAGCGCCTGCATGATCGTCGCCAGCATGAGCGCAACTGTGATCAGGCCGCGGTGCGGCACTTCGCGAAAGGGTTCTGGGCTGCTCATGACGTAAAACTTCCAGCAGGTAACAAAAACGTGTACATTAGGTTTCCGGACGGCGAGGCCCCGCTGTAGAGAGACCCTCATCGCGGTGGGACGCGAGCATCGATGTGGGGGTTACATCGACTGAGCGTCTCGACAAAGCGGGCGCCTGCCGCCCGGAAACCTGAGGACCGAAGATCCTGCGCGCGTTGTCTGCTCAGGCAGGCTACAGCGCAGCGCGTCTACGCATTCAACTTTTCCTGCGTCTCCCTCGGACCAATCCTGCATCCATCTCGCTGTTTGCTATGCGGCCGCTGTTCGGCCTCTTTACTTGGCCTCGCCTGCCGTCGCGCTGTGGAAAATGCTCGGCAGCCCGCGGGAAACGCCGGTGTCCACCGTGACCGTCGCGCTCATGCCGGTGCGCAGCGCCGTCTTGGCGTCGGCATCGGTCAATTCCAGGCGGACCGGAATGCGCTGCGTGACCTTGACCCAGTTGCCGGTCGCGTTCTGCGCGGGCAGCAGCGAGAACTCGGCCCCGGTGCCGGCGCCGATCGCCTTGACGGTGGCTTCGAACGTCTTGCCCGGATAGGTATCGACCATGATTTCGGCCTTCTGGCCTGGCTTCATGTTGGTGAGCTGGGTTTCCTTGAAATTGGCGTCGACCCAGGTATCGCCGGTCTCGACCAGCGAAAACAGCGGCGTGCCCGAGCCGACATACTGGCCGACCTTGAACGAAGCGGCCTGGCTGATGATGCCGTCGGCAGGCGCTTTGACTGTTGTCTGGACCAGATCGTAGGCCGCCTTGTTGCGTGCGGCGAGCGCCGCCATCACTGTCGGATGCTTGTCGGTCTCGATGTCGGGATTGCCGCCAAGTGCCGCCTTGGCGCTGACGATCCCTTGCTGGGCCACGGCCAGCTGCTGCTTGGCCTTGTCGAGGTCGTTCTTGGCCTCGTCCAGCGACGACTTGGCGTTGATGCCCTTGCGGGCAAGGTCGGCGGCGCGGTCATACTGCGACTGCGCGTACTGGACCTGGCTTTCGTCGGACTTCTCTTGCGCCAGCGCCTGGCTGTAGGCCGCACGCAGCTGCTCGACATTGAGCCGCGCGCCGGCCACCGCCGCATCGGCCTGGGCCAATGCGATCCGGTAGGGCTCGGGATCGATGGCGAACAACACGTCGCCCTGCTTGACAGACTGGTTGTCGAAAATATCGACCTGAACGATGCGGCCCGCCGTATCGGCGGCTATCGACACCTTGGCCTGCTGCAGATTGGCGTTCTCGGTCTCCTGATAGCGGCCGCCGGTCACCCAGACATAGCTGCCGCCGGCGATCAACGCAGCGGGCAGCACAAACATCAAAAGGAAGCGGCCGGCACGACGCTTCTTCTTCGGCGCCACTGGCGCCGGAGCTACCTGCGGAGCGACCGTTACCGGAGCTGCCGCCGGCTTCGCGGGAGCTTCCATCTCCAGCTTGGCCGCATTCTTATCTACTTTGGCTAGCGCGTTCATGCTGCTGCGCCTTCCGTATTCTTCACTTTTTCCGAGGGCGGCGTCTCACCATCCGCAAGATTCTGCACCATTGTCTCCAGCGCCTTGACCAGGACGCGGCGATCTTCCGGCGAAACGCCAACGAGCGATTCCTCATACACCTCGCCGGCAAGGCTCTTGACGTGGGCGTAGGCTGCGTTCGCCTTGGCGGTCGGGAAAATCATGCGCACTCGTCTGTCGGTTGCGTCGGGACGGCGCTCGATCCAGCCGCCCTCCTCCATGCGATCGACAAGGCGCGAGACGCTGATCGGCTCGATTTCGAGAAGCTCGGCAAGCCGCGCCTGCGCGACACCCGCCTCCTTGGCGACACGGACCAGAAGCCGCCATTGCGCCGAAGAAAGGCCGAAACCACTAGCGCGCGCCTCGAAGCGCTTGCGCATCAGGCGCTGCACGTCGTGGATCAAAAAGCCCAATCTGTCGATGCCGTCGGAAACCATGAGCGACATATATAATAAGCGTGCTCATAATTCAAGGAGCCGGATTGTGCCAGAAGCCGGTAAGTGTGCATGGCAGTCACATCATGAGCGATTGCGAATGAGCATCGTGACCACGAAGAAAGCGCCGACCGAACTGGTGATGATGCCGATCGGCAGTTCCTGCGGCGGCAGCAGCGTGCGCGCGAGAAGCTCGCTTGCCAGCAACAGCACCGCTCCGAAGAGGGCGCAGCTTGCAATCAGGCGCAGATGAAGCGGGCCGGCCAGGGTCCTGGACAGATGTGGGATCATCAAGCCAACGAAACCTATGACGCCTGCGACCGAGACAAGGATCGCCGTCGAGAAAGCGGCGACGAGAAATGTCATCCTGCGCATCCGCGCAACCGGGACGCCGAGGCTTTCAGCGGCATTCTCGCCGGCCAGGAAAGCGTCGAGCCGGCGGTGGTTCCAAAGTCCATAAACAAGGATGGTGCCTGCGCCCAGAGCAGCCAGCTCGATATTGTCCCAACGGGCCAGCCCGAGCCCGCCCATCGTCCAGAACAACACCGAGTGAGCGGCGCGCTGGTCTCCGGCAAAGACGAGATAGTTAGTCAAGGCGGTGAACATGAACGAGACGGCAAGCCCGGCGAGGATCAGCCGTTCGGGGCCTTGCCCCCTCACCCGCGAAACCAGCAAAAGCACGATGCCGGCGGCCAATACGCCGCCCGTGAAGGCCGCGACCGGCAACGTCCAGATACCGAAATGGTCGCCAAAAATGGTGATGACGGAAACCGCGCCGGCCGCGGCTCCGGACGACAGGCCGAACAAGAACGGATCTGCGAGGTCGTTGCGCGTTACCGTCTGCAGCAGCGCGCCGATGACGCCCAGCCCGGCGCCGACACAGATGGCCATAATCGTGCGCGGTAGCCTAAGATCGAGGACGATCTTGGCAATCGGGATCTTGCCGGCCGGACCGGACACAATGTCTCCGTCCAGCCCGGCGGCATGTCCGAGCGCAACAATCACGTCGCTCAACGCGATGACCGTCGATCCATAGGCAATCGACAGCAGAGCAAGAGCGGCAATCGCTGCTGCTCCTGCTGTCATCGCCAATTCGAACGCTCTCTGGCGCAAGCTCAGAAAGCTTCCGGGTGCATCGCCCTGGCGATCTTGCCGATCGCCTCGATGTTGGCAGGCCCAGGCGTCAGTTCGGCATAGCGCAGCGCAATGAAGTGCTCATTTTTGACCGCCTCAGTCTCCTTCATCGCCGGATGAGCTTTCAGGAAATCGAGCAGTTTTCTGTAGCCGCCGTCCTGGTAGTCGAGCAGGATAAGAAATTGCGGATTGCGGGCCGCCACCGTCTCCCAATCCGTATTGCCCCAGCTCGTCGGCATGTCGGCCATGATGTTGTCGCCGCCGGCTGCGGCGATCATGGCGCTGGGGATCGCGAACTTGCCTGATGTGAAGGGTTTGTCTTCGCCGGAGTCGTAAAGAAACACACGCGTTCCCGTGCGGTCGCCGATCTTTGCCGTGATATCGGCGAGCTGCGCCTTCCAGTTCGAAACAAGCTTTCCCGCCTCCGCCTCCTTGCCAAAAATCTTGCCCAGCTTTTCGACATCACCATAGAGCAGGTCCATCGAGGCTGCGGGGCGGTTCTGGTCGAGATGGACGCAACTTTCCGTCAGCACCAGCGTCTTGATACCGTGCGGGGCCAGCGTATCGGGCGTCACCTCGCCGCCAGGCTTCATGCCGTAATACCAGCCGGCGAAGAAGAAATCGGGCTCGACGGCGACGAGGTTTTCGAGGGTCGGGTATTTCGGCGCGAGTTCCGGGATCGCGCCCTGCTCGGCCTTGAATTCCGGACCGACCTTATACCATCCGGTGATGCCGGTCAGGCCGACGATCGATGGTTGCAGCCCCAGCGCGAAGGCCATCTCCGCCATGTTCAGATCTTGGATGACGGCGCGCTTCGGCGCGGCGTCGAACGTCAGCGGCGTGCCGCAGCTATCAACGGTTACCGGGAAAGCGAAGGCGGTCTGGGCAAGTAGGAGGGAGGCAAAAGACAGTACGAGGCGTTTCACGGATGTTGCTCCTTGGTCAAATCGGGATGTGAAGAGGCGCGGTTCGGAACGTCGAAGACCGTGAGTTCGCGGTCTTCGGTGGGATGGCGCAGCCAAAGCACGTCAACGCCGAAAATCTCGCGGATCAACTTCTTGGTCAGCGCCTCGCGCGGACTGGCAAGCGCCTGCAGGCGGGCCTCGTTCATCACCGCGACCCTGGTGGCAAATGGCGTGACAAGCGACAGATCATGAAGCACCGCCACGACGGTCATGCCAAACTGCGATACGAGTTCGAGAAGGTCGCTGCGGGCGCGCGGATCGAGATGATTGGTCGGTTCATCGAGGAACAGGATTTTGGGCTCCTGGGCGATGGCGCGCGCCAACTGGGCGCGTTGCCGCTCGCCACCGGATAGCGAGCCGATCGTGCGGCCGAGCAGCGGCAGCAGGCCGGTTCTGCGAAGTGCTTCAATGACGATGTCGCGTTGCTCGCTCCTCCGTCGCAAGCCGGCATGCGGGACGCGCCCAAGCTCGACGTAGTCGATCACGGCAAGCCGCGGATCAGGCTGGTCGGTCTGGCCAACGACCGCCATGTGCAGTGCCCGCTCGGCGGCCGAAAACCTCTCCAGCCGGCGTCCGGAAAATCTCACATCTCCCGCGCTTGGCCGCAGCGTACCGCATAGCATGCGCAGCAGCGTCGTCTTGCCGGCGCCGTTGGGGCCGATGATGGCGAGGCGGTCGCCCGGCGCTATCGAAAGGCTCACCGCGCTGACCAGGCACCGGCCATTCGTCGTCGCGCTCAGTTCACACGCTTCAAGAAGAGGCTGGGAGGCGTCCAACTTACCGTCACTTTCTCAATGGCGACGGAAGGAAGCTGGACGGACCGGCCGACAAGACCGATGTCCACGTCTCCTCCCGGCACACCCCGTCCGGTCAACTCATGCTGATGGCAGGTCTCCTGGCTCGCGGGTCTTTGCGCCATCCTGCCTTCCCAGCCTTGCCGGCCAGTGGCACTTCGGATTTTGCTAACCGCTTACAGTTGCGGGGGCAGCCACGGCCTCGATCCGAAGATCTCACCGTGTTCCCTTTTCACCCCTTGCCTTTCGACTCGGGGACCATCAGTCAGCCACCCTAGTTTTCCGCCAATCACAGCGCAATAAGTCTTGTCAGAAGGAGCCATATAGACCTCGTGATGTAATAACGTTACATTTAAAAGGACGTTTGCCCGCTTCCTGTCAAGCCTTTTCGCGCGACGCCTGCGACTTGCCGACGACCGTCGCTCTCGATTTGCGCAGTGCGCAATTTCGATCAGACTGCCTCCGCCAGGAAGCGGCACCATAATCTTGCCAATATAAGACATGGCCAATGTAAAGACTGGGCCATGTAAAGACTGGGCCAATGCGGAGACTGAGCCAATGCGAGGTGCCAAATGAATCCGACCGAGAAGGCGCTGTGGTTCGTCGAAAGCCATCTGCCCGAAGCAGTCTCGCTGGACGATGTCGCCAAGAGCAGCGGGGTGTCGCGCTTTCATGTGACGCGGGCTTTCGGCGCGGCTACCGGCCGTTCGGTGATGAGCTACGTCCGTTCTCGCCGACTGACCGAAGCGGCGCGCAAGCTTGGCGCCGGCGCACCCGACATCCTCTCGGTCGCGCTCGACGCCGGCTATGCCTCGCATGAGGCCTTCACCCGCGCCTTCCGCGACCAGTTCGGCACCACGCCGGAACTGGTACGCGCACAAGGCTCGCTCGACAACCTCGATCTTGTGGAGCCGATCCTGATGGACCAGTCCTTTCTCGCCACTCTCGAACCACCGCGTTTTGAGACCAGCCGGCCGTTTCTCATCGCCGGTCTCGGCGAGCGCTACAGCTGCGAAACCAGCGCCGGCATCCCGATGCAGTGGCAGCGGTTCGGCCCCTATATTGGCAACATTCCTGGCGAGATCGGCGACGTCGCCTATGGCGTCTGCGTCAACGGCGACGACGCCGGCAATTTCGACTACATCGCTGGCGTCGAAGTGTCCGATTTTTCGGACCTGCCGAGGGAGTTTTGGCGTGTGCGCGTGCCGGCGCAGAAATACGGCGTGTTCGCCCATCGTGACCATATCTCGACCATCCGCCGCACGGTCAACACGATCTGGAACAAATGGCTGCCAGCCTCTGGGCACGAGATCGCCGATGCGCCGGAATTCGAGCGTTACGGCCCCGAATTTGATCCGCGCAGCGGCAATGGCGGGCTGGAAATCTGGATACCGATCAAAGGGTGAGGCACGGCAGGCCGACGCCGAAGCGCCGGAAGCGCTGCTACAGTTCCAGGTTCCAGTTCTGGCCGACCAGATCCCTGCCGAAGGAATGGTGGCACTCCTCGTTGGTCAATTTAAAGCCCACAGACTCATAGATGTGGCGGGCGGCGGCGAGCACGTCGTTGGTCCACAGCGTCAGTGTCCTGTAACCCGTGGCGCGGCAAAAGCCGATACATTCCTCGACCAGCCGCTTGCCGATGCCGAGACCTCGCGCCGAGGGCTCGACGTAGAGCAGGCGCAATTTCGCCACCGCGTCCGACTGGCGCACGACGAAGACGGAGCCGACGACCTCGCCTTCCCGCTCGGCGATCCAGCTGCGTTCCCATTTCGGATCGAAGGATTTGACGAAGGCACCGAGGATTTCGGCGACCAGCGCTTCATAGGTTTCGTCCCAGCCATATTCCTGCGCGTAGAGCAGGCCCTGGCGATGAATAATCCAGCCGATGTCGCCGACTTGCAGAGGCCGCAGCATATAGGGAATTTTGGGCTCGGCGCTTCCGCCCAGCAAACGCTGCACCGTCTGCATGGCTTTGACCAGCCTGTCCTGTTCGGCATCCGAAAGCCGGTCGAGCAAAGCCGCGACCTGGTCGTGCGAGCCCTGGTTCAGCGGTGCGAAGGCCTGCCGCCCGGCCTTGGTCAGCGCGATCGACGAGCGCCGCGCATCCGCCTCGATCGTGGCACGCTCGACCAGATCACGCTCCTCGAACTTCTTCAGCAGCCGGCTGAGATAACCGGCATCGAGGCCGAGATCGCGCCCAAGATCCGTGGCGGTCAGGCCATCGCGATGCGCCAGCTCATAGAGCACCCGCGCCTCGGTCAGCGAGAAGGTGCTTTTCAGCAGCCCTTCGTCGAGCAGCCCGATCTGGCGGGTATAAAAGCGGTTGAAGGCCCGCACCGCGTCGATCCGCTCCTTGCCTGGGTGATGATGAATGGTCATGGCATCCTCCTCCGGGCAAGATCAGCGATTTAGTTGACTTGGTCAAGTATCTGTTTGAAGCATCCGTTTGAAGCAATTGTCCTGATGATGCTCACCGGGCGCCTTGACTCGCGCGAGTTGCCAGACTATTTCAGCGCCACGTTAGCACTCCCCCAAGATGAGTGCTAACCATGTCCGGCGCCGCCGGACGGAGGAACTGTTATCACCATTCTCATCGAGGAATAAAAAATGGCAAAGTCGAAGTTCCGCCCGCTTCATGACCGCGTGGTCGTTCGTCGGGTCGAATCCGAATCCAAGACCGCGGGCGGGATCATCATTCCCGACACGGCGAAGGAAAAGCCGCAGGAAGGCGAGATCATCGCCGTCGGTTCCGGCGCCCGTGACGAAGCCGGCAAGCTCGTCCCGCTGGACGTCAAGGCCGGCGACCGTATCCTGTTCGGCAAGTGGTCGGGCACCGAAGTCAAGCTCAATGGCGAAGACCTTCTGATCATGAAGGAAGCCGACATTATGGGCATCATCGGCTGAATATCGGCCTCACCCTCATTTAAATCTTCGGGCTCAATCCAAGCCCCTGCCAGGAGCTAAAAATGGCTGCCAAAGACGTAAAATTCTCCCGCGACGCTCGCGAGCGCATGCTGCGCGGCGTCAACATCCTCGCCGACGCGGTGAAGGTCACGCTCGGCCCCAAGGGCCGCAACGTCGTCATCGACAAGTCGTTCGGCGCACCGCGCATTACCAAGGACGGCGTCACCGTCGCCAAGGAAATCGAGCTTGAAGACAAGTTCGAGAACATGGGCGCGCAGATGGTCCGCGAAGTTGCTTCGAAGACCAACGACATCGCCGGCGACGGCACCACGACCGCGACCGTTCTGGCACAGTCGATCGTCCAGGAAGGCCACAAGGCGGTTGCCGCCGGCATGAACCCGATGGACCTCAAGCGCGGCATCGACCTCGCCGTCGCCGACGTCGTCGCGACGCTGATCAAGAACGCCAAGAAGATCAAGACCTCGGAAGAGGTTGCCCAGGTCGGCACCATCGCCGGCAATGGCGACGTTTCGGTCGGCTCGATGATCGCGGAAGCGATGCAGAAGGTCGGCAATGAGGGCGTCATCACCGTCGAGGAAGCCAAGACCGCCGAGACCGAGCTCGAAGTCGTCGAAGGCATGCAGTTCGACCGCGGTTATCTCTCGCCCTACTTCGTCACCAACGCCGAGAAGATGGTTGCGGATCTGGAAGACGCCTACATTCTTCTCCACGAGAAGAAGCTCTCCAACCTGCAGGCCATGCTGCCGATCCTCGAGGCTGTCGTGCAGACCTCGAAGCCGCTGGTCATCATTTCGGAAGACGTCGAGGGCGAGGCCCTGGCCACGCTCGTCGTCAACAAGCTGCGTGGCGGCCTGAAGATCGCCGCCGTCAAGGCGCCTGGCTTCGGTGATCGCCGCAAGGCCATGCTGGAAGACATCGCTATCCTCACCGGTGGCCAGGTCATCTCCGAAGACCTCGGCATCAAGCTCGAGAATGTCGGCCTGAACATGCTCGGCCGCGCCAAGAAGGTGTCGATCTCCAAGGAGAACACCACCATCGTCGACGGCGCCGGCAAGAAGGCCGAGATCCAGGGCCGCGTCGCCCAGATCAAGCAGCAGATCGAGGAGACCACCTCGGACTACGACAAGGAGAAGCTGCAGGAACGTCTCGCCAAGCTGGCGGGCGGCGTTGCGGTCATCCGCGTCGGCGGTGCGACCGAAGTGGAAGTCAAGGAAAAGAAGGACCGCGTCGATGACGCCCTCAACGCGACCCGTGCGGCCGTCGAAGAAGGCATCGTTCCCGGCGGCGGCGTCGCACTGCTGCGCGCTTCGCTGAGCATCAAGGCAACCGGCGCCAACTCCGACCAGACCGCCGGCATCAGCATCGTGCGTCGCGCGCTGCAGGCTCCGGCCCGTCAGATCGCGGCCAACGCCGGTGCGGAAGCATCGATCGTTGCCGGCAAGATCCTTGAGAACAAGGGCGCGACCTTCGGCTACAACGCCCAGACCGGCGAATATGGCGACATGATCGCCATGGGTATCGTCGATCCGGTCAAGGTTGTGCGCACGGCTCTGCAGGACGCGGCCTCGGTCGCCGGCCTGCTGGTCACCACCGAAGCCATGATTGCGGAGGCTCCGAAGAAGGAGTCGGCTGGCGGCGGCATGCCTGGCGGCATGGGCGGCGGCGGCATGGGCGGCATGGGCGGTATGGATTTCTAATCCAACCCATCAGCCTTCATGTACGGAAAGGGCGGCCGAGAGGTCGCCCTTTTTCGTTGATGGGACGGAGGATGAGAGGCGGTCCGATTCCAAAGCAAGCGGAAGCATACCCCTGACCGTTTCTTCGGCGTCGGCGCAGAACGTGAATTGCAGAGCTGGAGCGTCGGCCCTTCGGCAGGGCTCCGCGCTGGCCTCGATGTCGTGGAAGCGCGAAACGTCAATGCGCCGTGACTGCGATCTCTTTCGCCGGCAATGCCCCCTCAATCAGCGCCGCGACCTCATCGGCTACCGCCAGCACCGGGGCGCGGTCGCGGGTGGCGCGTGCGATCACCATCAGCCCTTCCAGCGATGATTCGACCAGCAGCGCCAGCGCGTGCGCGCGGCGCTCGGGCACCCCTGCCCTGACGAAGGCCGCCCTGAGCAGGCCTATCCATTGCTCGAAGGCCGACCCGCACAACTCAGCCAACTCCGGCATGTCGGTCGGCGAATCCAACACCACGGGCGCGATCGGGCAACCGAGCGTGAACTGGTTGTCTTCCAGCATGCGCGCGACCGATTGGTAGATGTGGTGGACCGCCACCGCCGGATCTTTTTCGGCAGCGAGCGCGGCGTCCAGCCTCTGCGTCACATCGGCGACGCTATCGCGCGTAACCTCGACGACCAGCTGATCCTTGCCGCCCGGAAAGTGGAAGTAGAGCGAGCCCCTTGGTGCACCTGAGGCACTCAATATGTCGTTGAGCGACGTGCCGTGGTAGCCGCGCTGCCTCAGCAGCAGCGCCGTTGTCTCGAGTATGCGGATGCGGGTGTCGTTCGCCATGTCAACCTCTGTCAGGAATGAGCATTATAGGCCTTGCCTCGAATATGACAACCGGTCTATATAATATGTAGATCAGTCTATATATCAGCGAGGGGCGAATGCGTAGTTATCGTCTTGAAGGAACCGGCGTGACCAAGTGCCTGGTGATGCGCGACGGGACGCA
Organism: Mesorhizobium sp. M0563; assembly: GCF_040321065.1. Lineage (NCBI taxonomy): Bacteria > Pseudomonadati > Pseudomonadota > Alphaproteobacteria > Hyphomicrobiales > Phyllobacteriaceae > Mesorhizobium > Mesorhizobium sp. M0563. The sequence continues at coordinate 46,388 of NZ_JAMYQV010000019.1, forward strand.
GCCGACGCCGAAGCCGCACGAGATCGTCGTGCGTGTCCGCGCCACATCGCTCAACCGCCGCGATACGATGATCCTCAACGGCACCTATCCGCTGACGCCGCGCCAAGGCGTTATCCCGCTGAGCGACGGTGCCGGGGAAGTCGTTGCCGTCGGAGATGCCGTCACCCGCTTTGCCGCCGGCGACCGCATCACCGGCAGCTATTTTGCACGCTGGATTGATGGCCGCATCAATGCCGGGCTGATCGACCAGCTTGGCTGCACGCTGGACGGGATGCTGACTGAATACGCGGTGCTCGACGAGCAATGGGCGGTGTGGCTTCCCGATCATCTCGACTGGCATCAAGCGGCGACACTGACCTGTGCCGGCCTGACCGCTTGGAATGCCGTGACGGCGGCCGAGATGCCGAAGCCCGGGCAGTGGGTTCTGGTCATCGGTTCAGGTGGCGTCGCGCTGTTTGCGCTGCAATTCGCCAAGCTGCTCGGCTGCCGGGTCGTGGCCGTCAGCTCGCGCGGCGAGAAGCTGGACCGGCTGCGGGCGCTGGGCGCCGACCTCGTCGTCTCGACGGCCGACATGCCGGAATGGGGTGCAGCTGTGCGCGAGCAAACCGGTGGCATCGACCTCGTCGTCGAGACCGGCGGCCCGCCGACCTTCGCGCAATCGATGATCGCCTGCGCGCTTTACGGGCGCATCGTGCTTCTCACCATACAGGATGCGAAAGGCGGGACGGTGCAGATCCCCGGCCCGGTCTACCAGCGCAGCCTCGCCACCATCAGCCGCCTCTTCGTCGGCAATCGCACCAACCTCGAAGCCATGCTGCGCGCCATCTCGGTGCATCGGCTTAAGCCTGTCATCGACAAGGTGTTCGCCTTCGACGAGGCCCAAGACGCCTACCGTTATTTCCAGCAAGGCGACGTCTTCGGGAAAGTGGTCGTCGACGGCGCCTGACTGGTTCGCCCCCAAAATCTGATCGACCCCCTCAAATCAAAGGAGAGACACAATGACCATTCGTGAAGCAGAGGCCCAATGGCAGGGATCGTTGAAAGAAGGTTCGGGCCGGCTGAGGCTAGGCAGCGGCGTATTCGAAGGCGCCTACTCCTTCCCGTCGCGTTTCGAGAACGGTCCCGGCACCAACCCGGAGGAATTGATCGCGGCGGCGCATGCCGGCTGCTTCTCGATGGCGCTGAGCGCCATCCTGGGCCGCGAAGGTTATACTCCCGCACGCATTCACACGATCGCGAAAGCGCATCTCGGCGCCACCGCGGCCGGACCGACGATCACCCGTATCGAGTTGGAGACGGAGGCAAGCGTGGCCGGGCTGGCTGCCGGGGATTTCGAGCGGCTGGCGCAGACGGCCAAGGAGAGCTGCCTCGTGTCGCGGGCGCTGGCCGGCGTCGCGGCGATCACGCTCAAGGCCCGCCTCGTCGAAACCGTTGCTGATCACTGAAGGGAAGGAATATCCAATGACACAGGAACTCATCATCGACATCGCCGCGGCCAAACGCTCCGCCGAGACGGCCGAGATCATGCGGCGCTACAACGACGTCTTCCAGCGCCACGACCCGTCGGCGCTCGACGATCTGGTGGCGGAAGATTGCGTGATCGAGAACACCACGCCGGCCCCGGACGGCGCCCGCCGCATCGGCAAGGGCGCCTGCGTCGAACTGTGGTCGGCGATCGCGACCGGACGCGGCACGCGCTTCGACATCGAAGAAACCTTCGTCGCCGGCGACCGGGCGACGATCCGCTGGCGCTACTGGATGGCCGACGGCAATTCGCTGCGCGGCGTCAACCTGATGCGCGTGGCGGACGGGCAGATTGTCGAGGCCAGGGGCTACGTGAAGGGATAGCGCTTGGCGCGACAAGCTGCCGTCAGCCAAGCTGCACCGCGCGCGCATCCTTGCGATATAGATCCTTGATCGGCTCCTGCGCGGCGCGCAATGTCGTGATGTCCATGCATATTCTCCAGTCGTGAGATGTCGCTGTTCGAAATCGTGTGTCATTGCCGGGTTACTCCGGCACGCTCACACCCGAGCCCCCGAGTTCGGCGGGGAAGTCTTTCAGCTTCGGCAATCCGTCCTTCATCGGCAGGACCGTCTCGGCGTAGTTGACATGAACCCCCGGCGTGAACTTCACCGTCGGTATCGTGGCCGCATAGACGTCTACCAGTCCGAGCGGCGGATGATCGGTCATCAGATGGCCGCCGCACTTCGTGCAGAACTGACGGTCGCTCATGTTGGACTTCTCGAAGCCGGACAGGAACTCCTCGCCCTTGGTGACCTTGACGTTTTCCGGCTTCCACAGCGTGAACGCGTTCACGGGAGACGCCGACCACGAACGACAGGAACTGCAATGGCAGTAGCCCATCGCCTCGGCCGCTCCGTGCACTTCGATTTCCACGGCGCCGCAAAAACATCCGCCCTTATGTACCGTCATGACTTAGATCCTCATTTTTCTTGAGTTCGACTGCGCTCAGCAGCTGATTTGAGACAGAGCTCAGCGCCGACGGGGTTTAAAGCTTCCGGCAATGAACGGAATGACGGGGCGTCCGCCTCACTTGACAGCGCGTCCGGAACTCGAAAGGGATGTCGCGCCGGGTTGCCGCGCAACTTACGGGACATGGATGGAATGGCCGGGGACGCTCTGTCTGACCTCTTGAAAAAGGTGCGTCTCACCGGCGCGACGTTTTTCGACATCAAGGCTCAGGATCCATGGGCCGTCTGCTCGCCTGCCCCGTCATCGATACTGCCGAAGATCCTGCCCGGCGCGGACCACCTGATTTCCTATCACGTGGTGACGGCCGGCCGTTGCTTTGCTCGCATCGTGGGCAAGGAGGCGATCGCGGTGGAGGCCGGCGAAGTCGTGGTCTTCACCCACAGCGACCCGCACATCATGTCGAGCAATCCCGAGCTCGCGGCCGATCCTCCGACCGCCGATGTCCTGGAGATCGCGTCCGCCAGCCAAATGCCGTTCCACATCAACCATGGCAGCGACGGGTCGATCTCGGCTAGGCTCGTTTGCGGTTATCTTGCCTGCGACGCACAGCCATTCAATCCGCTGCTCGATGCATTGCCCCCGGTGATCAAGGCCGGGGACGTGAAAGGCGATGCCGGCTGGCTTGGCCAATTCATCAGATTGGCAGTCTCGGAAGTGGCGGAAAAGCGGGCTGGCAGCGAGACCGTGCTCACCAAGCTCAGCGAGCTCATGTTCGTCGACGTCCTGCGCCGCTATGTGGAGTCGCTTCCACCGCAACACACCGGCTGGCTGGCGGGCCTGCGCGACCCGCACCTGGGCAAGGCGCTGGCGCTGATCCACGATCGGCCCGAGCACAATTGGACCGTGGAGGCGCTGGCGAAGGAGGCCGCGCTGTCGCGCACCGTGCTCGCCGAGCGTTTCACCAGGCTCGTCGGGATGCCGCCGGTGCACTATCTCGCCAAATGGCGGATGCAGATTGCCTCGGAACTGCTCAGCACCGGCAACAGCAACGTCGCAAACATAGCGGCGGAAATCGGCTACGAGTCCGAGGCGGCGTTCAGCCGTGCCTTCAAGAAGATGATCGGCGTCCCCCCATCGGCCTGGCGGCTGGGTGTTCGCGCTGCGCCCGGTTTCGGCGGCGGCGAGGCTCCCGAAACCGAAGGCGGACCCGCCGATCCGCAGCGGTAAGAGCAATTCCAGGAAAGGTGCGAAACGGTTTCCGTCCGGAATTGCGTCAAAACAAAGAGATCTACCGGTCCGCCAGCGCCAGTTTGGCGCCGAGCATGACAAAGGCACCGGCGAAGGTGCGGCGCATCCAGGTCAGCACCTTTGGCCGCGACACGACATGGCTGCGGATCGACGCCGCGAAGATGCCGTAGCCGACAAAGACCACGAAGGTGAGCAGCATGAAGACGCTGCTGAGCTCCAGCATCTTCGACAGCGCATGCGATTCGGTGGTGCTGACGAATTGCGGCAGGAAGGCAAAGAAGAAGATCGACAGCTTCGGATTGAGGATGTTGATGAGGATGCCCGAAGTGATCACTTTGCCGGCCGAGCGCGGCGCGACATTTTCGTCGACGCTCAGGCCGCCCTTCTCCTTCAGCGTGTTCCAGGCCATGTAGAGCAGGTAGGCGACGCCGAGATATTTCAGCGTCTCGAAGGCGACGGCGCTGGTGTGCAGCAGAGCCGCGAGGCCGGTGATGGCGGCCGCCATGTGCGGAATGATGCCGAGCGTGCAGCCGAAAGCAGCAATGACGCTGGCGCGCGCACCACGCGAAAGCCCGGCGCTCAGCGTATAGAGAACGCCAGTGCCGGGCGAAGCCACGACAATCAGCGACGTCAACAGGAATTCGATGCTCACAGATGGTCTCCCGGTGCTGGCCCTGCCGCTGGCAGCGTAATCAGCGAAACGTGCGGGCACAAGCCAGCCTGAGAGCCTGTCCGCATTCAGATCATACTATTGGCGTGCAGCTTGCTATCCGCGATGGGCTGCCGAACTTCCCAGTGTTCGACGAGCTTACTTTCGTTCAGCCTGAAAATGTCGACGATGGCCAAGCCCTCCTCTTCGGGTTCGCGTTTTGCGTGCATGTGCACGATGACGAAATCCCCTTCGGCAAAAATCCGCTTCACCTCTCCCCTCACGAGGGGAAATGACTGTTTGAGCTGCTGCAGATAGGCTTTGAAGCCGTCCGCACCATCCGCAATGTTCGGATTGTGTTGGATGTAGCGTTCGCCAAAATGCATCGAAGCAGCTTCGATGTTGCCCTGGTTTACCGCTTTGTCGATGAAGTCCAGGACGATCGTCTTGTTGGTCTCGAGCGAATTATGGACCTTGGCTGTAACTGGATTTGATGGTTCGTCACGCATGTTTTTGCTCCGTGAGGTGGCTGCTTCCGCCTGTTGTGGACAGGAGCGTCCACAGGCCAACATTGCCAACATAATCAGCCACGCTTGTGAGATGGTCGATACGCTATTCGCCTAGATTCTTATCCAATCGTCTAATATCGTCGTCCGATTCATCATCGGAGGATGGTTTTCATGGACGCCTTGTCCGAAGTTCTTGCTTCGCTGAGATTTGGCAGCGCCATGATCGGCAGCGCGACCCTGCATCGGCCATGGGGTATTTCGGTCGATCCGACAAGGAATGCCGCCATCCACGTCATACAGAACGGCGAATGCTGGTTGCGGCTGGCTGATCAAAAGGAGCCGATCAGCTTAGGCGAGGGAGACGTCATCCTTGTCGCGGGCGGAGTGGGACATGCCCTTTGCAATCCGCCGGATGCACCGACGGCATCTATATCCGCGGTCCTTTCCGCAAATCGGAGCGGACCAGAACCGAAAAGCGAGAGCGGCGCGACAACCCTTCTTTGTGCGAGGTATTCACTCGACAGCGTCGGACCATATCCGATGGTTTCGCTGCTTCCACCGCTGATCCATTTGACCCGAAATCAGATCGACACCAGCGAGCCGCTGCGGCTCGCCCTGGAACTTCTGCAGGTCGAAGCAAAAAGCAATCTCGGCGGTCACGACATTGTCGCCCCACGTCTTCTCGACAGCACGTTGATCTTCTTATTGCGTGCCTGGATAGAACATCAGCCTCTCGGAACAGGCGGATGGTTTGGCGCCTTACGCGATAAAGGCATTGCGCAGGCTTTGCGCCTGATCCACGAGCGGCCGGATGGTCCCTGGACTATCGCTTCCCTTGCCAGCGGCGCGGCACAGTCCCGGGCCACCTTCGCGCGTCGCTTCGCTCAACTCGTGGGACAGCCGCCGCTGTCCTATGTGACTCGCTGGCGGATGAACCTTGCCGCCAAGGCTCTGCGGGAAACGAACCAGAACATTGGCGAGATCGGGCGCGCCGTCGGATATGAGTCGGTGCCGTCGTTCTCGCAGGCATTCAAACGGTTGACCGGACGATCGCCCGGCCTCTACCGCAGCGACTTTCGCTCATCTGACTGACGAATTTCAAAAGTGAGACGCCAGCCCGAGGGCCGTCATTACAGCGTCGGCAGTCCGTGAGCCAGGCGCGCCATCAGGCAGTCGTCATCGCCCGGCATGCAGGCGCGGCAGACGTCGGGACGGATCTCGTAGATGCCGCAGGCGGTCGACTTGCCGACCTCGCCGCACAGTGCCGAACAGCGCGCGCCGTCGCAGCGCATGCCGGCTTCATCGGCAGCCACGTATTTTTGCGGGATAAGGTCGAGTTGCGCGTCATCCTCGGTTGAAAAGCGCGGCCATCTTGACGAGTAGGCGCAGCAGGCGCCACAGGTCTGGCAATCGAAGGCAACCGGATCGGCGCCCTCTTGTGGCGACAAAAAATCCTCTGCGACCGCCAGGGCAAGCAGCCTTGGCGCAGATTTCCGGCCGGCATTTTGCTGCAAGGGTGCTATTTCTTCTTCGGCTTGCGCGGCGGTGCTTCGGCCGGCGACCTGAACAGATCGGTACCCGCTTCGGCGGCTTCACCGGTTTTTGGTGCGGCGGCCGGCTTGGCCGGCTTCACGGCGGCAGCAGGCGCGGCTGGCTGGCCCTTGGCGGAAAACTTGATTGCCATATCAATCCTCGTCAGAGAAACGCGATGATGGCGCATTCGGATTGCGAAGGCGGCCGATGAGCGCCGAAACGGCCGTGATGTTCATTTCTTCGGGCGACCAGTTCCTGGCTTCCTCGATGTGCCGGGGCGCCAGCTCGCGATGCGTGCTGCCACTGTAGGCGGCGTCCTGATAGGTCACGCGCTCGTGCGTCTTGGCGTTTTCCCGGACGTATTCGATCAGATAATTGGGGCATTCGGCACGGCCGCGCACGCCGAGCCGCACCTGGGCATCGCCGTGGACACGCCGGCAGCGCTCGAGCTTTTCGAGCACGCGCCGGACATATTCGACCGGCTTGTCGAGTTCACCCACGACATCGGCGATGGTCGAATCGGCGGCGATCGCCTTTTGAGGCATGCGTTTGGTGGCCATCAGCGTTTGCCCGCGCGTTTCGGCGAGGCCGCGAGCGCTGCCGCCATGTCGTCGGCTTCCTTTTCCAGGCGCAGTTCGCGCAGCCGCGCGGTCTTGGCTTCGCGCGCCTGGCTGACGGCATCCCGTTCGGAATTGATGCGGTCGAGCGACATCGACTGGGTCCGCGTCTTGCTAAAAATGGATTCGGCCTGGTCGCGGGGTCTTTTTGAAGTTGCGGTCAAGGTCTTTCTCCCGGTTCGGAGCGCGCCGCCGAAAAGTGGCGAGACTGGTCTTTCGGCCAGGATCCCGCACAAAGCAATACGGCAGCCGGTTTCAAATTGCTGGAACGTCCTCAGAGACCGTTTGGAAATTCTACTCTGACGGCCGTCTGATGGCCGTCAGAGCGAATTTCGAAACAGCCTCTTAGCACGTCCGGGCCGTCGAGCAGCGCTCTTTCGGCGGTCGAAGCGCAAAAATGAAAAAGGCCAGGCACCGCCTGACCTTCCATGAGAGCGCATGCGCATCCCGAGAGACGCGCAAAGAAACGTTCTTCTCATGCGCATGAACGGGGACTTAACCTCCCGCGATCATGTGCTGGAATTTGCCATTCACCGGTGCCAGTACATCCGTGGTCACCGGTGAGGCTGAATTCCGTTTTAGGCCGCCTTCAACTGGTCGGCGGACATCTTGCCCGACTTGTTGTCGCGGACCATCTCGTAGCCAAGCTTCTGGCCCTCGACGATGTCGCGCATTCCGGCGCGCTCGACGGCTGAGATGTGGACAAAAACGTCGGCAGAACCGTCGTCAGGCTGAATAAAACCAAAACCCTTGGTGGCGTTGAACCATTTAACTGTGCCTGTGCTCATAACGAACCCTTTCCATGGCAAATATTCGTTCGCCGTCATGCGGATGCACAACAACGTTTGTCTCGATTTTGATGGGGAAGTTCGTCAAAGGCGCGCCTCGGCACGCGGATAACAAAAGTCGGTCAAACAAACATCGACAAAATTCTTGTAGACTTCTTTGCGCGCTGTGTCAATTTTTTGATTTGCAACACTCGTGGAGATGCGCGGCGGCGGCAAATACGACAGCGAAAACCGGGCTATTGCCCGCCGAAAAAACCACTTAGCCGGGAACCATTTTGGCGCCGGAGCATTTTTTCGGTGTCGAACGCCGTTCTCGAAAGAGCGATCTTGAGAAAAGGCGGACGATCACCAGGACGCCCCCCGCGCAGATAAAAGGCACGAGGGGCGTTCCTGTGTGATGCGACCATTCGCGCCGCCGCCCCCTGCTCCTCACACCATGCCGCGACTGAGCCCGCCATCCACCGGCAAAGCCACGCCGGTAATATAGGCGGCGGCGTCGCTGGCCAGGAATGCTGCAACCGCACCGAATTCGGCGGGAGTGCCGTAGCGCTTTGCCGGGATATCGGCCTGACTCTCGGCGGCGATCACGGCAGCGTCGACACCCCTGTCGGCGGCGTCCATGGCGTCGAACTGTTTGGTCCGGTCCGTCGCAAAACGGCCAGGCAGCAACAGGTTGACGGTAACGCCGTCCGCCGCCACTTCGCCGGCCAGCGTCTTGGCCCACCCGGCGAGCGACGCACGCAGCGCATTCGAGGCGGTAAGGCCGGGGATCGGCTCGCGGACGGAAGTCGAGGAAACGGCGATGATGCGTCCCCAGCGCCGCGCCCGCATGCCTGGCAGGAAAGAAATGGCAACGCGCATCTGGCTCAGCACCATGCTGGTGAACTGCTTCTCCCAGACGCTCGCATCGAAGACGCTGGCCGCGAAGGGCGGCGGGCCGCCGCCATTGAGCAGGACGATGTCGATCCGCTGATGCTCGTCCTCGACGGCATGGATCAGCCGGGAGACGCTGTCGTGGTCGGAGAGGTCGGCGCTGAAGGTCGAGCAGATGTGGCCGGCGGCCTCGATCGCGCGCCGCGCCACATCCAGGGTCGCCTCCCCTCGTCCGACCAGGATGATCTCGGCGCCTTTCGCCGCGAGCGCTTCGGCAACGCCGAAACCGAGGCCCTTGCCTCCGCCGAGAACAAGCGCCCTCCGCCCCTCAAGATTTGCATCCATCAAGCCAAGCCTCCTGCTGGTTTCACTGGCTATTTCGAGCGACTTCCCTAGCGGACATGCACGATAGCGTCGGCTTCGACCGGAACATTGGCCGGCAAGCCGGCCATGCCGAGCGAGCAGCGGGCGTGCTCGCCACGCTCGCCGAAAACATGGAGCAGAAATTCGGATGCTCCGTTGCCGACCTCCGAATAGGCCGAAAAGCCGGCCGTCGCATTCACATAGACGGTCAGCTTGGCGAATTTCACGACACGGTCAAGATTGCCGTCCAGTTCCTTGTCCAGCCAATAGACGATGTTGGCCGCGCAGAGCCGGGCGGCGTTCTGCGCAGCAGCCAGATCGATCTCTCTGCCGACCTGGCCGATCGCGGCGATCTCCTGCGCGATCTCGGGAATCTGACCGGAGACATAGACGATGTCGGCGACCCGAACCGTCGGCGAGAACGGCAAAGCAGGCCGCTCGAGCGACGGCCAGGCGACACCGAACTCCTCAAATCTTCTTCTGTAGGACAAGGTGGCTGCTCCTGTTTTCGTTCGTGCGAGCGGACCTTGAATTCAGATCGGGCTTTCGGATAGCCTGATAGTGCTGACACAGCTATCAGGAATTCTTATGACTGGAGATATCGACGTCAGGCTGCTGCGTGCCTTCGTCACCGTGGCCGATACGGGAACGGTGAGCCGGGCGGCCGATCGACTTGCCCGCACCCAGGCGGCGGTGAGCATGCAGCTTCAGCGCCTCGAGGGTGAAGTCGGCGCCGAGCTGCTGCGCCGTTCGCCGCGCGGCGTGACGCTGACCGAGGCCGGCGAGATCCTGCTCGCCTTCGCCCGCAAGGCCATCGCGATCGGCGACGATGCCAGGCGCGAGATAGAAGGCCGCAGGCTGGTCGGCCGTGTCCGGCTGGGCATCATCGAGGATTTGGCGGTGACACGGCTGCCGCTGATCATTGCCGACTTCCGCCGCCGGCATCCTTCCGTGGAGATCGAGCTGACATCGGCCAGCAGCGCCGATCTCAGCAAGTCGCTGGGCGAAGGAAAATGCGACATCGTCATGGCCGATCCGGCGCGCTTCACAAAGGCGCCGCGAGGTCATCTGTCACGACAGCTGGTCTGGGCGGCAAGCCGCATGATCGAGATCGATGACGAGGTCGAGCTTCCGCTGGTCATCTTCGAAGGCGCCTGCTCCTGGCAGGACAGAATGCTGGCCTCGCTCGCCGAGGCCGGGCTCGGCTGGAAGATCGGCTGCCGCGTGTCGACTTTCGCGACGCTGATCTCGGCGCTGAGGGCCGGGCTTGGCATCGGCCTTCTGCTGCAGGAAGGACTGCCGCCCGACTGCCAAAGCCTCAACGGACGCTTCAACCTGCCGCCGGCGCCGATGGCGGATTTCGGCGTCTACCTTGCGAGGGACCCGTCCCGGCTGGTCGAGGAGTGTGGCGATTTCCTGCGGGCGGGATTCGAAGTCTAACGAAACGATCCGACGTCATTCACCGTTCCTGGTCGGTCGGGCGGATGACGATCTCGTTGACGTTGACGTGCGCCGGCTGGCTCACGGCGTAGAGAATGGCCGCGGCGATGTCCTCGGCGGCCAGCGCCTCCATGGCGGCGAGCCGCTGGTCGAGCCCAGTCTTCGCCGCCGGATTGGTGATATGGTCGCCGAGCTCGGTGCGCACCAGGCCGGGTTCGATGACGGTGACGCGAACCTTGTCGGAGTAGACTTCGCGGCGCAGCGATTCGGAAAAGCCGACGACGCCGAACTTGGTTGCGGCATAGCCGCTGGCGCCGGGATTGGCGACGCGGCCGGCGACCGACGAGACATTGACGATGTGACCCTTGGCGGCCCTGAGATGCGGCAGCGCCGCTTTGGTGACACCCATCAGCGCCAGCAGGTTGAGCTCGACCATGCGGCGCCAGTCATCGAGCACCGCCTCGGCGGCCGGCGACAGAAGCATCACCCCGGCATTGTTGACGAGGATGTCGAGGCGGCCCCATTCGGCGACAACCTTGTCGACGATGGCGGTGACATCGTCGTTGCTGGTGACGTCGGCCGCGATACGGAGTGCCGTGCCGCCGGCCTTTTCGATACGCGCGGCCAGCGCTTCGAGGCGATCGGCGCGGCGGGCGGCAATCGCCACCTTTGCCCCGGCGGCCGCCAGCGCCACAGCGGTTGCCTCGCCGATGCCCGACGAGGCGCCGGTGACAAGCGCGACCTTGCCGGCCAGTGCGGAAGAAACAGCTGTCATTGTGAAGTCTCCAAAGCCCCTGCCCGATCTTCAGATAGGCCGCGGGCCGCGAAGTGGAAGACCAGCTCGCCGGTTGCTCGGCTCATTCGTCGGGGCCGGGCTCCGGCCATGGCTCCTTCGCCGCCTCCGCATACCAGTGGCGCATCGCCGGCATCGAAAGCACGGCATCGACATAGGCGCGGGTGTCGGGCGCCAGCGTGCCGCCATAGGTGTCGAAGCGGGTGACGACCGGCGCGTACATGGCGTCGGCCGCGGTGAAATGGCCAAACAGGAACGGCCCGCCTTTGCCGTATTTTTCCCGGCATTGCCGCCACAGATCCTCGATGCGCGCCCGTTGCGCCTCACCTTCGGCGTCGAGCGGCTTGTGGCCTTTTGGCCGGCGCAAATTCATCGGCCAGCCATAGCGGACCTCGCGAAAGCCGGAATGCATCTCTGTCGCCGCCGAGCGGGCGTGCGCGCGAGCGCCGATATCGGCCGGCCAGAGCTTCTTGTCGGGAAACAGGTCGGCAAGATATTCAAGGATGGCAAGGGTTTCCCAGACGATCCGGATCTCGCCATTCGGCAGCCGATGGTTCAGCACCGGCACCTGGCCGGTCGGCGATATCCTGGCCAGATTGGCGGCGGTCTCGGGCGTGCGCAGGCGCACAAAACCTTCCTCGAACGGTATCTCCAGATGCTTCATCGCCAGCCATGGCCTCAGTGACCAGGACGAGAAGCATTTGTTGCCGATGAAGAGCGTGAATTCAGCCAAGATGGTCTCTCCGTGTCGAGCCCAGCGGCTCAGTTTGCTTGTGCCGCGGCCAATTGTGCCCCCGGCGTGACGCCGGCGCGAGCGCGGATGGCGGCGACCGCCTTGGTGATATCCGTATTGACCAGCAGCGCCTCGCGACCGGCCGCGATGGTGAGGTCGACCTGATCGACCGGCAATTTCAGCCGCGTCGGGACAGCGTTCAGCTTGGCCTGTGTCGCCTGGTCGAGGTCGGCAAAGGACAGATATTGGACCACGAGTTCAACATCGCGGCAATCCCAGCCGGCAGTCGAGCCGCGATAGGCAGCCACGGTCGAGGTCGGCAAAGCACAGCGGTAGCGGACCAATTCACCGCGCCATTGCGATACGGCCAGCTTCAGTGCGTCGGCTTCGTCGCGCACCGCGGCCGCCATGGTGGTGCTCGTCACGGCGTCGAGCAACTCGCTAAGCCGCGGTCCGTGGATAGACTTGGCCCAGCTCACGTCGTTGTCGGCGCCGGCGTCGGCAACGATGAAAAGCAGCGTCCTCAACCGGACAGCGGCGGCCGGCGACAGCGGACCATAGGGGGTGCCGGCGGCGGAGCGCTCCAGGGTAAAGCCGGTGACGCCGAGATTATCGGTCAGACCACCGTCCAGCAATTTCACATAGTCGAGGGGATCGGCGTTTTGATAGGAATCGAGCGCGCTGGCATAGGCCTTGAGCCTGATCGAGGCATTGTGATCGGCCAGTGCCCGGCTCAACCATTGCGGCCTGCGGTAGCCGCAATCCGGGCTGGTGGCGGAAACCACGATCGGCGCGAAGACCACCGGCACGGCAGCGGAAGCCGCGACCGCATCAGCCAACCGCATCTTGTCGAGATCGCTACAAAGCGCCGCGAAAGTGTCGTAGCTGAACAGAAATGGCGTGCGGTTATAGATATCGGACGCGTTGATCCAGATGATGGGCCGGTCCGGCTTGGCGAACGCCTCGAATGTCGCATCGTCGAAGAGATTGTCGTTCAGCCATTTGGCAAAACCGCTGCGGTCATTGACGCCGCCATAGTAGGCGCGGACAAGGTTGAACGGCGACAACCTTGTTCGAAGGTCGGCCTCAGCATTCTGGATCAGGAACCGTTCGCGAAAGTCGCGGTAGCCGTCCTCGCCCTTGTAGCCGAAATAGGCGGCAGTCACCGCGCCGCCTGATGCACCGGAAATCATCCTGATGTCATCGACCAGCGTGCGCCGCCGCGGCTGCTCGTCGATGACGATGTCGTCCAGCGCCCGCAGAACGCCGTAGGAGAAGGCCGCGGCCCGGGTGCCGCCACCGGAGAAGGCGAGGCCGAGCACAGTCGAGCCGTCGTCGCCCGGATCTGGAATGAAAGCCGGCGACGGCCTGCCGGCTTCGGGCGTAAAGACGTTGATCGGCCCGACATCATCGGCGACGCAGCCTGCCAAAAGCATGGACGTCGCAACGGCACAGGCAAGGCGAAAACGCATCGAAATCCCCCCGGGGCAGAGCCTAGCCGCATTACCGCGCCGGGTGCAACCGGTTGTCCGGCGATGCATGGAACCGAAGCGGTGCCTGACCGTTTGCCTCGCAAATAAAACTCCCGAACTCCAGGAGATGCGCGATGGTGAACAAGGATCAGGTGGCAGGCGTCGCCAAGCAAGCCAAGGGCTCGGTCAAGCAGGCCGCCGGCAAGGCCACCGGCAACAGACGCACCGAGGCCGAAGGCAACGTCGACAAGGCCACCGGCAAGATCCAGAAGGCTTACGGCGACGTGAAGGACAAGGTGAAGAAGGCGCTTTGACGCCTGCCCTTCGCAAACCAGGAAAAAGGCGGCTCGGCCGCCTTTTTTTGCGCCGTCTCTTACCCGTCAGAAAGTCAGGCTTTTGCTGTACGCATTGGTGAAGGTGACCTCGCCATGATCTCCGGCGGCTTCGCCCAGCACCACATCCATGCTGTTTCCGGTCACCCGCGCCAACGCAAAGCCGCCCATGAAGGCGGCCTTCGGCTTGAACAAATCAAGCCCGTCACGGTGGTAGATCATCGGCGTCGCGTGCTGGTGGCCATGGAAGATGCCGACGACGTTGTAACCCTTCAGCACAGCCAGCAGCGCCTGCCTGTCGGCCTCGCTCCACCAATGCGGTGGACCCGTGCCGTTGTCGTCGAAGCTACTTTCGGTCGCGTCCCATCTTTCGATCGAAAAGGTATCCCAGCCATAATGCTGGAACAGGATGACCGGGCGGCCGTCGCCGGCATAGGTGGCAAGGTCCTGCTTCAGCCATGGCAGGCTGCTGGCGGCGCCGTGGCCGGTATCGCCGGCAAAACGGTGCGTCTGGACAAGATGCAGACCGCCCCAATCCCATGAATAGCAGTCGGTCTCGACGTCGTAGTCGGTCGCCGGCGCAGGCGGCTTGAAGAACACGCCGGGGCGGTGGTTGACCTCAACATAGTCTCGCATTTCGCGGCGGTACCAGTCGACATGCGAGCGCGGGCCGTTCTGGTCGAGGTCGTGGTTGCCAAGGCCGACATAGACCGGAATGTGCACGCGGTCGGGGCCGACGCCCTGCTGGTAGCGCTGGCTGAACTGAAGCAGCTGCGTGCCCTCGCTGGGCTGGGTGATCTGGCCGCCGCCGTCATCGGTGATGTCGCCGCCAACGACGAGGCCGAGCGGCGTGCTGTTTTGCCCGTCGAGCGCAGGCCGGTGGCAACGCCATCGATTTCGGCCGGCCATTGTCTGTCACCGACGCCGTTGAGTGCGGCGACATTGCGCAGCAAGGCAGCGTCAGTCTTGCCCTCCTGCTCGCAATGCGGGCTCAATCCGTTCGCCATTCGGCAGGCATGGACATCAGCGATAAACAGGAAGGTGGCGTCGATCGGCGGGATGCGCTGCCCGGTCTGGCCGAAGGCCGGGCGCGAAACGGCGCCGGCCACGGCAAGGGCCGCTGCCTGCATCAGGAAGCTGCGCCGGGAAACCGGTGGGGCGGGAATGCGATGCATCATGCGCTAAAATTCAGCACGACGCGGACCGGCAGTCCAGTTGCTCGCAAAGTATGTCGACACGTTCTCCCAGGTCTGGCATTGCTTTCGGCATTCAACTTGCGCGGGCAGAGGAGGACGGCATGAAAACTGCTTCCATCGGCATGACAATGGCCATTCTGGCGGTGACGAGCGCAGCGCATGGCGCCGAGTGCATCGACGTCAAATCGGCCAAGGCCGGCTTCATTCTCGAAAGGCCTGGCATCCACAGCGAATTTCGACCGGCAGCGGGCGGAATGGTGGCCGTTGCCAACAAATACCAGTCGCAATCGCCGCAGTCGCAGTACCTGTTCGGCGGACTGATCGAGGTGTTTCGCGACAGCAGCACGGGGCAGCTGGCGATGATCCCGTTTTCCGATCTCAGGAAGGTGTTCCCGCTGAAGGCGGGGGCTAAGAACAAGATCGTGTTTGCCCGCCTCGCACCGAACAAGCCGCCGAAGGGCACCGAGACGCTGGAGATCAACGTCAAGGGCAAGGAGACGTTCAGCCTGGGTGAATGCAAATACTCCGTGCTCGCGGTCAAGCAGACGATCAGGAGCGAGGCCGGCGAGACGCGGGACGAGTTTACCGCGCTTTACGCACCCGACTTGCAGGCAGTTGTGGCCAGGCGCTATGACGAGGGCACCAGCGCCGAAAGCGTGGTCGGCTACGAGCTGATCAAGCCGCTGCCGAATTAAGAGCTCGGCCTCCCCACCTCGGTCATAGTGAGCGACGGCGGCGCCTCTGTCCTGCCGGCGTCAAGGGGCTTTGTGGAGTATCCTGCGACGTCGCCTCGTGACTCCCTGTTCCAAGGCCATCAGGCAGTCGCGCAGCACTCTTGTGTCCTGTGCGGTCTTGGCCATCGACATGGCGCCGGAATAGGTGGCGACGGCGAGCGCTGCGAAGCGCTGCGGATCGGTGCCCTGCTCCCGGCCCGCCTGCTGGTCGGCCCTGATCTTGTCGGCAATCGCCTGACGCCAGGCCGAAAAAATGTCGGCAAGGGCAATGCGGAAATCCGGATCGGCAAGCGACAGTTCGTGCGCCAGATTGTTGAGCGGGCAGCCGCGCACGAATCCCTGCTGCTCCAGCTCCGCCGCGACGGCCGCGAACACGGCGCGCACGCCCTGCCGCGCCGAGCCGGCCCTCCGCACTGGCGCGATCCAGGTCTCCTCGACGGCGGCGGCGACCCGCTCTTCGATGACTGCTAGCGCCAGCGCCTTCTTGGTCGCGAAATGGTGGTGCAGCGCGCCGCCGGTGACGCCCGCCGTCGCCATCAAGTCGCCCATGCTGGAGGCGTGATAGCCGCGTGCCTGAAACGCCTCTTCGGCGACATCGAGCACCTTTTTGCGCATGCCTTCGGGGTCATTGGTGCGTTTTTTAGCCCGCGCCTTTGGGCGGGCTGTGGTCTCTGCTGACATTTCCACACGATAGCAGATTGACAAAACAGGACAACCGGTCTGTTTTATAAAACAGGATGACTGTCCTGTTTTTGAGATCGAGCGATGAACCTGCCTTTGAATGCCGCGCCTAAATCCGATCTGCTCGCCTCGCCCGTCGTCGAACTTCGGCAATACACGCTGAAACCTGGCCGACGCGAGACGCTGATCGGCATCTTCGACAATCATTTGATCGAGGGCCAGGAAACCGCGGGCATGACCATCATCGGCCAGTTCCGCGACCTCGACCGGCCAGATATGTTCGTCTGGTTGCGCGGCTTCGACGGCATGATCGCGCGGAAGCATGCGCTGGCCGCCTTCTATGACGGGCCGGTCTGGGCGGCCTGGCGCAACGCCGCCAACGCCACGATGATCGATTCCGACGACGTGCTGCTGCTGAAACCGGCTTGGCCGGGCGCCGGCTTCGACCTCTCGGGATTGCAGCGAGTACCCCAGACGGATCTCGAAAAACCGAGCGCAAGCAGTGCTTTGCAGGCAATTGTTGTCATCAGGATTCATCATTTGCGACCGGGCCTCGAAGCCGGCTTCGCCAGGGATTTCCAGACCGGGGCTCTTCCGGTTCTTGCCGCACTTGGCGGACAACCGCTCGCCGCCTTCGTCACCGAGCATGCCGAAAACAGCTTTCCGCGGCTGCCGGTGCGGGCCAGCGAAAACGTCTTCATCAGCATCACCGGTTTCGACAGCGCCGAGGCGCATACCCGCCACGAGGCGGCCTTGGCCGCCTCCCCAGACTGGCAGGCGCTTCAGCAGACCGTACAACGGGAATTCGCCAGGCCCGCGGAGGTTTTGCGTCTGTTACCGACGGCGCGATCGCTGCTCGGGCAGCACCCAATTTCGGTATGAACCAACATCGTCGACGCCTCCTACGTCGCCGGAGCCTCCTGGTTCATGCCTGAAAGTGTCTGGCATGGATCGCCTGGTAGCGCGCCGTCCATGCGGTTGCCTGCTCCAGGTCAAGGGAAACGCGCAGCAGACGGTGATCCTCGTTCTTGCGGCCAATGAGCTGGATGCCAATCGGCAGGCCGCCTTTCGACTGGAACAGCGGCAGGCTGGCGGCCGGTTGGCCGGTGACGTTGAAGATTTCCGTGAAAGGCGCAAAGCCGTAAGCCCGGCTCGCCCAAGCCTCGTAATCAAAGAGAGCACCATCGCCATGGATGGCGCCAAGCCGGGGCGGCAGGCCGGCCGTGG
This sequence comes from Mesorhizobium sp. M0563, assembly GCF_040321065.1. Lineage (NCBI taxonomy): Bacteria > Pseudomonadati > Pseudomonadota > Alphaproteobacteria > Hyphomicrobiales > Phyllobacteriaceae > Mesorhizobium > Mesorhizobium sp. M0563. Next base: position 64,010 of record NZ_JAMYQV010000019.1, read on the forward strand.
TCGGCGTCATGATCAGGTCGAACGCATCGAACGCCCTCGCCATCGCCAGCGAAGCGCTGTGCACATGGTCCTGCGCCCTGAGATAGTCGGCGGCCGAGGACCGTCGAAAACAGTCGAGCGCGTGACGACTGAGGCTTTCGATTTCGCCGGCCCCCGGCATCCGCCCGATCTCGTCGGCGCGCTCGTCAACCAGCCGCGCGACCTCCGACATCCAGAAGATGCTCCAGTCCGCTTCGGCGCTGCCTTCCCGCGGGAAACGCGCCTGTGTGACCTCGTGCCCCATATCCTCGAGGAGGACCATGGCTTGACGTAATTTTTCCTCGATCTCGGGCGCGACCGGCGCGCCATCCGGCCGGTGCGCCAGGCACGCGACGCGCAGATGCTCGCCGGGCGAAGACAGCCAGTCCAGGTAGGACGGCACCGATTTTGACACGGAGTAAGGCGCTCCTTGTTCTGGACCGGCAGTTATGTCCAGCATGGCGGCGCTGTCGCGAACGGTGCGGGACAGGACGTTGTCGGCGTAGAGCCCGGCGCCGACCTGACCTCGACAGGGGCCGACAGGCGTGAGTCCGCGCGACGGCTTCATGCCGAACACGCCGCAACAGGCAGCCGGCACCCGGATCGAGCCGCCGATATCGGAACCGTGGGCGACCGCCACCATGCCGCTTGCCACCGCGGCAGCAGCTCCACCGCTTGAGCCGCCCGCCGTCAGCGAAAGATCCCAAGGGTTCAAGGTGGGGCCGCGAAAGCTGGGTTCGGTGACGAAGTCATTGGCGAATTCAGGCGTGTTTGTCTTGCCCAGCAAGATCAGACCGGCGGCCCGCCATCGCCGGACCATCTCGCTGTCGGGTTTCGGCGCGGCATCCTTGAAGTAGAGCGACGAGTGCGTCGTCGGCCACTCCCGCACATTCACGCCGGTGTCCTTGACCAGGAAAGGAATGCCGGCGAGTGCGGCGTGCCGGTTGCAGCTTGCCGCCGCGGAAAGCGCCCGGTCCGCATCGATCAGTGTCACGGCATTGATGGCGGGATTGATGCTTTGGATTGCTTCGATAGCCGCCTCGACGACCTCGACAACGGACAGTTCGCCCGAACGAACGTGCCCGGCCAGGGCGACGGCATCCAACGCCACATATTCGGAAAGGTTCATGACTGCTCTCAGCCCGGACTGCCGGTCGCGTCGGCCGTCGACTGGGATCCAGCTTTACTCCGGACCTTGAAATATCGGGCGATGGCTGCCGCGACCAATGCCGGATCCTCCCAGTGCGGGTTATGCCCGCACCGCGCCGCGCCCACGAACTCCGCGGCAGGGATTTCTTCGAGGAGCCGCTGTTGGTGCGTTTCGTCGAAGAGCAGGTCGCGCCCGCCAGCAATGACAAGCGCCGGCAGGCGCAGCGTACGCGCCTTGTCGGTAAGATCGACGCGCCGAACCTGCTCCAGGATTGCTCGCCAAAGTGCCGCCGGCATGGCTGACGCCTCCTTTGCAACCATGGTCAGGAAGTCCGCTGGAACCTCGGCCTCGCAGGCATGCCAATAGTCATAGAACGGATCGGCCGGCGATATCGGGTCTCGAAGTGCCCGCACACCAATGGTCATCGGGTGATCCTCACCGATCTGCGGCCGCACCGTTCCGGCCATCAGCACCAGGCCGCCAATCATCTCGGGATAGCGCGCTGCTGCCTCGATCGCCACCATACTGCCCAAGGAATGCCCGACCAGAACCGGCCGCTCGAGGCGCAACCGCTCGATCAAACTCACCACATCTTCCGCGAAATCCGCTGACGCGAAGCCGCGTGTCCCGGCCGGCGAGGCGCCATGCCCGCGCAGGTCTGGGATGATAAGCCGGCGCCCGGCGAGATGCGGCGCCAGCAAGGAGAAGCTGCGGCTCGTGTCGGAGAAGCCGTGCACCAGCACCAGCGCGGGCTCCTGCCCGGCGATTTCGACGCAGGCCGTTTCAGTGCAGCCGGCACCGACCTTGCGCTTGCGGCCGTTCCAGCCAGCCTGATCGACCGATATCAAAGGCCGAGCTGCTGCTTGACCGCGTCGAGCGCGGGCTTGCCATCGAATGTGGTGACACCGGCAAGCCAGGCGCCGAGCCTATCCGGATTCCCTTTGATGGCCTTCAGGCCGGCTTCCTCAGGCTTCAGGCCGTCATTGATGAGATAGCCCATGCCGAGATTTTCGAAATCGATGTCGAAGGCGAGGTTCTTCAGCAACTGCCCGACATTCGGGCATTGCTGCAGATAGCCCTTGCGCACCTGCGTCGTCACCGTCGCGGCGCCGAAGTTCGGGCCATAGAACTTGTCGCCGCCGCTCAGATATTTGAAGTCGTACATCGTGTTCATTGGATGCGGCGCCCAACCCTGGAAGACGATGAAGCGCTTTTCCTTGATCTCGTAGCCGACCTCGGAAAGCATGCCGGCTTCACTCGATTCGACGACCTGCCAGCCATCGAGGCCCAGCGACTTATCGGCGATGGCGTCCATCATCAGCTGGTTCGAGCCCGGCTCGATGCCATACATCTTCCTGCCGAACTTGTCGGCGAACTTTTGCAGGTCGGCAAAATCCTTGACGCCGGCCTCCCACACGTAAGTCGGCACGGCAAAGGTGTATTTGGCGCCGACGAGATTGACGCGCACATCGTCTACCGAGCCGTCCTTCTTATAGGGCTCGTAATAGGTGATCATCGCCGGATCCCAATAGCCAAGGAACACGTCCAAATCATTGTTCTTCAAGGATTCATAGATGACGTTGATGCCCAGAAGCGAGCTTGCCGGCTTGTAGCCGAGCGCATCGAGCAAGACGCTGGTGACGCCGGTGGTGAAGGCAAGGTCGTTCCATCCAGGCTCGGCCATGCGCACGACCTTGCATTGTTCAGGTTCAGCCGCAAAGACCGGCTGGGTCGCCAGCAGGACCCAGAGCGAGGCGCCTATTCCAAGGCTACGAAGCATTTCGGTTCTCCTCATTTCACCAACGGTGTTGACCATTCGGTCCTTATATTGTCCCACCGGTCAATTCTTGATCTCGGCGGACGAAAATGTCAACGTCGGTTTTCGATGCATGGATCCGGCCCGTGAAACTCAAGCGCCTCAGCGACATACGCCGCAAAGAGCTGCGGCAAGCCGCCTTTGCCGTGCTTCAGCGCGAAGGCATAGCTGGCGCCACCATAGAAAAAGTGGCGGCACAGGCCGGCGCGTCGAAGGGCATCGTGCTGCATTATTTCAACAGCAAGCGGGAACTGTTCGAGCACGCCATGCGCGAGTCGAACCTGGTGCTGCGTCATGCAGTGGTCGAGCGGCTGAAGCAGGCGCGCACCCCAATGCAACGGATAGATGCCATCATCGAAGGCAATTTCGAGCCGCATCTTTTCCAGCCGTCCCTCTGCCATGCCTGGCTTTCGCTTTGCGCGGAGGTGCCGCGCGACGAAAAGCTGGCCCGCATCCAGAAGGTGATCCATGCGCGCATGCGCTCCAACCTGCTGTCCGGCCTGCGCGGTCTGATGCCGGCGCCCGATGCTGACGAGATCGCCTTCGGCGTCACCGCCCTGATCGACGGGCTATGGTTGCGGCTTGGCCTGCAGCCCGGCAGCGTCACGCGTGAACAGGCCATTCATCACGTCAAGGAGTTTGTCGCTACCCGCCTGGCTGTTCGGCGCGATGCAGCCGCTGCCGAATAGACCATCGTGCCCGACAGCCGAAGTTCATACTGTAGGATAGGCTGGCGGCTTGACCACAGTTGCCAACGGCGCTGCTCTCCTTGTCAGACAAGACGGCATTGCGCGGGAGTGTTGGATGAGACTGGGCGGCAAACGGGCACTGGTCACCGGCGGCTCGGACGGGATCGGGCTGGCAATCGCCGAGGCGTTTTTGCGCGAAGGCGCGGACGTGCTGATCGTCGGCCGCGACGGCAAAAAACTCGACGCCGCCCGCAAGCAGCTCGGGGACGGCGTCGAAACGCTGTCGGCAGACCTGTCGGCCAGCGCCGGCATCGACGCCGTGGTCGAGCATGCCAGGCGCGGCCCACCTCTCGACATCCTCGTCAACAATGCCGGCGTGGCGTTCCTGGCGCCGTTCGAGACCGTCAGCGAGGACCAGTTCCAGCAATCGTTCGCGCTCAACGTCACGGCTGTATTCTTCCTCACCCAGCGACTGTTGCCGCATCTCGCGCCGGGCGGGGCATCGGTCATCAACATCTCATCCTATTTTGCGCACAAGATGATCCCGAAGCGGCCGTCCAGCCTCTATTCGCTGTCGAAGGGCGCGCTCAATTCGCTGACCAAGTCGCTCGCCTTCGAGCTCGGGCCGCGCGGCATAAGGGTCAATGCCATCGCGCCCGGCACGGTCGACACCGCAATGCGGCGCAGGTCGATCGAAAACCTGCCGGAAGCCGCGCAGGCCGAGCTCAAGGCCTATGTCGAGCGCAGCTACCCGCTCGGCCGCATCGGCCGAACCAGCGATCTTGCCGGCATCGCGGTCTATCTCGCCAGCGACGAAGCGGCGTGGACCAGCGGCGGCATCTTTGCAGTGGATGGAGGGTACACGGCGGGGTGAGGAGCGCGCGCTCTTCCTTCTCCCCTTGCGGGAGAAGGAAAGGCGCTGCTTCAACCGATTTGCATCCCCATCGTCCACAATCTCCGCTTGAAGGCATTTGTGCAACGCGATACGCCGTTTGCAAATTTGCAACCCGGAGAGACTTCGTGAGCGCGCCAGAGACCAGAACCGAAACCGACACGTTCGGTCCCATCGAGGTCGCCGCTGACCGTTACTGGGGCGCGCAGGCGCAGCGTTCACTTGCCAATTTCAAGATCGGCTGGGAGAAACAGCCGGCGTCGATCGTGCGGGCGCTGGGCATCGTCAAGCGGGCCGCCGCCGAAGCCAATATGGAGCTGAAGCGACTCGATCCGGCGATCGGCAAGGCCATCATCGAAGCCTCCCAGGAGGTCATCGACGGCAAGCTCAACGAGCATTTCCCGCTGGTCGTCTGGCAGACCGGCTCGGGCACCCAGTCCAACATGAACGCCAATGAGGTGATCTCTAACCGGGCGATCGAGCTTTTGGGCGGCATCATGGGCTCGAAGAAGCCGGTGCACCCAAACGACCACGTCAATATGAGCCAGTCGTCGAACGACACCTATCCGACGGCCATGCACATCGCCTGCGCCGAGCGCATCATCCACGACCTGCTGCCGGCGCTGAGACATTTGCATGCGGCACTCGAGGCCAAGACCAGGGCTTTCGCCCACATCGTCAAGATCGGCCGCACCCACACCCAGGACGCGACGCCGCTGACGCTCGGCCAGGAGTTCTCCGGCTATGCGGCGCAGGTCGCCTCGTCGATCAAGCGCATCGAGATGACCCTGCCAGGTCTGCAGGAATTGGCACAGGGCGGCACCGCGGTCGGCACCGGCCTCAACGCGCCGGTCGGTTTTGCCGAAAAGGTGGCGGCACGTATCGCCGCGATCACCGGCATCGATTTCGTCACGGCGCCGAACAAGTTCGAGGCGCTGGCCGCCCATGATTCCATGGTCTTCTCGCACGGCGCCATCAATGCCTGCGCGGCAGCGCTGTTCAAGATCGCCAACGATATCCGCCTGCTTGGCTCCGGCCCGCGTTCGGGCCTCGGCGAATTGTCGCTGCCGGAAAACGAACCGGGCTCTTCGATCATGCCGGGCAAGGTCAATCCGACACAATGCGAGGCGATGACACAGGTTTGCGTGCAGGTGTTCGGCAACAATGCGGCGATCAGCTTCGCCGGCAGCCAAGGCCATTTCGAGCTCAACGTCTACAATCCGCTGATGGCCTATTGTTTCCTGCAATCGGTACAGCTGCTGGCCGACGCTTCGGTGTCGTTTACCGACAATTGCGTCGTCGGCATCGAGGCCCGCGAAGACAACATCAAGGCAGCGCTCGACCGTTCGCTGATGCTGGTGACGGCGCTGGCGCCGACGATCGGCTACGACAACGCCGCCAAGATCGCCAAGGCGGCGCACAAGAACGGCACGACGCTGCGCGAGGAAGCGCTGGCGACCGGGCTGGTCAGCGAAGCCGATTATGAGCGGCTGGTGCGGCCGGAGGACATGACGCACCCGGGGTAAGTTGATCGCGAAAACGTTACCTCGGTGAACAATCCGTAACCAATCTGACGTCTTTGGTGAACAGTCGGCATGCGCTAACTGGACGGCTATCCCAAGTCGTTTGGCCAAACCCTTCTGGAGAGTTACGCATGTCCACCAACACGTCCACCAACACTTCGTTTGCCGGGTCCGGCACCGCCTCCGGCGCCTCGGGCACGATCCTGCTCGGCCGCATCCTGCTTTCGGTCATCTTCCTGCTTTCCGGCTTCGGCAAGCTGACGGCGATTGCCGGTACGGCCGGCTATTTCGGCAGCCTTGGCCTGCCGCTGCCGATGGTGACCGCCATTGTCGTTGGCCTCATCGAACTGCTTGGCGGCCTCGCCATCCTCGTCGGCTTCCAGACCCGGATCGTCGGCTGGGTGATGGCGATCTTCACCGTCGCCACCGCGCTGGTCGCCCACACCGGCTGGGCCGATCAGATGCAGATGATCAATTTCATGAAGAACCTTGGCATTGCCGGCGGCTTCCTCGTGCTCGCCTCCTCGGGTGCCGGCGCGTATTCGATCGACGCCAAGCGCGGCTGAAGCGGCCCAGCATTGCCTAGACAAAAGGGGCGCGGAATTTTCCGTGCCCCTTTTTCGTTGTCGGAATGCGTCGGTCGATCTGCTGGCCGGAACTCTGCTAAGATCGGGCGCTGGGCCAAAACGGCCGCTGATAACGGAGGTGAATCATGCCCCGCAATGCGCTGCTCTTGCTGTCCCGGCTGCTGCTCGCGGCACTGTTCGTGCCGTCCGGCTTCCATGCGCTTGCCGACATCGCCGGCACATCTAGCTATTTCGCCGGCCTCGGACTGCCGCTGCCAACACTCGCTGCCTGGGGCACGGGGCTGTTCGAGCTGATCGCCGGGCTGCTCATCCTCGTCGGCTTCAAGACGCCGATCGTGGCGCTGCTGCTCGCCGCCTTCTGCATCGCGACCGCCTTCATTGGTCATTACGGCCAAGGCGGCGACGATCCGACGCTGACCTTCCTGCATTCACAGATGCTGATGAAGGACATTGCCATAGCAGGGGGTTTTCTGGCGCTGGCAATGGCTGGTGCGGGCGCCTGGTCGGCCGACGGGCGTGGCATCGGCGTCGGTGCCGAAGCGACCTGAAAGACTGGCGTCAGCACAGATCATCAGGCGTTCAGGAAATTGGCCAGAATGATCTCGCGCCAGACGCGGGTCGGCGTCACCCAGGCATCCTGGGCGTTGTACTTGCCTGCATAGATCACGGCGGCGATGTCGGCCTCGGGCATCAGCCAGAGCCGCTGTCCGCCATTGCCGAAACCCCCATACCATGATTTCGGGGCGGCGAATGCTGGCGCCGGCGCGTCGCCGGTGAACCACAACCGGCCATAACCAAGGCCGTCCGGCGTCGAGATTGTGGCTGTTAACGACGCGTTTATCCAGCCTTCCGACGCGATCCTCTCTCCATTCCACAGACCCTTGCGAAGAAGGAGTTGGCCGATCTTCAAAAGATCAGGGGCCGCCAGCCTGAGGCCGGACGCTACGGAGGCGACGCCGTCACCACCAGCCGACCAGTGAAAGCGCTCGATGCCAAGCGGCGCGAAAAGCGCCTCGCGCGCGAAATCCGGCAGGGATTTGCCGCAGCCTCTTTCAATGATCGCGCCAACCAGCGCGACGCTGCCGCCGGAATAGATCCAGCGGCTCCCAGGGTCGGCGATGATCGGCCGCTCAAGGATGAAGCGATAACGATCGGGCGCGTTCTCCATCGCGATCTCGCTGTTCTGCGGATCGCTATAGGGACGGTTTTCGTCCCACTCCATGCCGAGCGTCATCGTCAGCGCATGGCCGATCGTGATCTTCTCACGCGCGGGATCGGCGGCGAGATCGGCGTATTCGGGAAACAGCGCGAAGAGCGGCGCATCGGGTGGCGGCACCAGTCCCGTGTCGAGGGCAATGCCGTAAAGCAGGCTGACGATGCTCTTCGTTACCGAGCGCAGATCGTGCAGCGTGCCGGCGTCAAAGGCGATCTGCCCGATCGGGCGCCCCCATTCTTCGTCCCTGCCCTCGGCATAGTGCTCCAGGAAGACCTTCTCGGAGCGGGCAGCGAGAACGATGTGCAGGTCGCGCAACAGGCCGGACTCGAGCCCGGCAAGCAGCTTGCGGTGGATCGCTGGATCGAAGCCGAGCGCTTCTGCTGCAGCTACGGACGGAGATGACGATGGGATGGTCATGGAATTTTTCGCTCCGCGTTTACCCCACCGTCCCGAAATGCTGCCTTGGACCGCCCGTTCACTTCACAGACATACTCGGCCCGCCCTCGACCGCCAGCACCAGTCGGCGGTTGGTGACTCTTGCCAGCTGTGCCAGCCGGCCAGCCGGCCGCTCGCCGTAAAGATCGGCCAGCGCTGCCGGCAGCACTAGCGCCAGCACGCCATTGCCGCGGTTTTCCCATTTCAGCCGCGGCATGACGCCCGGCATTGCCGCGGTCAACAGATAGACGACGCGCAACAGCGCCGCCAATACCCGGGCGCGTTCGAGATAGCGCGGTGTCGCCAGCCCGCGGATTTCCGGAGCGGCTTCATTGAACACGCCCTCGTGGCGAAACAGGCTGACAAGCGCCAGGAAGGCGCGGCCGGGATGGTCGACGCCGATGAACGAGGCGTGGGCGATGATGTTGAGCGATTGCTTGCCGCGATATTCGGGATGGGCGCGCCAGCCGATATCGGCAAGCAGGCAGGCGGCGTGGCGGTAGCGCGCCTCATCCCTGGTTTCGTCGATGCCGAAGGCAGCGAAGGCCTTACCGGTCCATTCGACAAGCTCATGCGCGTGGTCGACCGATCGCGAGCGCAGGCGGGCAAGCTCTTCCGCCGCCGAGATCAGCGGATCGGCTTTCTGTTCGGCCTTGTCGAGCAGCGAATAGAGAAAGCCCTCGCGCACGCCCAGCGCCGACACGATGATCTTCGACGGCTGCATCGCCGCCATGATCTCCTGCAGCACGATGGCGCCGTAGGGCAGCAGCGAGCGGCGGTTCTTGGAGACGCCCTCGATGCCCTTGACCTTATCGATCTCGGCTTTGGCGACCTGCCGGAGGAAGCTCGCGGCGCTTTCGATGCCGATCTCGTAATGGTGCATGACGCCGAGCGGGTAGTTGGTCATTTCCATGTGCAGACGGGCGAGGTTTCGCCAGGTGCCGCCGACCGTGTAGAAGGCCCTGCCCTGTCCGCCCTTCAGCAATTTCGCCCGCGCCAGTTGCTCGCGCGTGATCTTTGCCGCCTGGGTCAGCGAGTTCTTCGCCATGTCCTGCAGGCGCAAGCCGCCCAACGGCAGGGTGATGCCGTCACCGATCGCCTCGCCGTCGATATCGATCAGTTCGAGGCTGCCGCCGCCAAGATCGCCGGCGATGCCGTTGGCCGGGTGGAAACCGGAGATGACGCCGAGCGCCGAATAATGGGCTTCCTCGCGGCCGCTCAGCACCTGGATCTCGGTCTTGAGTACATCCTCGGCGCGGTGGATGAAGTCGGGGCCGTTGACCGCCTCACGGGCGGCGGCGGTCGCCAACACATACATGCGCTCGGCGCCGGCCTGGTCGGAGAGCGCGCGGAAACGGCGGAACTCTTCCATCGAGCGCGTCACCGCCTCGGGATCGAGCTTTCCGGTCGAAACGATGCCGCGGCCGAGGCCGGCGAGCATCTTTTCGTTGAACAGCAAGGTCGGCGAGCGCGCCAGCCCTTCATAGATGACAAGACGGATCGAGTTCGACCCGATATCGATGATGGACAGCGGTCGGCGGTCCTGAAGCCGGCCCTGGGACGCTGAAATCATCAGCCCGTCGCTGCGTTCTGTTTCTTGCGGCGCTTGAACTGCGCGATGCGCTTGGGCGCATGCGACTTCAACGCATCGCCCCGTCCGGACAGGCTCGGATTGGTCATGAAATATTCCTGCGCGTTGAACGGTTCCTCGCCCTCCTCCAGCACAACGCGCCGGGAGGTTCCGTCAGCCAATACGTCGAAACTTTGCTGGTTGTCCATGATGTTGCCGAGCATGATCTGGCCGAGCACCTGTTCATGCACAGTTGGATTGGTGATCGGCACCATGGTCTCGACCCGGCGGTCGAGATTGCGCGGCATCAAATCGGCCGAGGAGATGTAGACGATCGCCCCGTCCGAGGGCAGGCCGTGGCCGTTGCCGAAGCAATAGATGCGGCTGTGCTCGAGGAAGCGGCCGACGATCGACTTCACCCTTATGTTCTCCGACAGGCCCGGCACCTGCGGTCTCAGGCAGCAGATGCCGCGCACGACGAGATCGATCTCGACGCCGGCGCGGCTGGCATCGTAGAGCGCATCGATGATGATCGGATCGACCAGCGCATTCATCTTCATCCAGATGCGAGCCGGCCTGCCATCCAGCGCGTGGCCGATCTCGTCCGAAATATGCTTGAGGATGCGGTTGCGCAGCGTGAACGGCGATATGGCCAGCCGCATCTGCTCGGCCGGCTCGGCATAGCCGGTGATGAAATTGAACAATTGCGCGACATCGCGCGCGATCGTCGGATCGGTGGTGAAGAAGGACAGGTCGGTGTAGATGCGCGCGGTGACCGGGTGGTAATTGCCGGTGCCGAGATGCACGTAATTGCGTAGCCTGCCATCCTCGCGCCGCACCACCAGCGACATTTTCGCGTGGGTCTTCAGCTCGAGAAAGCCGAAGACGACCTGGACTCCGGCGCGCTCGAGGTCGCGCGCCCAGCGGATGTTGGCCTCCTCGTCGAAGCGCGCCTTGAGCTCGACCAGCGCCGTCACCGACTTGCCGGCCTCGGCGGCGTCGACCAAAGCTCGCACGATCGGGCTGTCGTTGGAGGTGCGGTAGAGCGTCTGCTTGATCGCCACCACTTCCTGATCGGCCATCGCCTGGCGCAGGAACTGCACCACCACGTCGAAGGATTCGTAGGGGTGGTGGACGATGATGTCCTTCTCGCGGATGGCGGCAAAGCAATCGCCACCATGCTCGCGGATGCGCTCCGGGAAGCGCGGATTGTAGGGCGTGAACTTCAGATCGTCGCGAGCGACGGCGACGATCTCCGAGATCTGGCTAAGCGCCAGCGGCCCGGTAAGCACGCTGATGCGGCTGGCCGAGACGCCAAGCTCGCCGGCGACGAAGTCGCGCAATTCGGACGGCATCAGCCTGTCGAACTCGATCCGGATGACCGAGCCGCGGCGGCGACGCTTCAGCGCCGTCTCGAACAGCCGCACCAGATCTTCGGATTCTTCCTCGACCTCGATATCGCTGTCGCGGATGATGCGGAACGTGCCGGAGCCCTTGACCTCATAGCCGGGGAACAGCTTGCCGATGTAGAGACTGACCGCCTCTTCGAGCGGAACGAAGCGGACGTGATGCTTGCGATCCGGCAAGCGGATGAAGCGCCTCAGCGCTACCGGCAGGCGCAAAAGCGCGCTCATTTCCTCGCCGTTCTTGCGGTGGCGCAATTGCAGCGCCATCGAGAAACCGAGATTGGGAATGAACGGAAACGGATGCGCTGGGTCGATCGACAGCGGCGTCAGGACCGGAAACACCTGCTCCTGGAAATGGTCCTCGAGCCAGGTCTTCTCGTCCTTGGTCAGCGCATCGCGGGTGATGCTCTCGATGCCTTCCTTGTTGAGCTGCAGCATCAGCGCCGAAAGGCTGTTCTGCTGGTCCTCCTGCAGGCGCTCGACCTCGCGCAGCAATTGTTCGAGCTGCTGCTCGGGGGTGCGCCCGTCCGGGCTCTTCAGCACGATACCCTCGCGCACCTGGCCGGCAAGACCGGCGACGCGGACCATGAAGAACTCGTCGAGATTGGCCGCCGATATCGACAGGAAGCGAACGCGCTCGAGCAGCGGATGATTGGCGTTCAGCGATTCCTCGAGCACGCGCCGGTTGAATTGCAGCCAGGAAAACTCGCGGTTGACGAAGCGGTCAGGATTGCCGCCTTCGCGGCTCGCAGCCTCGATGGTGATGAATTCGCTTTGCACCGGCTTCAGTTCGTTCATGGTTCCTGCTCTTCCTACACCAGCCGTCGGCGCCAGCCTTAACCGGCTTAACTTATCCTCTGACAGGCTTTTGCGACAGTTTCATTTCATCGATCTTGCAAAGAGACGGGTTATGATCCAGATCCAATCGACAAGATCAGGAGACGACGATGGCAGGCGGTTCCATTCCCCATTTCCAGAACGATGCGGGCTATCCGGCAATCGACATCGGCGTCAAGGAATTCATGTGCACCGGCGCCAATCCGCCTTTCGACCATCCGCATGTATTTCTCGACATGGGCGACGACAATGAAAAGGTCTGCCCCTACTGCTCGACGCTCTATCGCTATTCGCCGAAGCTGAAGGCATTGGAAACGGTGCCGCCGGGCTGCCTTTATATCGACCAGGCCGCCTGATTCTTCCGCGACAAGCCTGATGCGAGAAACGCAGTCCCGGCATGTGGTCATCGCCGGGGCGGGCGTCGCCGGGCTGACCGCGGCACTGGCCTTCGCCGAGCGCGGCCATCGGATAAAACTGTTCGAACAGGCGCAGCACCTCGAGGCTGCCGGAGCCGGCATCCAGCTGTCGCCCAACGCGACACGTATTCTTCGACAACTCGGCGTACTCGATCGGCTGCTGCCGACGGCGGTGCGGCCGGAGGCGGTCGTGCTCAAGGATGCCGCCACGCTGCGCGAGTTGGCGCGCGTACCGCTTGGCCAGGCCGCCGAAACGCGCTGGGGAGCGCCCTATCTCGTTGCCCACCGCGGCGATCTGCAGTCAGCGCTGATGGCGCGGACAGCCGAGCGACCCGAGTTCGAGCTTGTCACCGGCGCCCGCGTCGGCAGCGTAGCATCCGGACCGAATGGCATCACCGCAACAGTCGAGATTGCCGGCACGACCATCGAAACCGAGGCATCGTTGCTGGTGGGAGCCGACGGCGTCTGGTCGTCGGTGCGAGAAAAGCTGGCCCGCACGGAGGCCGACTTTGTCAGAAGCCGATTCTCGGGCGAGCTTGCCTGGCGAGCCACGGTGGCCGCGGACAGCCTCGCCGGACAGGCCTTCGGCATGATCGGTGCGCCCGATTGCGTTACTGCATTCCTCTATCCCGGCTTCCATATGGTCGCCTATCCGGTCAGCCGTGGCACTGCCTTTAATCTCGCCGCCTTCACCAGGGGTGAGCGAATCGCCGAGGGCTGGTCGGGGCATGCCGACCCCGCCAGCCTCGTCAGTGCCATGCGCGGTACCGCGCCGGCGCTGGTCCGTCTGGCGAGCGAGGCGGCGCCGTGGACGGCATGGCCGATCCACACCGTCGAGCAGCGGCGGTGGACGACACCGGAAGGCGTCGCGCTGATCGGCGATGCGGCGCATGCGATGACGCCCTTTGCCGCACAGGGCGCGGCGATGGCGATCGAGGACGCGGCGACGCTTGCCGGCTTCGTTGCCACCTCGCCTGCCGATCTCAGCGGCGCGCTTGCCGCTTGGGAACAGGCGCGGCGGCCGCGCGTCGCCCAGGTCGCCCGCCGCGGCGCGGTCAACCGCCTCGCCTGGCACGCGGCCGGGCCGGTGGCGATGGCCCGCAACCTGTTCCTGGCGATGCGCTCACCCGAAAAGCTCGCCGCCGATCTTGATTGGCTTTATGGCTAGCGGGCGCGCGAGTCTGGGGATCGGCGATAAAAAGCTCGATAGGCCGGCGGGACAGCGCCCCCCTCTGTCCTGCCGGACATCTCCCCCACAAGGAGGGAGATTGGCAGTTTCGGCGCCTTGCTAGGTCCTGCAACGTTAGAGATTGGCGAAAGGAGGGCTCGAAGGATCGCGGCGTTGATCAGCCGGAACCCTCTTCAATTGTGAAGCCGCATCGACAGGCCGAGCGAGGCTGGCAGCGGGTTCCACCAGCCGGTGCGCAGCCCGGCCGTGCGCAGTGCCGCCGCCGTCCAGGTGTTGCAGCCGATCAGCGCGTTGAAATGGCCATTGGCTTCGAAGAAACGATCGAAGCGGGAATAGGCCGCATTCTCGATCGGAATGGCCCCGTTCGGCCCCCGCTGGAAGCTTGCCGCAATGTAATCGAGCAGCGCTGCAAAGCGTTCGTCGCCGATGTCGAAGCCGGCGACGTCGGGATGCGGCTCGGCGATGTCGCCGGAAATGTCGACATGCATCACCGAGGCATCGACGGTCAGCGCCTTCATCACCGGCATCGGCTTCAGCTCCGACCAGGTCGGCGTCTCCAGATAGAAGGCGCGGCCGCCCCAGCCGAAGACGATGTAGCGGACCTCCGCCATGTCGGCAGGAATGCCGGCATCGACCAGGAAATGGAAGCGCCGGCGCATATCGTCGTCGACCGGAATGGCGATGTCGGTGTGGATCGGATTTTGCAGCACCAAGATGCGGTGGCTTGCGCCGATCGGATCGGCAACTGCCGCCGGCCAGAGCGGGCGCGGCAGCAGCGTGCCCAGCGCTGCGGCAAGCACTGTTGCAACGACCAGCAGGCCAAGAAAACGGGCAAGCTTCTTCATGGGAAAGGCTTAGAGCAAGCCATGCTCAAGGTGAAGCGTCTCTGGAGTTGCACGGCTGACAAAGCGCTTGACGCGTATCCTCCCCGGGAGGATATGCTCAAGCATGTCAGATCACCTCCACGCCTCGCATCCTTCCATCATAAAGCGCCTGAAGCGCGCGCAAGGTCACCTTGCGGCTGTGCTGGCCATGATCGAGGCGCATCGCCCTTGCGTTGATCTGGCGCAGCAGCTTCATGCCGTCGAAAGGGCCATCAGCAGCGCCAAGCGCGAGCTGATCAACGATCACATCGAGCATTGCCTCACGGACAGCGTGGAAACCGGCGGCAACTCGCTGGCGGAACTCAAGCAGCTGGCGAAGTATCTATGAATGCCATCGTAGCCCGCATTCTGGACTGGCTCGGGTTCGGCTCGCACGCCGCACATCATCACGGCGATCACGGTTCGCACGGTCACACTCACGGCGTCATCGATGCGACAATTGCTACCACCGACCGGGGCATCTGGGCAATCAAATGGTCGTTCGTAATCCTGGCCATCACCGCGGCGTTGCAGATGGTCGTGGTTGTGCTGTCGGGGAGCGTGGCATTGCTGGCCGACACGATCCATAACATCGGCGATGCGACAACGGCGATCCCGCTATGGATTGCGTTCGTGCTGGCGCGGCGCAAGCCGTCGCGGACCTTTACCTATGGCTTGGGCCGGGTCGAGGATCTGGCCGGCATCATCATCGTGCTCATCATCCTGTTCAGCGCTGTTGTCGCCGCCTACCAAGCCATCGACAGGCTGATCAATCCACAAGTAGTGACACACCTCGGCTGGCTGACGGCGGCGGGCATTGTCGGCTTCCTCGGCAACGAGGCGGTTGCCGTGTTCCGTATCCGCGTCGGCCGCGAAATCAACAGCGCGGCACTCATTGCCGACGGCTACCACGCCCGCACCGACGGACTTACCAGCCTTGCCGTGGTCATCGGAGCCATCGGCGTCTGGCTCGGCTTTTCCTTGGCCGACCCGATCGTCGGCCTGCTGATCACGATTGCGATCTTCGGTATCGTGTGGCAATCGGCCCGTTCGGTGCTGACCCGCATGCTGGACGGAATCGAACCCGGTGTGATGGATGAAATCCGACATGCCGCCGAGCATGTTGCGGGCGCGCATATTGTCGATGCTAAGGCGCGCTGGGTCGGTCATAGATTGCACGCCGACATCGCAATTGCCGCGGACGAAACCTTACCGCTGTCGGCGGCGAACAAGATCGCGGCAGCGCTGAAAGACGAACTGTCCCAGCATATGCCAGCCCTGGCTGAGGCGAATGTCCGGTTTTCAACGGAACGTGGAGAGAACGACCATCCGCACCCTCACGAGCACACGCATGACCACGGCCACATGCACTGACGCTCGCCGATTTTCTGCTAGTCTCGTCCGATGTTCCAGACGCTCGTCGAATTTCAGCGCACGATCTATCTGACGCTCGGCGAGCAGATCAAGCTGCTTGCGGCCGGAGGCAATTGGCTGGCATTCATGGCCTTCCTGCCGATGGGCGTCGTGTTCGGGGCTGCCCATGCGCTGACGCCGGGTCATAGCAAGGCGGTCCTGGCGACCTATCTTGCCGGTTCGGATGCGAAGGTCTCGCGCGGCCTGCTCGTGTCTATCACGCTATCGTTCACGCATGTGACGATTGCCGTTCTGATTGCGGCTCTCTCGCTGCCACTGGTCTCCATAGCATTGGGCAGCGTTGGCCGCGCTCCGCTTCTGGAGCATATCAGTCGTGGGCTGCTCGGCCTCATTGGCGTCTGGATGCTCTGGCGCGCTTTGAGCCACAGCCATCACCACAGGCACGAAGGCGAGGCTGTCGGCGTGATGGCAGGCCTGATCCCCTGCCCGCTGACGCTTTTCGCGATGACTTTCGCGATCTCCAGGGGTGTTCCGGCAGCGGGCGTCCTGTTTGCCATCACCATGATGGTCGGCGTGGCGCTGACGCTGTCCTGCGTCGCGGTATTGTCGATCGTGTTTCGGGAACGGCTTGTACAGTTTTTCGCGCGCCAGCCACGGCTGTTCGAAACCATCTCCCGGGCCATCGAGGGCGCTGCCGGTCTCGCCCTTGCCGGCGTCGCTGTCTGGCAGATCACATCAGCTTAAGAGAAAACATGGTTTCAGCCACTGCATGGCGTCCGGGCCGGTGCAGCGGTTGGAACGAGCCAAGCCGACGCCGGTCATGTCACATCGATCACGACCATCAGCCCGCCGCCGCCCTTCTCCTCGACATTGTTGTTCGTGGTGTGATGCGGGATGTGGCAATGGATCAGCCATTTGCCCGGACGCTGTGCCTTCCAGATCACGTCATAGCGCTGACCTGGCCCGACGTTGACTGTATCGGCAAGGAAACGACCCGAGGCAGGGATCGTCTCGCCGTCGCGGGCAACGACCTCGAACGGTCCGCCATGGATGTGCATCGGATGGATGAAGCCGTTGTTGGTGCCGATGAACCGCACCTTGAGCGTCTCGCCGACCTTCATCGGAATCGTCTCGGTCGAGGGATAGGCCTTGCCGTTGATGGTGAAGAAATTCGGCATGCCGCCGTCCATCGGCATCGACGGGTAGGTCAGCCCTTCCCGCACCAGCCATTCCTGAAGCTCGATGACGTAATCATGGTCGGCCGCGACCTCATCGGCGGGATTGGCGGGATCGATGATCAGCGCACCGTAGAGGCCGAGCGCCTGGGTCCGGTCCGGCTTGGCATGGGGGTGGTAGAAATAGGTTCCGTGCTGGGTTGCGGTGAACTCGTATGAATAGGATTGCCCGGGCTCGATCGGCGCCTGGGTGATTTCGGCTGGCCCATCCATCTGGTTCGGCAGGATCAGGCCATGCCAATGCACCGTCGTTTCCTCAGGCAGGCCGTTGGTGACGTTGATCCTGATCCGGTCGCCCTGGCGAATGTGAATTCGCGGGCCGGGAATCTGGCCATTATAGGCATAAGCGTCGACCGCAACGTCCGGCAGGATCTGCCAGCGGACCACCGAAGGCCTGAGCTCGAACACTTTGACGCCGTTCTCCATTCGAAACGGCAGGTCCTGGTCGCCCTTTGCCGGCAGACCATAAGAGGCGGTCACGAGGCGCGGATCGGTGGCGGCCATGTCGCGCATTGCGTCGGCGGGCGTGTCGCGATCCATGATCATGCCTTGCGGCATGATCACCCCGCCGACATCGCGCGCCGACAAGGTTAGGTTCAGCCAGTTCGCCGGCGCGATCATGCCGATGGCGAGGGCCAGCAGGGAGACCATGCTGAGGGCGGCGACTTGCGGGGTCGTGGCATCCGTCTCCATGTGATGACCGGCGCCGCCTTTGCCTTTGTGGGAAGCCATATCGTGGTGCTGCCCGTGATGGCCGCTGGCGTCGGCCTGCTGCATTTGCATCTGCGCGTGTTGCCCTTGGTGGGGCTGCTCTCGACCGTCGGTGCCGGCCGCCTGTTGGCGCTGTGTCATCAGCCCATGTTTCAAGCCGCGGGCGACCAGCCAGACATTGGCCGGGTAGGCAAGCGCAAAGCCGGCGATGACGCCGATCGACATCACGCCCCAGAACAAAAGCTCCGTCGGTTCCATCGCGCGCATGTCGCGGCCCATCATCAGAAAACTCATGACCGGCGCCATGCCGGCCATCATGAAGTTCATGGAGATGAACTCGGGCAGAAAGCTCTTGCGCACATTCTCCCAATAGGTGCCGCCCATCATCGATTTCATGAACAGCGACTGGAAGATGAACAGGCCGAAGGCAAAGCCGGCGAGATATTCGACGATCAGGTCGATCCACATCGGCAGGCCGAGCGCCGCCGTGACGGCGGCGGCAAGAATGATGCCGGTGGCATCGCCGGCGACGCAGTGGATGGTGGAGCCGACGCCCTGCTTCCAGAGCGGCCGGGTAAAGAGTTCATGCTCGCCCGGCCGGGGCTCCTTGTCGGCTAGCACGTAGAGCAGCAAGCCGAGCGGACCCATATAGAGGGTAACCAGGATGAATCCCCATTTCATCACCACCGGCTCGGGATTGTTGCGATATTGATCGAAGCCGACATAAAGCGTCGAAGCCAGCGCCAGTGCGAACCAGACGACGAGAAAATAATCGATCGGTTGGATGAGCATCGGGATGAACCTTGACCTGCCGCCGCACGCGCCAACGCGGCTCGTTATACAACTCCCAATGGCAATGAACGCAGCCGGCGCGCTTATGATCCGTGCCGGCCTTAGCTACCAGGTTGCAGGTGACCACTCGAGCGGCCTGAAGCACGCTTGCTATCTTCTCGCGCCGCGCACGGTCAGCGCTCGTCGAATACGCGTAAGGCCCTGAGCAACGCAGCGAGCCCGGTCCGCCGGTCTTGTTCCGAACCGGCGTACAGGATCAGTGCAGGATCTGCGACAGGAACAGTTTCGTGCGTTCGTGGCGCGGGTGGTCGAAGAACTCGGCCGGCGTGTTCTGCTCGACGATCTGGCCTTGGTCCATGAAGATCACCCGGTTGGCGACTTTGCGCGCAAAGCCCATTTCATGGGTGACGCAGAGCATGGTCATGCCTTCCTCGGCCAGCCCGACCATCGTCTCCAGCACTTCCTTGATCATTTCCGGGTCGAGCGCCGAGGTCGGCTCGTCGAACAGCATGATACGCGGGTTCATGCACAGCGAGCGGGCGATCGCCACGCGCTGTTGCTGGCCGCCGGAAAGCTGGCCGGGATA
Organism: Mesorhizobium sp. M0563; assembly: GCF_040321065.1. Lineage (NCBI taxonomy): Bacteria > Pseudomonadati > Pseudomonadota > Alphaproteobacteria > Hyphomicrobiales > Phyllobacteriaceae > Mesorhizobium > Mesorhizobium sp. M0563. The sequence goes on from NZ_JAMYQV010000019.1 coordinate 83,315, forward strand.
TTTGTTGGCCTGTTCCGGGATCTTGACGCGCGTGAGGAAATGCATGGCGATTTCCTCGGCCTGCTTCCGCGGCATCTTGCGCACCCAGATCGGCGCCAGCGTGCAATTCTCGAGGATGGTCAGATGCGGAAACAGGTTGAAGTGCTGGAACACCATGCCGACTTCGCGGCGCACCTCGTCGATCTTCTTCAGATCGTTGGTCAGTTCCTTGCCGTCGACTATGATCTTGCCCTTCTGGTGTTCCTCCAGCCGGTTGATGCAGCGGATCATCGTCGATTTGCCGGAGCCCGACGGGCCGCAGATGACGATCCGCTCGCCGCGCATCACCTTTAGATTGATGTCCTTCAGGACATGGAATTCGCCGTACCATTTGTGCATGGCGATCATGTCGATGGCGACATCGGTGGTGGAAATATGCATCTTGGCGGCATTGACCTTGATCTCTTCCGCGCTGACGGCGTTTTCTATGACCATGACAAGGTCCCCTTTTTAGCGTTTGTGGCCGGTGTCGAGACGGCGTTCCGTGTACATTGAATAGCGCGACATGCCGAAGCAGAACAGCCAGAAGATGAAGGCCGCGAACACCAGGCCGGACCTGGCCGTCTGCGGCGTTGCCCAGCTGGCGTCGGAGAAGTTCTGCTTGACGATGCCGAGGAGGTCGAACATCGAGATGACGATGACCAGGCTGGTGTCCTTGAACATGCCGATGAAGGTGTTGACGATGCCGGGAATGACCAGCTTCAGCGCCTGCGGCATGACGACCAGACCCATCTTCTGCCAGTAGCTGAGGCCGAGCGAATCGGCGCCCTCATACTGGCCTTTGGGGATCGCCTGCAGGCCGCCGCGCACCACTTCGGCCATGTAGGCGGCGGCAAACAGCGACACGCCGATCAGCGCGCGCAGGAACTTGTCGAAGCTGACGCCGGCCGGCAGGAACAGCGGTAGCATCACGCTGGCAAAGAACAGCACCGTAATCAGCGGGATGCCGCGTACCGTCTCGATGAAGATCACGCACAGCAGCTTGACGATCGGCATGTTCGAGCGCCGGCCGAGCGCCAGCACGATGCCGACCGGCAGCGACACAGCGATGCCCACGAAGGACAGGCTGAGTGTCACCAGCAGTCCACCCCAAAGCGGGGTTTCGACATAGGGCAGGCCGAACATGCCGCCGAGCAGCAGAACGAAGGCGACGACCGGCAGCGCAAAAAAGAGAAGAATGGCATTCAGCCCCTTGCGCGGTACGCGCGGAATGAGCAGCGGCACCAGCAGCGCCACGAACAGGATGGCGACCAGGATCGGGCGCCAACGCTCTTCCAGGGGATAGCGGCCGAACATGAACTGGCCGAACTTGGCGTTGACGAAGGCCCAGCAGGCGCCGGTCCAGCCGTCCGGCTGGATGCCGCCCTGCGCCACGGTGGCGCAGACCGTGCGATCCGGTCCCGTCCACTGGGCGTTGATGAAAGCCCAATTGACGATCTGCGGCAGGATCATGGCAACCAGCACGATGCCGATGATGGTCAGGATGGTGTCGCCGGTCGACGCGATCAGATTCTTGCGGACCCAGGCGCCGAGGCCGCGCTCGCTCGACGGCGCCGCCTGCGCCAGCGCCATCTCCGTCCGCACCCAGGACATATCGTGCTCTTGCATGGCCTTATCTCTCCACCAGCGCCATCCTGGCGTTCACCACGTTCATGACCGCCGACGTGATCAGGCTGAGCGCCAGGTACACCGCCATCATGATCACCACGCCTTCGACTGCCTGCCCGGTCTGGTTCAAGACCGTGCCAGCCGTCGCCGTCAGGTCCGGATAGCCGATGGCGATGGCGAGCGAGGAATTCTTGGTCAGGTTGAGGTACTGGCTGGTCAGCGGCGGAATAACGATGCGCATCGCCTGCGGCACGACGACAAGCCTGAGGATCGATCCCGAACGCAGCCCGAGTGCAGCGGCCGCCTCGGTCTGGCCTGCGCTGACGCCCCTGATGCCGGCGCGCACGATCTCGGCGATAAAGGCGGCCGTATAGCAGGACAACGCCAGATAGAGTGACAGGAACTCGGGCCTGACCTGAAAGCCACCGACGAGATTGAAGGTCGACTGCTTTGGAAATTCAAAGCTCAGCGGAAAGCCGCTCAGCGCGTAGGCCAGCAGCGGCAGGCCGACGATCAACGCTATGGATGTCCAGAACACCGGGAATGGCTGCCCCGTCGCCATCTGCCGCTGTCGCGCCTTGCGGGCGACGAACCAGGCCATGGCGATGCCGAGGAGCAGTGCGACCAGGATCAGCCAGGATCCCTCGCCCCACATAGCGCGGGGAAAATAGAAGCCGCGCTGGTTGAGAAAGGAGCCGAACGGCAAATTGATGCTGTCGCGCGGCGGCGGCAGCACGGCGAGCACGCCGGAATACCAGAAGAAGATGACCAGCAGCGGTGGGATGTTGCGGAACACCTCGACATAAACGGTGCAGATCTTCCTGATCAGCCAGTTATGCGACAGCCGGCCTATGCCGACGATGAAACCGATGATGGTGGCGGTGATGATGCCGACGACAGCAACGATCACGGTGTTGATAAAGCCAACCAGGATGGCACGGAAATAGGTCGAATCCGATGAATAAGCGATGGCGCTTTCGCTGATGTCGAAGCCGGCGCGGCCCTTGAGAAAGCCGAAGCCGGAAGCGATGTGCAGCCGCGTCAAATTGGCGATGACGTTGTGGGTGACCCACCAGACACCCGCTACCAGCAGGACGAGGACCAGTGCTTGAAAGAATATGCCGCGGACGCGAGGATCATTGATGAAGGAACCGCGGCTTGGCTCCTCGCGAAGAATTTCCTGCGATGCCATTAAACCACCACCCTTCTGGCGACCATCCCCTGGAAAGAGAAACCGGAAGGCAGGAAGCTGCCTTCCGGATCACATTTCGATCAGCGGATCGGCGGAGCGTATTGCAGGCCACCCTTGGTCCACAACGCGTTGATGCCGCGCGCGATCTTCAGCGGGCTGCCCGAACCGACATTGCGTTCGAACATTTCGCCGTAGTTGCCAACTGCTTTGACGATGTTGACGACCCAGTCGTTGGAGACGCCGAGATCGGTGCCGATCTTGGTGTCGGCTTCCTGGCCGAGCACGCGCTTGATCTCAGGATTGTCCGAGTTCTTCATCTCGTCGACATTAGCCTGGGTGATGCCCAGTTCCTCGGCCTGCAACAGCGCAAAGTAGGTCCACTTGACGATGTGGTACCACTGGTCGTCACCCTGGCGCACGGCCGGGCCGAGCGGTTCCTTGGAGATGATCTCGGGCAGCACGACATGGTCGGCCGGCGCGCTGAGCGTCAGGCGGATGCCGTAGAGACCCGACTGGTCGGTGGTGTAGACGTCGCAGCGGCCGGCGTCATAGGCGGCGTTGACCTCATCCAGCTTTTCGAAGACGACGGGGTTGTATTCCATCTTGTTCGCCTTGAAGTAGTCGGCGAGATTGAGCTCGGTCGTGGTGCCGCTCTGCACGCAGACCGCCGCGCCCGAAAGCTGCAGCGCCGAATTGACGCCCGGCAGTTTCTTGGCGTTGATCATGAAGCCCTGACCGTCATAATAGGTGACGCCGACGAAGTTCAGGCCAAGTGCCGTATCGCGGTTGATGGTCCAGGTGGTGTTGCGCGACAGGATGTCGACCTCGCCCGACTGCAGCGCGGTGAACCGCTCCTTGGCGCTGAGCGGCGTGAATTTGACTTTGGTGCCATCGCCGAAGACGGCGGCCGCCACGGCGCGGCAGAAATCCACATCGATGCCTTTCCATTCACCCTTGTCGTCCGGCGCCGCGAAGCCAGCAAGACCTGTGTTGGTGCCGCACTGGATGAAGCCTTTCGCCTTGACGTCGTCGAGCGTGCTCGCGGATGCGGCCGAAGCCGCGAATCCAAACGCGGCGGCGCCCAAAACGCCGATTGCAATGTGTTTCATGACCCACAGACCCTTTTCTGTTTTTTCCAGGCGAACCTGACTTTTTCCCGTGTGAACGCAGCTTCGTATCCCGGCCCATTACCGGAATCCCGCATCGTAACCGACGCGCTGTCTCCCATTCACGAACAACATCGAAGGCGATTATTCCTGTGAGGTCAAGGGAAATGACCAAATCCGAAAGACTTTGAAAACCAACTGGCTGAAATGCCTGAATCGCAGACAAACGCGCCCGCAAATCGGTCAACGCGCCGATAAAGCCGGCAAAATCCGATCGCGCCTTCCCGACCGCGACTTCCCGACCGCGCCGGGCGCCCTGCGGATCTACGGCGCATTGCTGAATTGGCATATTCAAGACCTTTGCCTGGCGAGTGCGGTGCGGTTGCGCGGCCAATGCCGCCGCACTATGGCTAACGACCTACTCACGGGACGAAATGCAATGGCAAAAGACGGCAGCGAGATGGGCATCAACACGCGGCTCGCCCATTCCGGCAACAACCCGCATGACTATTTCGGCTTCGTCAACCCGCCGGTGGTGCATGCCTCGACCGTGCTTTATCCCAACGCGGCGGCGATGGCTTCACGCAGCCAGAAATACACCTACGGAACGCGGGGCACGCCGACCACCGATGCGCTGAACAGCGCGATCGATGCGCTGGAAGGCTCTGCGGGCACGGTCGCGGTTCCATCGGGCCTGGCGGCGGTGACGCTGCCGCTGCTCGCCTTCCTGTCGGCCGGCGATCATCTGCTGATCGTCGATTCCGTCTATCACCCGACCCGCAATTTCGCCGACACGATGCTGAAGCGGCTGGGCATCGAGGTCGAGTATTACGAACCGCGCATCGGCGCCGGCATCGCGGCGCTGATCAAGCCCAACACCAGGGTGGTGTTCACCGAATCGCCGGCCTCCAACACTTTCGAGGTGCAGGACATACCGGCCATCGCCAAGGCAGCGCATGCCGCCGGCGCCATCGTCATGATGGACAACACATGGGCGACGCCGCTCTACTTCCGCCCGCTCGACCATGGCGTCGACATCTCGATCCATGCGGCGACGAAATACCCGGCCGGCCATTCCGACGTGCTGCTCGGCACGGTCTCGGCCAACGCAGCCTGCTGGAAGCAGCTTTGCGAGACGTTCAACACGATGGGATGCTGCGCCGGGCCGGATGACGTCTACCAGGTGCTGCGCGGCCTGCGCACAATGGGCGTGCGGCTGGAGCACCATCAAAAGAGCGCGCTTGCCCTCGCCGGCTGGCTGGAGGGCCAGCCGGGCGTGGCGCAGGTGCTGCATCCGGGGCTGCCCAGCCATCCCGACCACGTTTTGTGGAAGCGCGATTTTTGCGGATCGAGCGGCATCTTCTCTATCGTCCTTGCAGGCGGCGGACAGAAGCAGCAGCACGCCTTCCTCGACGCGTTGAAGTTTTTTGGCCTCGGCTATTCCTGGGGCGGCTATGAGAGCCTTGCCGTGCCGGTACTCCTGAGCGACCGTACCGTCGCCAAGGGCCCGTATGACGGACCGCTGGTGCGCCTGCAGATCGGGCTCGAGGATGTCGAGGATTTGAAGGCCGACCTGGCGCGCGGGCTGGCGGCGGCCGCAGAGGCCTGAGCCAGCACCTTGCCAGACTGAGTCAGGAATCGGCGTAACAGCCTGGAAACACTGCGATCCTGAGCGGTGTCATGGCGACCGATCAGCCGATGAAGCGGCGTCTACAAAATAGAGACGCCGGCGTGGCGGAAGCGATAGAATAGCTTCTGCCGGCGCTTGATGCGGATCGAGGCTGGCCGGCGGATCGGTCGGGAACCTTTTGTCGGCCGATGCATCCAATATCCCGATGAGAAGCCTATCAGGAGATCGCCAATGCCGGCTGTGTTGACGGCAACGTCCGCCGCTTCCGGCGACATGCAGCTTGTCGGCCGCGCGCTGGCACGCGATGGCGATGCATTCCGCACCATCATCAAGACGCACAACCAGAGGCTCTACCGCATCGCCCGCGGCGTTGTGCGCAACGACAGCGAGGCCGAGGACATCGTCCAGGAGGCCTATGTCAGGGCGTTTGCCCACCTCGAGGCCTTTCGTGGCGATGCCTCGCTCGCCACGTGGCTGTCGCGTATCGTCATCAACGAAGCGCTCGGCCGCTTGCGCAAAAGGCGGCGAATGGTGGCGATACCTGAAAATCCGCAAGCCGAAATCATCCGGTTTCCCCTCAACCCGAGCGACGATCCGGAGCGGACGATGGCGCAACGGCAGATCCTTGAGCTTGTCGAACGGGCAACCGACAGTCTTCCCGATGTCTACCGGCTGGTGTTCGTGGCGCGAGTCATCGAGGGGCTGAGCATCGAGGAGACCGGCGAACTGCTTGGCGTGCGACCAGAAACCATCAAGACCCGGCTGCACCGCGCTCGTGCGCTGGTGCGCAAGGCGCTGGACGACCAGATCGGCCCGGTGCTGCTCGACGCGTTTCCGTTCGCGGGCCGGCGCTGTGAACGGCTGACCAATGCCGTGATGCAGCGGCTTGGTCTTTCCGGATAGGTCGCGTCGATTTTCGCGGGAACGTTTTCCGGCGACCTGCATCCAATGAGCATCACTGAAAACGAAGCCCGATGCAGCTCGGCGTCGGGGCGAAGGAGAGCATCATGTTTATTCGATCGACCACGGCACTGGCCGCATTTTTCCTGCTTAGCGCAGCGCCCTTGTCGCAAGCTGCCGACAAGCCGACCGATCCGCAGATCGCACATATCGCCTACACAGCGGGCGTGCTTGACGTCGAGGCGGCCAAGCAGGCGCTGCAGAAATCGAAAAACAAAGAGGTCGTAGATTTCGCCAAGGACATGGTGCGGGATCACGAGGCCGTCAACAAACAGGCTCTCGACCTGGTCAAGAAGCTCAAGGTCACGCCTGAGGACAATCCGACCAGCAAAGCGCTGACCAAGGCGGCGGCCGAGGAACGTGCCAAGCTTGCCAAGCTCAAGGGCGCGGCGTTCGACAAGGCCTATGTCGCCAGCGAGGTGGCCTACCACAAGCAGGTCAATGGCGCGCTCGAAACTCTGCTGATCCCGTCGGCCGGCAATGCCGAGCTGAAGAGCCTGCTGGAAACCGGCCTGAAAATATTCCAGGGCCACGAACAGCACGCCGAACACGTCGCCGGTATGCTGAAGTGAGGATCGGGCCAATGGTGTCGAGGCGGCATCTGTGGGTTGCGCTGGCGCTGACCATCGGCGCCGCACCTGCCAAGGCCGAAACCATTGAGGTGACGATCGACAAGGTTGTGTTTTCGCCGGCAAAGATCGAGGCGAAGGTCGGCGACACGATCAAGTGGGTGAACAAGGACGTGTTCGCCCACACGGCAACCGTCAACGGCGGCTGGGAAGTGATGATCCCGCCGAAGCAGGCAGCAAGCCTGATGGTGAAGAAGGCCGAATCGGTCGATTATTTCTGCCGCTTCCATCCCAATATGAAGGGCCATGTGACGGTCACATCGCCCTGACTGGCTAATGCATGTCGCGCAAAAGTGTGCAGCGGTTTTGCGATAACGCCATGCATTAAACAAGAGCCTAAAGCGCGTCGCATGAGGCCGGTCGAACGCGACGCGCTTTTAGGCCGCCAGCCATGCCGTCCCGACAAGAAGCGTGACCAGCGTCAATGGCAGGCCAACCTTGAAGAAGGCGATGAAGCCCAGCGGCTTGCCGGAGACCCGCGCGTGCTCGGCAACGATCAGATTGGCGACCGAGCCGAGCAGCGTGAAATTGCCGGCCAGGGTCGAGCTCATGGCGACGACCAGCCAGGCACGCTCTGGATTCTCCAGGCCGGGTATGAACGGCCGCAGCGCCAGCACGGCCGGGACGTTGCTCATGATGTTGGACAGCACTGCGGTGAAGCCGGACAGCCGCCAGACATCATTCAGCCCAAGGTCCTTTGCCGAAGCGACGATGTCGGGCGTAAGCAGCGTCTTCTCCGCCCCGGCGACGACGATGAAAAGCCCGGCGAACATGAACAGCAGCGGCCCATCGATCTCGCGATAGATGCGCTCAGGCTTGATGGCGCGGGTCAGCAACAGGATCGCGCCGCCGATCAGCGCAGCTTTGGCAACGGGAACGCCGGCAAAGAAAGCGACCGCCAAACCGATACAGACCACCACCGCCTTCAGCACTTGCCCCGGCAGCATGCGACCGCGATAGACTTCGGGGCTAAGCTCGGCCTTGCGCGAAAATTCGGCGCGGTAGACGATGCGGATGATGACGATGACGGCGACGAGGCCGAACAGGGCCACCGGCGCAAGCGCCGCCGAGAAGGCCGGATAGGAAATCCCCGACAGGGCGCCGATGACCATGTTCTGCGGATTGCCGGTGATGGTGGCGACACTGCCGCAATTAGATGCAGTGGCGGTGGCGATCAGATAGGGAACCGGGTTGCGGTTGATGACGCGGGTGACATGGACGACGATCGGCGCCATGACCAGGCAGATGGCGTCGTTGACCAGGAATGCCGACAGGACGCCGGTCAACAGCGTCACCATCACCAGCAGCATGAATGGCGCATGCGCATGCTCAATGGCGAACCCGCCGAGCGCGCGAAAAGCGCCGGACACTTTCAGATGCGCCACGACGATCATCATGCCGAGCAAAAGCGTGATGGTGTCGAAGCTGATGGCGCGGTAGGCGTCCTCCATGCTGAGCGCGCCGATGGCGATCATCGCCGCACCGCCGAGCAGCGCGATGCCTGCCCGGTCGAGGCGCAGCCCTGGTATCCTGCCGATTGCGACGCCGGCATAGGTCAGGACAAGGATCAGCAGTGCCGCCGCGCCCATCGCTGTCATGTTTCGGAAATCCTGTTCGCGACTGGCGAGTGAACCTGTCCGGAATGGACCTGAATTGTTTGGCGATCCCGACAGGATTCGAACCTGTGACCATCGGCTTAGAAGGCCGGTGCTCTATCCAGCTGAGCTACGGGACCGCTGGCCGGCCGCATGACCGGCTGATTGTTGGGCGCCGGCAGGGCCGGCATAGGATCAATGCGTCCAGGGCGTCCTGCGGTCATAGCGGAAATTCTCCGCATAGGAAATCTGGCGGCGTTTGATTTCCTTCGGCTCCTCGACGCGGAAAGCCAGCCCTTCCTTCTCGGCATAGGCGACCGCCTCTTCCCTGGTGTCGAAGGTCAGCCTGATCTGGCTTCGCATGTCGCCGGACGTGGTGTAGCCCATCAGCGGATCGATCTTCTTGCGCTGCTCCGGATCGAATTCCAGCACCCAGTAGCCGGTCTTGGCCTTGCCGGACTGCATCGCGGTTTTGGCTGGGCTGAAAATGCGGGCTGACATGACCACCTCATTGCTGGTTGCAAGCACATGACCCGAGACCAGATTACTGTTCTCTGGCCATGCACTAGCTCGTCATTACTGCGCAATGCCGCCGGCAGCAAGGCCGATGGCTTTTTAGCTTGCTTTGGCGGGCCGAAATCACTAGGCAACAGACCGTTCGGAGTGTAGCGCAGCCTGGTAGCGCATCTGGTTTGGGACCAGAGGGTCGGGAGTTCGAATCTCTCCACTCCGACCATTCATCAAGCAAATCTCGTCGGCAGGGCAAGCGGATCACGCTCGAGCGTGTCTCCTGTCGCCGGTCATGCTTAAGCGACGGACGGACAGCACGAGCCTGCGCTGCCCGTCCGATATGCGAGCCGTCAGCCCTGGATGAAGGCCAGCAGATCCGGATTGATGATCTCCGGATGGGTGGTGCACATGCCGTGCGGCAGGCCCTTGTAGACCTTGAGCGTGCCATGCTTCACCAGCTTGGCCGCAAGCAGCGCGGAATCGGCGATCGGCACGATCTGGTCGTCGTCGCCATGCATGATCAGGACGGGAACCTCGATCTTTTTGAGGTCGTCGGTGAAATCGGTCTCCGAGAATGCCTTGATGCAGTCGTAATGGGCCTTGGCTCCGCCCATCATGCCCTGGCGCCACCAATTGTCGACGGCGCCTTGCGAGATCTTGGCGCCCTCGCGGTTGAAGCCATAGAACGGGCCGGCCGGCACATCCCTGTAGAACTGGGCGCGGTTAGCGGCCAGAGCCGCGCGAAAGCCGTCGAAGACTTCGATCGGCAAGCCGCCGGGGTTGCTGTCGGTCTTGACCATAATCGGCGGCACGGCGCCAATCAGCACCGCCTTGGCAACACGGCCGCCGCCGCCATAAAGCGCGACGTAACGCGCCACCTCGCCGCCACCTGTCGAGTGGCCGATGTGGATCGCATCCCTGAGATCGAGATGCGCCGCCAGCGCCGCGACGTCGGCAGCGTAGGTATCCATGTCGTTGCCGGTCGCGGTCTGCGACGAGCGGCCGTGCCCGCGGCGGTCATGGGCGATGACGCGGTAGCCCTTTTCGAGGAAGAACAGCATCTGGTTGTCCCAGTCGTCTGAGCTCAGCGGCCAGCCGTGATGGAACACGATCGGCTGGCCCTTGCCCCAATCCTTGTAGAAAACCTCGGTGCCGTCATGGGTGGTGAATGTGCTCATCGTCCTACTCCTTGATGGAAAAGTTGGCGGGTAACAGGGAAGCTTTTAGCCCCCTTCAGCTGGACAAATTATAACAGTGCGGTCAGGGTGAGCATTGGAAAAACGGACATTCAACGTGGCAAAACTGACAAATGACGGCTGCGCGTGATCTGATCGAAATCGGCCTTGTCTTGTATCCCGGCGTGCAGGAAGCAGCCGTGCTCGGCCTGACCGATCTTTTCATGCTGGCAAACCGGCTGGCTGTCGAGCGGTCGCCGGAGGCGGCGACGCTTCGCGTCAGCCATTGGCGGCTGCAGGAGGCGAGCCCAACGGTTATCCGCACCTTCGACAGCGGGTCCGGTGCTGGCCATGGACCTGCCATGGTCATCTTGCCCCCGACCCTAGGTGATCCGATTCCGCGCGAGGCGGCAGCACCCTATGCCGGGTGGCTCAGGGACCGCCACATGGCAGGGGCGACGCTCGGTTCGGTCTGCGCCGGCGCCTTCGTGCTTGCCGAGACCGGCCTGTTGTCCGGCCGTGCGGCGACGACGCACTGGGCCTATCGCGACGCGCTGGCGCTACGCTTTCCAGACATCCTGCTCGACGCCGACAGGCTGGTCATCGACGATGGCGATATCATCACCGCCGGCGGCTACATGGCCTGGACCGACCTTGGCCTCAAGCTGGTGGACAGGGTGCTCGGGTCAGCCGTCATGATGGACACGGCCCGTTTCATGCTGGTCGATCCGCCGGGCCGCGAGCAACGTTTTTACAGCCCGTTTGCGCCGCGACTGACCCATGGCGACGAAGCGATCCTCAAGGTGCAGCACTGGCTGCAGGCGAACGGCGCGCGTGACGTGACGCTTGGCGCCATGGCCGAGCATGCCGGACTGGAGGAGCGGACTTTCCTACGCAGGTTCCGCAACGCCACCGGCCTCAAGCCGACCGAATATTGTCAGCACCTGCGGGTCGGCAAGGCGCGCGAGATGCTGGAAACCACGATGCGATCGATCGACCAGATCGCCTGGGAGGTCGGCTATGACGATCCCGGCTCGTTCCGCAAAGTATTCGCCAGGATAACCGGATTGGTGCCCGGCGACTATCGCAAGCGCTTTGGCACGGAACGAGCTGTGATTGTGGGTGGAGAGAGCTGAGGCCCGGCCGCCGCGCAATGGCGCTATCGATTCGATGCTGCCAAAGGCAAGCTCGCCGGGAAGAGAACCCCAACCACCCCATCTCCCGGCGAGCCTACTTACCTGATTGATACGCAATCAGGACCGGGATCAGCCGGCAAGCTCCTTGCTGCAAGACGGATGCCAGCTTTTGTTCCCGAAATGGGACAGTGGCTGAACTGGAATCGTCAAATCTCGAACTCGCCCTGCCCTTCATCCATGGCGCTGACCGTCTCGGCTGCGAGCGCTCGCGTTATCGGCGTCTTGCGCTCGAGCGCGGTGCGGTCGAGCCGTTCGACCACCCGCATGGCGGTGGCCAGCGAGCGTTCGATGCGGCGCACCAGGTATTGCACGACATGCGGCTCGACCTCGACCTGGCGGTCGGCGAACAGTTTTGTGATGACGCCGGCCAGCAAGAGATCGTCGGGCTCGTGGATCTCGACGGTAGCCGCCGCCTTGAGCCGCGAGGCCAGGTCGGGCAGCCTGACGCCCCAGGCGGAGGGAAAGCGGCGCGCCGTCAACAGTAAGGTCGAGCCGGCGCCGCGCACCGCATTGATCAGGTGGAACAGGCCGTGCTCGTCGACCGGGCCGGCGTCGACATCGTCGATCAGGGCCGGATGCGCGCCGAGATTTTCGATACAGTCGCCGATGCGGGCGGCCTCCACTTTCACCGCGTCGGCGCGGGTCCGCCAGATCGAGGCCAGATGGGTTTTTCCCGAGCCGGCCGGCCCAGCCAGCACGACAACCGGCGACGGCCAGTCCGGCCAGCGGTCGACAAGCGCCGCGGCCTGGCTGTTGGTGGCGGAGACGACGAGCTCGTCACGCGAATAGCCGGTGCCGTGGCCTAGATCGAGCGGCAATTGGCGCGGCGGATCGATCTTGTTGTCCGGCATCTGGCTCAACCGCGCGCGCCCCCGCGGCGCCGAACCGGCAGCGGCGGCACCGGCTCGTCGGCATGGCCCTTGTAGAGCGGCGATTCGAGATAGCGCGCGATGGCGAAACGCACCAGAACGGCAACGGCGGCGGAAGCCGGAACGGCGATCAGCAGGCCGACGAAGCCGAACAGCGCGCCGAAGGCAAACAGCGCAAACATCAGCCATACCGGATGCAGGCCGACGCTTTTGCCGACTAACCGCGGCTGCAGGATGTTGCCCTCGATGAACTGGCCGACGAAGAACACGCCTGCCACTGCCGCGATCATGGTCCAGTCCGGCCAGAACTGGACGAAGGCAACGCCGACAGCCAGCACCAGCCCGGTCAGCGAGCCGACATAGGGGATGAACGAGATCAGCCCGGCGAACAGGCCGATGAGGATGCCGAAATTCAGGCCCGTCAGCGTCAGGCCGGTGGCATACATGGCGCCGAGCACCAGGCAGAGCGTACCCTGGCCGCGCACGAAGCCGGCGGTCGCGGTGTTGATGTCCCTGGCGATCGCCCGGACCGTCTTGACATAGTCGCGCGGCACCCAGCCGTCGACGATTGCCACCATGCGGTCCCAGTCGAGCAGCATGTAGAAGGCGACGACCGGCGTCACCACGAACAGGCTGACAACCGAGACCAGCGCCACGCCGGAGCTCCAGATCGAGGTGAAGACCGTAGTCAGGAGACCGAAGCCGGAGGTCAGCAGCGAGTTCAGCCCTTCGCGCAGGCCATTGGCGTCGACGCCGAATTTCTCTTCCAGCCATTTCGGGTCGAAACTGGTGATCAGGCTCTGCAGCCGGGTCAGATAGTCCGGCAGCTTGCTGGCGAAATCAGCCATCTGCGAGGCGAGCACCGGAACCAGGATGACGACGGCCAGCACCAGGACGACGATAAAGGCGATGAGGATGACCACCGTCGCCATCAGCCTGGACAGGCCGAGACGCTCCAGCCGGTCGGCGACAGGGTCGAGGAAATAGGCGAGCACCATGCCGGCGACGAAGGGCAGAAGGATGCCGCTGAAGACATAGAGGAAGACGGCGAGGATGATGGCGCTGACCAGCCAGAAGCGGATCTGGCGGCGAAACGACGCCGATGCCGCAGCCTCCGCTGCCGCGGCTTCGGCCTCGGCGTCGATCGACCGTTCGTCGGGTCCCTGGTGTTCAGGTGCCCCGCGTTCAGGTGCCGGGTGTGGAGCCTTCGCCATAGCCGCTCATATGCCTCAGCCAAGCCACGAGATAGGCCGCGGCCGAAGCCACGGTCAAGACCCCGGACAGCAATATGAGGGCCGGCCTCAGCGGATCGAGACGGATGTCAAAGGCGAGTTCGCCCAACACCACTGCCGCCAGCACGATCTGGATCGCGGTGTTGGCCTTCGACACCAGGAGCGGCTTCATCTCAACCGGATGCGCCATGACGGTGGACAAAAGCACGGCGCAGACGATCAGCGCGTCGCGCGACACCATGGTGATGACCAGCCATAGCGGCAACTCGCCGCTGATGCCCATGACCACGAAGACGGAGACCAGCAGCAGCTTGTCGGCCATCGGGTCGAGATAGGCGCCGAGCCTGGAAAACTGATTGAAATGGCGGGCGATGAAGCCGTCGACGCCGTCGGAAATGCCGGCAATGAGGAAGCCGGCAAAGGCCCAGTCCCAGCGTTCCTGCAGCATGGCCAGCACCACGGCCGGCACCAGCACGAAGCGCATGATCGTGATCATGTTGGGGATGGTCAAACGCATTATCCCGTCGCTCTTGTTTGTCGATACATGATGGAGATGGAGGGTCACGGCAAGTGAGAAGCGACAAAAGTTGGGCCGTGCACGGGTTTGTCGAGAGCGCACTGGCCGCGAAGCTATTTTGGAACAAGCGGCGCAGTGGCTGGACTCTTCGGCAACCATCAAGGCACCATGGCGCAACAAAGAGGGAGTGGAACCTTGTCTTTGGCCGTTGGCGAAGCGCGTAAGTATCTCGATACGTTCATGATGGGACATGGCTTTCGCCGCATCCGGAAAGGCGTCTTCGAAGTCGACCGGAGCGACGATATTAGCCTGATTCTCGAAGAAGCCTTTACTGCAAGCTCTGGCGATGTTCATGTGAACATGCTCGTTTACCTGGACTTTCTTACCGTCAGGCCGTTGCTTGAAAGGCTGTACGGCAAAAAATGGATCTGGCCCGGACTGTCGCAGTTTCATCCCGAAACGATATTTAACAATGAGCTGAAAGCTTATGGTCGTTACTTCGAGAACCTTGACCAGACGAGCATAGATAGGTTGCTGGGGAAATATGTCGAGCTGGCGCGACGGATCAGGGCTCAGAATCCGGACCTCGCCAGTTACGTCGCCGGACATAGCGAGCTGCTCGACAAACCTTACGAATTCACACAGCCCTTCGCCGTTCGGATCCTCGCGCTGATTGCCTGCGAAATCGAACTTGGGCACTACGAGCGGGTGAGGCAGGCTGTGCACTGGATTCGAACGAACAATAGCGGAATAGCGCTGAGCGGCTACGCCAAGGCACAACTCGACCGCGTCGACATGGTTCTGGCGGAACGAGAGGGACGTCCATAAGGGCGGCAGCTTGGGCGACTGTCCACTCTTTTGTCGAGCCAAGACAGTCTGATCCCGCCGTCATCCTTGCGAGGTGCGGCCGTTCATGCGAAGAGCCCGGGAAAGCAATAGCTTATTTTCCCTACTGCTGAATGACGATGGCGCAGAGAATCACAATCGCTTGGCGAGTAACGCTTTGCTATCTGGCCGGACTGACAGAAAGTCTGCTGGCTTTCGCATCTTTCGGAGCCCCGCACCGCAACATAGCGACGCAAGATCTTCTGTGGGCCTTCGCTCTTGAGCTGGCCGTGGGCGTGGTCGTCTCTTGGCCCCTCTGGCTGACGGCTGCGGTCGTGGCGTTTCTGTTCGCGAGGTCGGTCGTTGCAAATCCAGGTCTGTGGGCTGCCGCGGCGGCTTTGGTCGCCGCCGGCTTCTCGTATGGAATCCTGCCCTTCGACGGTGAAATCAGGTCTCTTGCCACCGTCGGTGGCCTCGCCGCAATTCTGGCGGGGATTTCTTTTTACTGTTGGAGTATATCGCGCCCGGTTCCGCCGGTATCCAACTGAAAACACCATCATCGCGCGCTTGCCTTGCGGGGCAAAACCGTTCATGCGAAGAGCCCGCAAGCGAATGAAACCAGCGACAGGCAAGCGCAACAGATGAGCAGGCGCCGGAAATGAGCAAGCGCAAGAACGGGCTCACCTATGCCGAAGCGGGCGTCGACATCGATGCCGGCAATCTCATGGTCGAGAAGATCAAGCCGCTGGTGCGTGCGACCCGCCGGCCGGGCGCCGATGGCGAGATCGGCGGCTTCGGCGGCCTGTTCGACCTAAAGGCCGCCGGCTTCACCGATCCGGTGCTGGTCGCCGCCAATGACGGCGTCGGCACCAAGCTGAAGATCGCCATCGACGCCGGCAAGCACGATACGATTGGCATCGACCTCGTCGCCATGTGCGTCAACGACATCGTCGTGCAAGGCGCCGAGCCGCTGTTCTTCCTCGACTATTTCGCCACCGGCAAGCTCGATCCCGACCAGGGTGCTTCGATCGTCGGTGGTATCGCCGCCGGCTGCCGGCAGGCCGGCTGCGCGCTGATCGGTGGCGAGACGGCGGAAATGCCGGGCATGTATCACGACAAGGACTACGACCTTGCCGGCTTTGCAGTTGGTGCCGCCGAACGCGGCCAGCTGTTGCCGACCGACGACATCGTCGAGGGCGACGTGCTGCTCGGCCTTGCCTCGTCGGGCCTGCATTCGAACGGCTTTTCGCTGGTCCGCCGCATCGTCGCGATAAGCGGCCTTGGCTGGGGCGATCCGGCGCCGTTCAATGACGAGGCGACACTGGCCGAGGCGCTGCTCGAGCCGACGCGCATCTACGTCAAGTCGATCCTCAAGGCGATCCGCAACACGCATGGCATCAAGGCGCTGGCCCATATCACCGGCGGCGGCTTTCCCGAAAACATCCCGCGCGTTCTGCCCAAGGATTTTTCGGCCGAGCTCGATCTCGGCGCCATCGAGGTGCCACCGGTGTTTTCGTGGCTGGCCAAGACCGGCGGCGTCGCGCCGGAAGAGATGATGCGCACCTTCAATTGCGGCATCGGCATGATCCTGGTCGTCGCCTCCGGTCAGGCGGCGCAGGTCGCCGCCGTTCTGCAGGAGGCCGGCGAGACGGTGACGCCGATCGGCCAGATCGTGCCGCGCCGCGATGCCGGCGTCATCTATCGGGGCTCGATCGGCCTATGACCAGAAAACGCACCGTAGTGCTTATTTCGGGGCGCGGCTCCAACATGACGGCGCTGATCGCGGCCGCCGGCAGCCCGGCCTATCCGGCCGAGATCGTCGGCGTCATCTCCGATCGCGCCAATGCCGCCGGCCTCGGCATCGCCGCGGCTCGCGGCATCGCCACCAAGGTGATTTCGCGCTCCGATTATGCCAGCAAGGAAGCGCATGACGGGGCGATCGATGCGGCCCTCTTGTCGTTCGGCGCCGAAATCGTCGCGCTGGCCGGCTATATGCGCATCCTCGGCGCGCGTTTCGTCGAGAAGTGGCAGGGCCGGATGGTCAATATCCACCCTGCCCTGCTGCCTGCCTTCAAGGGGCTGGATACGCACGCGCGAGCCATCCGCGCAGGCATGCGCATCCATGGCTGCACAGTGCATTTCGTCACGCTCGACATGGATGACGGGCCGATCATCGCCCAGGCCGCAGTGCCGGTGATGGTCGGCGACAATGAGGACACGCTGGCCGCGCGCGTGCTCAAGGCCGAGCACCAGCTCTATCCGCTGGCGCTGGGCCTGGTCGCCGAAGGCAAGGCGCGGATGGAAGGCGGCCGCACGGTGTTTTCGCGCTTCGCCGACGATGCCGACAACGCCACGTCGGTGGTGATCGCGCCCGACCCGCTGCGTGAAGAGACCGATCTTGAGCACCTGGCGCGGATAACGCCGTGATTGCTTTTCAATCGGCTGGGTCGTGAACCCCATAAATTAGCCGTGCGGTGGGCTGCGAAAGCCTGCTGTGTCTCGATAGCGGCCAGATTTTCGGCAGCACAGCGCAAGGACGCGATGTGCCAAAGGCAGACGCCAGTGATATTGATTTCGGGTATAACGAGGTATGACGTCCGTGCCCGAAACGACAGACTATGACACCATCGCCGGGCGTTACTCGGCGATGATCGATGAGCGGCCCTGGAATGCTCTCTACGAGCGCCCGACGACCTTGCATCTCCTGCCACCGGTCGACAATATCGATGTTCTTGATGCCGGTTGCGGTCACGGCTGGTACGCCGATTGGCTGATGTGCCACGGTGCTCGCGTGGTTGCTGTCGACCGTAGCGCCGCAATGGTTGCTCTCGCGCAAAAGCGCGTCGCAGGTCGCGCCCGCGTGATCCAGGGCGACGTGAGCAATCTGCAAGGTATCCTCGGCGACGAGACTTTTGACCTCGTGCTATCTTCGCTCGTCCTCCATTACCTAGCGGACCTACCAGCCGTTTTTTCTGAATATGCGCGGCTGCTTCGACCAACTGGCACGCTGGTATTTTCGACGCATCACCCAGTTCACGATCAAGTCAGCATTCTCGATCCTGGATATTTGAATGCCGAACTGATCGAGGAGGAATGGGGATGGCTCGGGCAGAAAATGCGCTACTATCGAAGGCCGCTACGCGATCTGACTGAGCCTCTTGCGGATGCTGGATTTGTCATTGAGCGGATGTGCGAGCCGACGCCAAGTGAGGAACTGAGACTGAAGGACCCAAAGGGATATGATCGACTTTGCCGCCTCCCGGCGTTCATTTTCGTGCGCGCCCGGAAGGGCAGCTCATAGACGATGCGACGTCGCCGACAGCACAGGTAAGTCATAGGAGACAGCTTGATGGCGACCGTCGAAAAAGTCAGCGAGGTGCTACCCGAATGCGGGCTTGGCCAGCCCTTGCGCATAGCCGAAGCGGAGCGATTACGGAAAGCCTGGGCGGAGGGGCTGGAGAGTGGTCCGTCCGCCCCGTTCGACATCGAGGATATAAAAAAAAAAGCCCGCAGCAGGTTCGGCAACGCCATCAAAAACCAGCGGAATGGCTGACATCCGGATCGTTGACGGCAAATTATCTCGTGCTTTATTGACTGGCCGAACAATGCGTCGAGATTGTCCGCGTCGTGCATGGCGCACGCGATGTTTCGGCCTTATTTTGAAACCATGATGCAATTGCTGCTCCTGCGTCACGCTAAGTCGAGCTGGGACGATCCTGGCCTCATCGATTTCGACCGGCCGCTGTCCGGGCGCGGGCGGAAAGCAGCGCCGCTGGTCGGGCGCGAACTGACCCGGCGCGGCTGGCTGCCGGAGCTGGCGCTGGTGTCGCCGGCGCTGCGCACCCGCGACACATGGCGGCTGGTTTCGGCGGAATTGCCGGCGAAGGTGCAGGCCAAATTTGCCCAGGCGCTCTACGAGGCAGCGGCGGCGGACATCCTCGCCAAGGTGCGGCAAGTAAAGGCGGAGACCGGAACGCTGCTGGTGCTTGGCCACAATCCCGGGTTGGAGGAGTTCGCGCGCGGGCTTGCCGGGGCTGGATCGGATGAAGCGGCGCTGAAAAAGCTGGCGGAAAAATTCCCGACCGCGGCCCTGGCTCGGTTCGACGTCGATGGCGATTGGGCCGGTCTCACCTTCGGCAGCGCCCGACTGACGCACTGCATTTGGCCGAAGGATCTGCGTTAGGGATTTACCAACAGGCCGGGGGAAAAACCGCCGATCCCTCGACCGACCGAGCTTCGCACAAACAAGAGCGGCGGGCCAAGCCCGCCGTTCTTTGTGCTCCCGGGGTTTGAGGAACTAGCGGCCCCAGTTGCCCCGGCCAGATTGGGGCACTACGGGCTGATCCGTGCCGAATCGGGTCGTCGCCCCGGTGTCGACGGCGTTGTGCTCAGCCGCCAGCGGCTTGCGGATGGAACCGGTAAACCCGCTGTCGATAGCGCCGACAGGCGCATTGCCAACAGGCGCGGCCGGCTGGTTGGCACCGTCCGAACCATAGTGGTCGCTGCCGGCAAAGGCGCTGCCCGTGGCGGTGAGGACGATAGCGGCGATGGTAAGAGCAATCTTGGTCATTTCGGGTACTCCAGTGTGCTGGTCATTCGTGAGTTGTCGTTGCTTTCGACGCATTCGAGATGAGAGCGCTGCCCGCGCCGACGAATACGCATCGGCTTTTTCCGACGTGCACGTTGCTGGACGATTTCAGCAACCGAGATTGTGGCTACAGATGAAACCTGCAATTCAAAGTATTCGATTGGCGCAGGATTCGATCCAGCGCTCGTCCCGGCTGATACGCGAAAGCAAGAGTAGCGGGCCGAGCCCGCCGCTCTTTGTGTTCCGGGGCTGTGATAATCAGCGGCCCCAGATGCCTGGGCCGGATTCAGGCGCCACCGACTCGGAAGTCGTCTTGGCACCGGTATGCTCGGAAGTAACCGGCTGGCGGATCGAGCCGGTGAACGTGTTGTCAACGTTGGCAGCAGGAGCGGCCGGCTGGTTGACGTTGTCCGAGCCATAATGGTCGCTGCCCGCAAAAGCGGTGCCGGTGGCAACGAGGATGGCGGCGGCGGTAAGAGCGATCTTGGTCATTTCAGGTACTCCGGTAGTTCTTTGGTCTGTCCGTCAAGTGGCGTGCCTTGGGAAGAATTCGCGTCGCTCGGACCGCCCCGAGATGGGTCCGCAAGCTTGTCGTTTCCAATCACAAAAATTTTGTACGGGTGCGCCAAATTGGCCGCTTGAAATTCGACATGCGGCTCCTTTCGCCACAATGTTCTTATTTCTTTTCAATTGGTTATGCGGTTATTGGTGATTTTCAGCACGAACATTCTGTGAGCCGGCGTTCACCCATTCCTGTATCCTCTGTCAACAGAACCGAACCGTTCGGTTCGAACTATTTTACGTTTGGCTGGATCAGCGCTTCAGAGCCTCGATCGACATGCCTGCCGACCGATCAATGCCCAGTAAAAATCACGCTGCCAGCTCAGCGCCAGCGGTGTCATGCTTGGGCCGCGCGCTGGCCAGAAGCACGACGGGGCAGTTGCAGGCGGCTAAAACAGCGCCGGCGGTTTCGCCGAAGAACAGGTCCTCACCCGGACGTTGGGTGACACCCATCACGACGATCGCCGCGCCTTTGGCCGCCTCCCTAGTGATCGCCTTGTCGGGTGTGACGCGGGTATGGAACGCGGTGTCGATATGCAGGCCGTAGCGGCCCGCCAAGTCGGCGATGTCTTTCAGCATGGCCTCTTCGCGGCTATGCGACACGGATGTCGACCTGCGCCCCTTGGCTGCTTTTTGCGAGACGTAGAGAACCTTGATCCGCGCCCGGTTTGGACGGGCCAGCGCCAGCGCCAAGTCGGCGGCGCGGCGCGCCACCTGGGTACCGTTGACGGGGACGAGAATGCTGGTGCCGGCCTTCAGCGTTGGCATCTTTTCGGCAGCATTGCCGCCGTTCAGGACCAGGCAAAGCGGGCCGTCAAATCCTGCGGCAATGTCGTTGAGGGCCGGCGCGAAGGCGCCATCGGCGGTCAGCACATTGTCAAGGCCGACCAGCAACAGGCCGTATCCCTTGCGGGCCTCTTCGGCGATCGTCTCACCGGTGGCTTCCAACTCGGTGCGGGCCGTCAGGTGGACTTTGCCGACAAGCGTATCTTCGATCCGTTTTACCGCCTGGGCGCTTTTCTTTGCACCCTTCTTGATTTCCTGCAGGGCGCGCTCCTGTCCCTTGCTGTCGCTCGGCCTGTCAATTCGGCCGTCTTTCGGCTGAAGCAAGGTGGTGGGCAGGCGAAGCAAGGTAGTGGGCATGCCGCTGCCTCCGCCGACCAGTCCGGCGAGATGGGCAGTGAACTTGCCAATCCTGCTGTCGTCGACCAGCACCAGCAGCCGCTCCAGCCTGGAAATGAAGCCGTATTCGTCCAACGCCTCGCGCTCGACACGCTGCTGCTCGTCGTGCCCAACCGGCAGCCGGCCGAGCGCCCAGCGCAGCATCGGCGGCATGGCCAGCGTGGTGATCACGGCCATGGTGACGATCATGGTGAAGAGATTGTGCGACAGGATGTTCATCGACAGGCCGATGCTGGCGACGATCACCTCGGTCGAGCCGCGCGCGTTCATGGCGCTGCCCACGGCGATTGCTCCCTTGAACGACATGGCGGCGAGCCTAGCGCCGATGAACGCGCCGCCAAACTTGCCGATGCTGGCGATAACCACCAGAGCGCCCGTCAGCATGGCAAGCGTCGGATCGGCAAGCACTGTGAGATCGGCGGAAAGCCCCGCCATGCCGAAGAAGATCGGCATGAACAGCGCGGTGATGACGCCGCGCAGCTGGCCTTCGATATGGCTGGAGAGGATGGGCGATTCCCCGACAAGGATACCGGCGACGAACGCACCCAGCACCGTATGCACGCCTATCATATTGGTGATCAGCGCCATCACGCCCATGATGATGAGGATCATGGTGATCACAGCGAACTCGCTGTGGAATTGATCGTTGGTCCAGCGGATCAAGGTGAAGACAAGACGGCGGCCAATGGTGAAGGAGAACACCATGAACAGTGCCACCGCGGCGATGGTGGTCACCAGCGGCGCGAACTGCAGCCTGCCATTGGTGGCGATGCCGAAGGTTACGGCGATGATAAGCCAGCCGATCGTGTCCTCGATGATCGCCGAGGAAATAATCACCTGTCCGAGGTTGCGGCGCATGAAGTTCATCTCGCGCACCACCATGGCGACGATCTTGACCGACGAGATCGACAGCGCGGTGCCCAGGAACAGCCCGGCGACGGTGCGTTGCGTGGCGTCAGACAGCAATGCGTCCGGCAGGAACTGCGCCAGCGCGAAACCGCAGATGAAGGGCACCACGACGCCGGTCGCCGAAATGGAAAAACAGGCCGCGCCAACCCGGCGCACCAGCCGCAGGTCCGTCTCCATGCCGGTCAGCAAAAGCAGCATCAGGATGCCGAGCTGTGAGACGGCGTCGATCATGCCCTTTTGCGCAGGATCGCTGGGAAAGATCAGGTGCTGAGCCGATGGCCATAGCCAGCCGAACAGCGAAGGACCGAGCAGGATGCCGCCGATCAGTTGGCCCATGATTGCCGGCTGGCCATAGCGCTGCAGCACTTCGCCCAGGCCGCGCCCGACAAGCAGCAGCAGGACGATCTCGGCAACGAAAGCGCCTTCGCCCGAACCGCCCATTCCCGAAGCCTTGGTTCCGGCAACAAGCGTCTCCGCCGCCCGGGCCGCTCCTGCGGGGACGAATGCACAAACCAACAGCGCCAGGCTGGAACGTGTCGGAGCCTGCCAAGCCATGAAACCCCCATCGCCCAATGCACCTGCCCCACAACGCGCGACAGGCCGTTGCGTTGCTAGACAGGGCATTGCTAGACGTGGACGTCACCGAAGGAGAGTTCGCCGTCGTCGCTCTCCGTCAGGTAGGCTGCCATCAGCAGGCCGGCATAGAGGACGGCGACCAGCACGACGATGGCGCCACCAGGAACTGGACCCAGCGCAGCACTGGCGACGGCCTCACGCATCGACCCGACGAAGCCGATGCGGACGCCTTCGTTTAAGAGGCTGGGGGTCGACAGTTTGAGGATCCAGGCCAGCAGCAGGATCAGCAGCATGTAGATGTAATTCCGACGCAGACGGCGCGCCAAAGCCACGCGTTGCGAAATCAGGAATTTTGGTGCGCGCAGGCTCTCGCCGACGATCAACAGCCAATCGGACGCGAAATCCGGCTGCGGCGAGAATACCTGTGCGAAATAGTGCCGTTCGAACTGGCGCACGCGAGCCCGATAGAAGTCGAAGAAGCGGTATCGCCGCGCCTCGATCCACAGCAGCAGCAGAACAAGCAGCATGGCAAACAGCAGCACGCCATGGTGAGCGCTGGCTGTCGAAAGCGAGACGGACAGCATCGCCGCGACAACCGTTATCGCCCAATTGCTCGTCCGGTCCAGGCGGTCGCGCCACCCAGCCATGCGCGCAATCTCGGCGCGATGGAAGTGGGACATCGTGGTTACGAGTTCGCCGGACGAAAGCGTTCGCCCGATGGGGTCCGGCGCCGCCAACGCTTCTGCCATGACCATGCCTCCACCCGCCATGCGAAACGGCCGGAGGAACATATCGTTCCGAACGCTTCAAGTTGCCGGGCGCAGCCAGACCTTGTTGTCGTGGAAGGCGGCGCCGCCATAGGGCGCCGGCGCATCGGCGCCAGTCAGCACGTTGATGCCCTCGCCGCGCTCATGGGCGCTGTTCGGCCAGATGCCTTCGGCGATGACCACGCCGCGCTTGATGCCGTCGAACAGTTTTGCGTGCAGCACCACTTCGCCACGCTGGTTGCCGACTTCGATGCGGCCGCCGTCGGCGACGCCGAGTGCCGCCGCATCATCGGGATGCAAGAGCAGCTCCGGCCGGCGCTCTTTTGCCTGCGACACCGGCGTTTCGGTGAAGGTCGAATTGAGGAAATTGCGCGCCGGCGAGGTGGTCAGCCGGAACGGGTGCGCCTCGTCCGCCACCTCGATCAGATCGACATGGTCGGGGAATTCCGGCAGGCTCGCCACCGGCCCGAACAGGCCCATGCTTTTCGGTGGCCGATTGGGCGACGCCTGGCCCGTCCAGTCGGCGCGAAAATGAAACTTCTTGTCGGCATGGCCGAAGCCGTCGAGGTAATGCGCGGCATCGAAATCCGGCTGCAAATCGACCCATTTCTGCTCTTTCAGGCTCGAAAAGCTGCCCAGCCCGCGCTTGCCCAGAATGACGTCGATATGCTGCTGCTCGGTCATGCCGAAGCCCGGGCGATCGGCGACACCGAGTCTTTTGCCGAGTTCCTCGATGACGAAATGGTTGGTGCGCGGACCTTCCGGCGGGTCGATCAGCTTCGGCCCGAGCGTGATGTGCTGGTTGCCGCCGCCCTTGTAGACGTCGTCATGCTCAAGAAACATCGTCGCCGGCAGCACCACATCGGCGAGCTTGGCGGTGTCGGTCATGAACTGCTCGTGCACGCAGGAGAACAGATCGTCGCGCAAAAAACCCTGCTTCACCAGCCGCTGCTCCGGCGCGACATTGACCGGATTGGTGTTCTGGATCAGCAGCGCCGTCACCGGCGGGCCCCCATAGAGCGCATCCTCAGCCCCGGTCAGCACCGGGCCGATGCGCGAATGGTCGAGATGACGGATCGCGGGGTCGCGCATCCGCGTGCCTTCGAGCAGTTCCTGATTGAGCTTGAAGATGCCCGAATTGGTATGGAAGGCGCCGCCGCCTTCATATTGCCAGCAGCCGGTGACCGCGGCGATCGAGGCTGCGGCGTGCATGTTGACCGAACCGTTGCGCTGGCGCGAAAACCCGTAGCCGAGGCGGAAGTAGGTCTTGTTCGTCGTGCCGACGAGACGGGCGAAGGTCTCGATTTCGTCGACAGAAAGCCCGGTGATATCAGCGGCCCATTGCGGCGTCCTCGTTTGAAGATGCGCTTCCAGACCATGCGGGTCGTCGGTGTATTTTTCCAAATAAGCGCGGTCGGCCATGCCGTCACGGAACAGCACGTGCATCACCGCGCAGGCCAGCGCGCCGTCGGTGCCGGGCTTCAGCACCAGGCCGAGATCGGCCTGCTTCATCGTCGCGTTCTCGTAAACATCGATGACGACGATCTTGGCGCCGCGTTCCTTGCGCGCCTTGATGGCGTGGGTCATGACGTTGACCTGCGTGACCACGGCGTTGGTGCCCCAGATCACCACGCAATCGGACTTCGCCATCTCGCGCGGATCGGGGCCGCGCAGTGCGCCTGCCCCCATCATCCAGCCGGTCCAGGCCAGATTGGTGCAGATCGAACTGAAGAAGCCGGAGTATTTCTTGGCATGCCTGAGCCGCTCGATGCCGTCGCGCTGCACCAGACCCATCGTGCCGGCATAGTAATAGGGCCAGACCGTCTCCGAGCCGAATTTTGCCTCCGCCGCGATGAACTTTTCGGCGACAAGGTCGAGTGCGGCCTCCCAGCTCGCTTCCTTCCAGGCGCCCTCGCCCTTGGCGCCCGCCCGGACCAGCGGTTTCAGCAGGCGGTCGGGATGATGGACGCGGTCGGCGTAGCGGGCGACCTTGGCGCAGATGACGCCGGCCGTGTAGCTGTTGGCCTTGGCGCCATGGACGCGGCCGATACGCCTGGCGTCAAGCAACTCGACCTCGAGCGCGCAGGTTGAGGGACAATCATGCGGACAGGCCGAATGGCCGATTTTGAGCTTGGCGTGCTGATTCATGGGAGCAAACTAGCCGGTTGTGATAGCGGCGTGTAGGGCCAGTTACACGCCATCAATGCGCTTGAACAAGGCGTTGTAGGCACCGCATTTCGGGCAATGTATGTGGCGCTCGACATGCGATGATCCGGCTCCGGCGTCGATGACCAGCAGATTGCCGTCTCCACACTCAGGACATTTTACGACAGCTCCGGAATTGACGGCCAAAACCTTGGCAGCTTCGATCCACAGTTTTGCCGACATCGTCCTACTCCGCCGTGCCTTCCTCGTACTCCGCCGACATCGACAGCCATTTCTCCTCGTGGCCGGCCAGCTGTTGCGCGAGTTGTGAGCGTTCCTTGGCCAGCCTTGTCGCGGTCGAGGGGTCCTTTTCGTAGACGGCCGGATTGGCGAGTTCGTCCTCGATCAGGTCGATGCGCTTGCGGAGGCGGTCCATCAGCGCTTCGGTGGCGCGGATTTCCTTGGCCAGCGGCTCGAAAGCGGCGCGGCGCGCGGCTGCATCGCGGCGGCGGTCGGCCTTCGAGGCTTTGTCCGCCTCGCGCTTGCCGCGGCGGTCGCCGGAGACGCCGGTGACCAGCGTCTTGTAGTCCTCGAGGTCGCCGTCATACGGGTTAACCGCGCCCTCCTTGACCAGCCACAGCCGGTCGGCGGTCGCCTCGAGCAGATGGCGGTCGTGCGAGATCAGGATGACGGCGCCGGGAAAATCGTTCAGCGCATGGATCAGCGATTCACGGCTGTCGATGTCGAGATGGTTGGTCGGCTCGTCGAGGATGAACAGGTTCGGCCCCTCGAAGGCCGACAGGCCCATCAGGAGCCGCGCCTTTTCGCCGCCGGACAGGTCTTTGGCGGCGGTGTTCATCTTTTCGGTGGTCAGGCCGAACTGCGCGACGCGGCCGCGCACCTTGGATTCCGGCGCGTCCGGCATCAGCCGGCGGACATGCTCATAGGCGTTTTCGTCGGGCCTGAGGTCGTCGAGCTGGTGCTGGGCGAAGATTGCCACCTTCAGCCCGGGCGCCACGGTCATGCCGCCGGTCTCCGGCTTCAGCCGGCCGGCCAACAGCTTGGCGAAGGTCGACTTGCCGTTGCCGTTGGCGCCGAGCAGCGCGATGCGGTCGTCGGCATCGACGCGCAGCGTCATCTTCTTCAGGATCGGCGCACCCTCGGTATAGCCGACATTGACGTTGTTCAGCGCGATGATCGGCGAGGCCACCGTCTTCACCGGCTCCGGAAAGGAGAACGGCCGAACCGTGTCGTTCACAATCGCGGCGATCGGCTTCATCTTCTCCAGCGCCTTGATGCGCGACTGCGCCTGCCTCGCCTTCGACGCCTTGGCGCGGAAGCGCTCGACGAAGGATTCCATGTGCTTGCGCGCGGCTTCCTGCTTCACGCGGCCCTTCTCCTGCAATTCGCGCTGCTCGGTATATTGGCGCTCGAACTGATCGTAGCCGCCGCGCCAGAACGTCATCTTCTTCTGGTCGAGATGGACGATCGAATTGACGGCTCGGTTGAGCAGGTCGCGGTCGTGCGAAATCAGCAGCACAGTGTGCGGGTATTTCGACACGTAGTTTTCCAGCCACAGCGTGCCTTCGAGATCAAGATAATTGGTCGGCTCGTCGAGCAGCAGCAGATCGGGCTCGGCAAACAGCACCGCGGCCAGCGCGACGCGCATGCGCCAGCCGCCGGAGAAGGACGAGGCCGGGCGCCGTTGTGCGGCGTCGTCGAAGCCGAGGCCGGCGAGAATGGTGGCGGCGCGTGACTCGGCCGAGTGCGCATCGATATCGGCCAGCCGCATATGGATATCGGCGATGCGGTGCGGATCGGTCGCCGTCTTTTCCTCTTCGAGCAGCGCACTCCGTTCAAGGTCGGCCTTGAGCACGATCTCGATCAGCGGCTCCTCGGTGCCCGGCGCTTCCTGAGCGACCTGGCCGATGCGTGTGTTCTTGGGCAGACTGATCGAGCCGGTCTCGGAGGCGAGGTCGCCGGTGATCGCCTTGAACAAGGTCGTCTTGCCGGTGCCGTTGCGGCCGACAAGGCCAGCCTTGCTGCCGGCCGGCAAGGTCAGCGAGGCATGGTCGAGAAGCAGGCGTCCGGCCATGCGGAGCGAAAGGTCGTTGATGATCAGCATGGCCGCGCTTTTGCACGGGACAACCATGCTTCGCAAGGGCTTGAGCCCCGGTTCGCCGCATAAGGCGCGAAAACCGGCAAGCAGGTGACGTCGACCCCCGCGCACCGCGACTTCCCGCAAAACGCAAAAAGAACCCGCTATCCTGAGGGGGGACAAGGAAAGCGGGTTCTTTCGTGAACGGCGGCCTTGGGAGCGTCCGATCGACACCCAAACACGCAGCAGCCGGGTTTGTTCCATGGGATAGACAAACCATGTGATGAACAAACGCCGGCGTGGCGGCAGGTTTGTCCACAGGGCGTGCCGTTTGTACGCTATCGGACCATGACGCTGCGGAAAGACTCGGCTATTCTTGGATGTGCGGCGGGCCTGATCTCCGCCTGGCCGGCGTCATCAGCTTCCTCCCAAGCGGCGCCGGCCACCCTTTTTTGACCGGCGCCGACGCCATTTGAAGCGGTCATTGTTTCGGCGGCGTGCCGGGCTGATCGCCGCCGGTCGTCGACTTCGGCACCGGATTCTTGTCGACCTGCGGATTCTGCTCGACCGTATCGCCAGGGGCCTTGGTCGGCTGGATGTTGTTGTCGCAACCCGCAACGGTCAGCGCTGCCACAAGCAGCAGGATTGAGCGCTTTTTCA
Organism: Mesorhizobium sp. M0563; assembly: GCF_040321065.1. Lineage (NCBI taxonomy): Bacteria > Pseudomonadati > Pseudomonadota > Alphaproteobacteria > Hyphomicrobiales > Phyllobacteriaceae > Mesorhizobium > Mesorhizobium sp. M0563. The sequence goes on from NZ_JAMYQV010000019.1 coordinate 111,884, forward strand.
TCGCAGTCTCCTCTCGCCCGACAACGAGGCGTCGGCGATTTGGTTGCGCGATCGGTGTCGTTCCCGCATTCGCCGAGCAGTCGGGGAACAAAATGCCGCGTCTCCGGTTGCTCCAGAATCAATGGAGGAAGCCATGATCCGTCTGCTTATCGCCGGGGCAATCGTCTATGTTGCCTATCGCGTCGCCAAGAAAGTGATCGACGAGGTGCCCGACGATTTCGATCCGCTGCTGCTGCCGCCACCAGAAGACGATCGCGAGGCGCTGCGGCGGCAATCGGCAAGGATGGGCGTCGAGCCCGGGCGTTAGTCAACGGGCCTGCCCGCAAGGCTTCTTCGTTCACGAGCCCCATTCCGGCTCCGCAAACCGTTGCGAACAAAGCGGAAACGATGCTTGATGGGCGATGAACCTCGCCGCCCGTGATTCGTCCTTCCAGCCGGCCTATCTGGCAAAGCTCAACGCCGAGCAGCGGCTTGCCGTCGAACACGGCGACGGCAAGATCGCGGGGCCATTGCTGGTGATTGCCGGCGCCGGCTCCGGCAAGACCAACACGCTGGCGCACCGGGTCGCGCATCTGATCGTTAGGGGTGCCGATCCGCGCCGCATCCTTTTGATGACATTTTCGCGCCGTGCCGCGGCGGAAATGGCCAAGCGGGTCGAGCGCATCGCCGGCGAGGTGCTGGGCCGCGATGCTTCCGTCATCACCGATGCGCTGAGCTGGGCCGGCACGTTCCACGGTATCGGCGCCAGGCTGCTGCGTGATTATGCGCTGGAGATCGGTCTCGATCCCGCCTTCACCATCCATGACCGCGAGGATTCCGCCGACCTGATGAACCTCGCCCGCCACGAGCTTGGGTTTTCGAAGACCGAAGCCCGCTTCCCGACCAAGGGCACCTGCCTTGCGATCTATTCGCGTGCCGTCAATGCACAGGCGCCGCTCGGCGAGGTGCTGGGTTCGGTGTTCCCGTGGTGCGCCGGCTGGGCCGAACAGCTGAAACAATTATTCGCCAGATATGTCGAGGCCAAGCAGGCGCAGAACGTGCTCGATTACGACGATCTGCTGCTCTACTGGGCGCAGATGGCCGGCGAGCCGGAAATCGCCGCGCATCTGGGTGCACGTTTCGACCATGTGCTGGTCGATGAATACCAGGACACCAACCGGCTGCAGGCCTCGATCCTGACGGCCCTCAAGCCCGACGGATCGGGGCTGACGGTGGTCGGCGACGACGCGCAGTCGATCTATTCGTTCCGCGCCGCGGAAGTGCGCAATATCCTGGATTTTCCCAAGCAGTTCGCGCAGCCGGCCGAGGTCGTCATGCTGGAGCGCAACTACCGCTCGACCGAGACGATCCTGGCGGCGGCCAATGCGGTGATCGGCGAAGCGTCGGAACGTTTCACCAAAAATCTCTGGTCGGAGCGCAAATCGGCGGAAAAGCCGAAGCTGGTGAGCGTGCGCGACGAGATCGAGCAGGCGAGCTATGTCTGCCAGGCGATACTCACCGAGCGCGAGGCCGGTACCGTTCTCAAAGCGCAGGCCGTGCTGTTTCGCGCCTCGCACCATAGCGGCCCGCTGGAGATCGAACTGACGCGCCGCAACATCCCCTTCGTCAAATTCGGCGGGCTGAAATTCCTCGATGCCGCCCACGTCAAGGACGTGCTGGCCGTGCTGCGCTTTGCCGAAAACCCGCGCGACCGCGTCGCCGGCTTTCGCGTGCTGCAACTTCTGCCCGGCATCGGCCCTTCGGCCGCCAATGCGATCGTCGAGACCATGGCGACGTCGCTCGACGAGACGATGGGGCTTGCGCGCTACCGGCCGCCGCAGCGGGCCGCCGACGACTGGCCGGGCTTTGTCGCGCTCTATTGCGGCCTGCGCGCCGGCGCAAAGAAATGGCCGGCCGACATCGAGCAGGTCAGGCTCTGGTACGAGCCGCATCTGGAACGCATCCACGAGGATGCGACGACGCGCCGGGCCGATCTCCTGCAGCTCGAGCAGATCGCCTCCGGCTATGGATCGCGCGAGCGCTTCCTCACCGAGCTGACGCTCGATCCGCCGGACGCGACCAGCGACGAAGCCGGACCTCCGCACCGCGACGAGGATTATCTGATCCTGTCGACCATCCATTCGGCCAAGGGCCAGGAGTGGAAGAACGTCTTCGTGCTCAACACCGTCGACGGCTGCATCCCGATCGACCTAGGGGTCGGCAGCAAGGAGGACGTCGACGAGGAGCGGCGGCTGCTCTACGTGGCCATGACGCGGGCCAAGGATAGCCTGCATTTGGTGATGCCGCAGCGTTTTTTCGTCCACGGCCAGGCGGCGCGCGGCGACCGCCATGTCTATGCCTCGCGCACGCGCTTCATCCCGCGCCCGATCCTTGGTGCCTTCGAGCAGGTGGCGTGGGCCAGCGTCCAGGCCAGGGACGATCCGCGCCGCCAGCCGCCGGTGCGCGTCGACCTCGGCGCCCGCATGCGCGGCATGTGGAAATAGGCACCCGCCTCGGCGCGCTGCTCACCCGGGCGAGCGAAAAAAACAAATCACGGCAACATGGAACCTCGCGCCGTGATCCGCGTTTCTGCCCGACCCCCAGACCGGAGAACGGCGTCCGCCGTGACCTCCGCCCATTCGAGAGGCCAGAATGCACGACAGGACGTTTTCCACACCGGTCGCCCTAACCGTTGGCGCCGGCTACAAGCGGACGATCGCTTCGTTCTCCGAGATGCACGAGTTCCTGACCGAGTTCCCGCCTTCGCGCCGGCGGCTGAGCTATGGCGCCGCGGTAAAGGCCTGCGAGGCGGCACGCGCCGGCGAGATCTCGGCCGAAGCGGCACGCGACGCCCTGATCACCTTCGCCGTGACGGCCGGCATCCTCTGGCCGGCCGCCCAGCCGGCAGTCTCGGTCAAGCCGGTCGTCCGGGGCCTCGGCGGCTACGCCGCCTGACGCAACCTCTTCGTCATCATGGCCGGCCGGAGATGCGGTCCGTTGTCGGTGGTTTTAGGTCGGCAGATCCTAAATCAGCTGCCTTCTGATGCTCATCCGGGTCACCGCAGTCACAAGAATGGCGCCGATCATGAAATAGATGGTCGCGACAATGTCGCCCTGGTGGAAATAATAACCGGAGTTGAGAAGCGCCAGGACCACGGCGAAGAACGCCACAAGGCGCAAGGGTTCATTGGGCATGCGTGCCAATTCTCGCTGTTGCTGCTGAATGCTGCTGAAGCGGCCGCCCTCACGACCGTGCGCTCCATAAAATGTTTTGGCGCGTTTTGCAATCTCGGCAGATCGTCCCCTATCCACCGCTTCCCCAGCCGCCCCAGGTTCAGGCGAATGCCCTGCCCTCCTCGCTGCGCTGGAACATCGTCAGGTCCAGTCCGAGGCTCGGCTTGCCCAGAATGGTCAGGATCGCATGCGCCTGGCCGCGGTGGTGGGTCTGGTGGTTGAAGAAGTGGTCGAGCGCCGGCGCCAGCCGCTGCGAGACGGTGCGCATATCCGAGACGGTCATGTAGGAGAAGCGGCCCGACAGCGCCTTGTCGCTCAGGCCGTCGACCCAGTCGATGATCCGTTTGTCCTCGGCCTCGCGCGCCAGCCGCAAGCCGGGCAAGGCGCGATGCAGGATCGTGTCGAGCCTTGCCGGCGCGTCGCCCTCGCCGGTGAAGCGTTTCATCCAGATACGGTCGGCTGCCAGGAGGTGGTTGAGCGTTCCCATCATCGATGCGAAGAAGACGCCGATATTGCGGTCGAACTCTTCCTCGTCGAGATCGGCGGCGGCATCGTAGATGCGGCCATTGGCCCATTGATTGTAGGCCGCAAACATCCTGAAATGCTGTTTCATTCTTCTCTCGACCTGCGAGACCCTGTTTCGCGTGGGTCTGTTTCGGGCATAGTTAGACTGCAAGGACGCTGCCGCCAATGACCATTCTGCTCTACGACCTTGTCGGACGCGACGCCGCCCGCCCATTCAGCCCACATTGCTGGAAGGCGGCGATTGCGCTGGCCCACAAAGGGCTCGACATCACCAGCGTGCCGACCCGTTTTCTCGAAGTGCCGAAGGTGGAAGGCGGCGTCTCGAAGCTCGTTCCGGTGATCCGCGACGGCGAGACGGTGGTCGCCGATTCCTTCGCTATCGCGCTCTATCTCGAGGAGGCCTATCCCGAGCGGCCGACATTGTTTTCCGGCGACGGCGGCAAGGCGACGGCGCGCTTCATCGAACGCTGGTCGCAGCTGACCATCCATCCCTACGTCACCACCGCTGCGATATTGGACCTGCACGCCATGCAGGACGAGGCGAACGCCGCCTATTTCCGGCAGAACCGCGAGCAGCGCTTCGGCAAGCGCCTGGAGGCGGTATACACCACCCGCGACGCTGGGCTCGCCAGCTTCCGGGCCTCGCTGGAGCCGCTCCGCTCGATGCTTGGCTATCAGCCCTTCATCGGCGGCCCGTCGCCGCTATTTGCCGACTACATCGTTTTCGGCGCGCTGCAATGGGCGCGCATCGCCACGCCCTACCGGCTGCTCGACGATAGCGACGTCGTGGCGCAATGGTTCGAACGATGCCTCGATCTGCATGGCGGCCTCGGCCGCACCGTCGCGCCGGCGGCGCTCGCCTCGCTTGAGAGTTGAAATCGGCAGTTTTACAGCGGCGCCACATTTTGTTCTTGCTTTGTGCCGGCAGCTATGCTACTAATCTGGGTATGGTGCTAATTGGCTCCAACGACCCGCCCGGCTTGCCGAGGCGGGTTTTGTTTGCCGATCAAGGTCCAACGGCGCAGATGGCGGCAATGTCGCCGGGCCTCGGCTAAAGCGCGTCGCGTTCGACCGGCCTCATGCGATGCGCTTTAGGTTCTTGTTTTGATGCATGTCGTTAGCGCAAAACCGCTGCACACTTTTGCGCGACATGCATTAGAATTGCCGCCCCGGCGAAATGCGACAATGCGGGTAGACGACGTGTCGCTCGAAGCGCCTCATCACTGCCCGGATCGAAGCAAACAAGACGAAAGTCCGGCGAACCGGACAATCACAACAGAGGCAGCGCGCCATGACCGCAAACCCAGAGTTCCCGGCCGACTTTCGCGCCGGGCTCGCCAATCTTTTCCTGTGGCGACGCGACGTCAGGCGGTTCAAGCCGACGCTGCTCCCCGAAGGGGCGCTGGAGCGGCTGCTCGAGCTTGCCAGCGCCGCGCCGTCTGTCGGGCTGAGCCAGCCCTGGCGCTTCGTTATCGTCGAGAGCGAAGCATGCCGCGCCGCCGTTAGGGCATGCTTCGAGCGCTGCAACGCGGAGGCACTCGCAAATTTTTGCGGTGAACGCGCCGCGCTCTATGGGCGCCTGAAGCTTGCCGGCCTGAATGAGGCGCCCTGCCAGCTTGCGGTTTTCGCCGACCGCACAACCGAGCAAGGGCATGGGCTCGGCCGCCTGACCATGCCAGCCACCATAGACTATTCCGCTGTCATGGCGGTTCACACGATGTGGCTGGCGGCGCGCGCCGAAGGAATAGGCATGGGCTGGGTCTCGATCCTCGATCCGGCCGAGATGGTGACGATCCTGGACGCACCGCCGGAGTGGACGCTGATCGGCTATTTCTGCGTCGGCTATCCAAGCGAGGAACACAGCGTGCCGGAACTGGAACGGCAAGGCTGGGAAGTCCGGCGCGCTTCGATCGTGATAAAACGGTAGTGCAACGGCCCGCTGCCATTCTCGTTGCAGGAAAGCCATTCTCTTTGCAGGGAAGCCATTCTCTTTGCAGGGGAGAATGACTCCTCCCCTGCAGGGCAGAATGGATGTCATGGAGGTTTCGCCGATCGTCAGCATCGCCGACGAGAGACCAAGGCAAAGCCAGTCGTGACGGCCTTGACCTGAGGAAGGGCATAGAATGTTTCGCTGCGAGGTGCAGGCCGAGATCTGGGTCTATCCGGGAAAGGGCGGCTGGCATTTCGTGACGCTGCCGCTGGAACCTGGAGCCTGGATCAAGACGGCGATGGTGGGGATGGCAAGGCCCTGGGGCTCGCTTGGCGTGGAAGCCGTCATCGGCCAGACCAGATGGCGGACATCGCTGTTTCCCGACAAGAAATCCGGCAGCCTGCTCTTGCCGATCAAGACGGCGGTGCGGGTCCGCGAAGGCCTTAGGGCTGGCGACACGGCCAACCTGACGATCGAGATAGAGCTATGACACATTGGGTCTGGTTGACGGCGACGCGCTGTGCGCCCACCTCCCCTTGGCAAGCCGGCGGGCGGCTTGTATAGAGCCCGCCACCCTCAATTCCACTCTCCATCACAAGGACGATCCCATGGCGCTCGAACGCACCTTTTCCATGATCAAGCCGGACGCGACCCGCCGCAATCTCACCGGCGCCATTACCAAGATACTGGAAGATGCCGGTCTGCGCGTGGTCGCTTCGCGCCGGGTGTGGATGAGCCGCCGCGAGGCGGAAGGTTTCTATGCCGTCCACAAGGAGCGTCCGTTCTTCGGCGAGCTGGTCGAGTCGATGTCGTCGGGCCCGACCATCGTGCAGGTGCTGGAAGGCGAGAATGCCATCGCCAAGAACCGCGAAGTGATGGGCGCCACCAATCCGGCGAGCGCCGCCGAAGGCACCATCCGCAAGCTGCATGCGCTGTCGATCGGCGAGAATTCCGTGCATGGTTCCGATGCGCCGGAAACCGCCGCGCAGGAGATCAAATACTGGTTCTCGGACACCGAAATCGTCGGCTGAGCCGGCATCCTAAACCCCATCAAAAAGGCCGGCGCAACGCCGGCCTTTTTCGTTAGCAGACATTTTCAGCTTCAGGCTCCTCGACGGGTCATGGGTGCGTTAAGCTCGAGGGCACGGATCAAACGCGGTCGCGACAACGGAGCCGACCAGGCCATGACCAGCACCATTCCCGGCTTGTTTCAGGGCACCGAGATGCCGACCGGCGGCTGGTGGGAGGCGTTGTGGCCCGACCCTGCCGGGGTGTTGACGGCGGTGGGAATGAAGCCCGGCATGGATGTGGTCGATCTCTGCTGCGGCGACGGCTGGTTCACGCTGCCAATGGCCAGGGTCGTTCGTCAGGTCATCGCCATCGACATCGATGCCGATCTGCTCGAAGTCGCCCGGCGGCGGCTGGCCGACGGAGGCGCGAGCAATTGCGAGTTTGTGGCGGGCGACGCCTATGAGCTTGCCGGGCTGGTGCCCCGGCCCGTCGACTTCGTCTTCATGGCCAACGCTTTCCATGGCGTTCCGGACCGGCCGCGCCTTGCCCGCGCCGTGCGGGCGACGCTTGGCAGGGCCGGTCGTTTTGCCATCGTCAACTGGCACCAGAAGCCGCGCGAGCAGACCACGGTTCTGGGCGAGCCGCGCGGACCGAAGACCGAGCTGAGGCTGTCACCCGAACAGACCACCGCGGCTGTGGAAGCAAGCGGGTTCAAGCTCGCCGAGCTGGTTGATGTGCCGCCCTATCACTATGGCGCGGTATTCAAACTCGCGACAAATTGAGAATGCCTGGTGTATGCGGTCGTCGCCCGATAGATCTCGCCCGCCGCCCCCTAGCGGCGGGTTCTGCCAGTCTATTTCGCCTGGCGTTCCTTCACGTTCGCATGTTCGTTCGCCGCTTCCGTGTCGGTGGCCGGCGTCTGTGTATCGTGACCGGTGAACGGGCTGCCCTGCCCGGGCGCGAGATCGCCGCTATGACCAGCCTTGTTGGTCTGGAAAGGCTGGCTGTCAGGACTGAGACCATGTTGAAGGGCATCGAACAGATGGTCGTCCGCCTTGGCAAGGCCGGTGAAGGCAAGGAGCGATGCACCGGTGGCGGCAAGGATAAGCGCGTGCGTTTTCATGTCTGGACTCCTTTGAGTTAAGGCCAGAACGGGCCGCAGCCATTCTGGCGGCATCAACGAAGGGACAAACATCCCTTTTGCCTTACCCGCCATCGTATGAGGACGTAACGCGCGCTCTGTCCGGTTTATTCCGGCTGAAACACAACGTGATCGACATGCGGCCGATCAGGCGACCGAATAGCCGCCATCGGCGAGCAGGCCGTGGCCGGAGACGAACGAGGCGTCATCGGAAGCAAGGAAGGCCACGACCGTCGCTATCTCTTCCGGCGAGCCAGCCTTTGATGCGCCGCTTCGGCCTGACGTCTGCGCCGCCACCACAGGTGTGATCGTTTCGGAACGGTCCAAGGCCTGTTGAGAATCAGGGCAGGCCGAGCCGGTGCAGGCCTCACCTGAATATCGACAAGTCTCAACTCGCAGCATTGAACCGCAGGATGACGCGGTCATCCTTGTCGGCGATGATGAGCTTGCCGGCGTCGATATGGTACGACGCTGCCTTGGCTAGCGCCTCGAACAGCGCCTTTTCCTCGGCCATGACCTGAGGCGCGCAGGCCTTGAAGGTCGAGCCGATGTCGCTGATGGCGATCGTCGAGCCGTCTACCCTGGCGGTGGCGAAGTAGACGTTGCAAGGGCCGCTGCCGCCGGCCTTGCCGGCTTCGCTGATCCGGAATGTCGCCCGCGGCTCGGCAATCACGCCGATGCCATCGATATATTCGACCAGCCAGCTTTGGCCGAACACGGAGGCTGCCGCCGGCTCATCGCTCGGCGCCGCCATTTTCAGCGTGATGGTCTGTAGCGCGTCGCTGAGCGGATCGACCTGGTGGCGCGTGTCGGTGACGAACAGCAGCCGGTCGTCGACAGTGATGCGCGCCTGCAGAGCGTAGGTCATATCAGGCCGGATCACCTGCGGATCGAAGCTGATCTCGAACTTGATCGGCACCTGGCCGGCCGGCACCACCTTGCGCTCACCGATGATTGCGGCCGGCGCATCGGCCAGCGACACGTCGGCAAGCTGCACGGAAAGCACGGCATTGGGCGGCAGCGCGATGCGCTCGCGATACATCACCTCGCCCTTGAGGGACCTTTCGGCAGCCACGGAACGATCCGGAACGGCAAGTATGCCGACGGCTAGCGGCACCAGTCCGAAGATGAAGAACTCGGCGATCCTGTCCAGCATGATCCTGCTCCCCTTCCGGCAAAGGGTTTCGCAGGATTGCGGTCAATGAATGGCCGGCGGCGTATGGGCATGGCTGTCCCAGGGATTTATTTGGACGGCGGGCGCTTCCAACGGTCCGCCGCCTTGTCGTCGGCATCCTTGGCGTCGACCCAGTTGCCCTCGGAACCGTCGCTATGGTGTTCCTTTTTCCAGAACGGCGCCCGTGATTTCAAATAATCCATCAGGAAATTCGCGGCGTCGAACGCCGCCTGCCGGTGGGCGGAAGCGGCCACTACCAGCACGATGTTTTCGCCCGGCGCGATCTTGCCGTGGCGATGGATGACGGTGAGCCCCTGCAGCGGCCAGCGCTCGATTGCCTCGCAGGCGATGCGGGATATCTCGGCTTCCGCCATGCCGGGATAATGTTCGAGCTCGAGCGCGGAGAGCCTGCCTTGCTCGTCGCGGCAGAGGCCGGAGAAGGTCACCACAGCGCCGATGTCGTTGCGACCCCTGGTCAGCCTGGCGATCTCGGCGGCGACGTCAAAATCCTCCGCCTGGATGCGCACGACAGGCACCACCGCGGACATGGTTCAGCCACCGGTCATCGGCGGGAACAGCGCGATCTCGCGCGCGCCGGCAATCTTCTCGTGGTGCTCGACATGTTCCTGGTTGATGGCGACGCGGATCACGTCAGGATATTGCAGCGCGTTCTCGTACTCCTCGCCGCGCGATTTCAGCCAGCGCAACAGGTCGGCGACCGTTTCGATGCCGGCCGGCAGTTCGACCTCTTCCTCCGGTCTGCCGATCCGCTCGCGCACCCAGGCGAAATAGATGAGCTTCGTCGACATTTTATTCATCCATGATGTGCTTGAGGCCGGCGCGGAAATAGTCGTAGCCGGTGTAGAGCGTCACCAGGGCTGCGATCCACAGCAGCACCAGCCCGGTCTGGGTGGTCAGCGGGAAGATCTTGTCTCCGGCGGGACCTGCAAGCAGGAAGGCGATGGCGATCATCTGGATGGTGGTCTTCCATTTGGCGAGCTGCGTCACCGGCACCGAGACCTTCAAGGCCGCCAGATATTCGCGCAGGCCCGAGACCAGGATCTCGCGGCACAGAATGATGATCGCCGCCCATAGCGACCAGCCGGCGATGCCGGCATGGCGGTCGGTGTCGGCGGCAAGCAGCAGCAGGCAAGTGGCGACCAGCAGCTTGTCGGCGATCGGGTCGAGCATCTTGCCGATGTTGGAGGTCTGCTGCCAGGCGCGCGCCAGATAGCCGTCGAAGTAATCGGTGATCGAGGCGAGCAGGAAAATGATGAGCGCCGACCAGCGCGCGAAGTCGCTCGATTTCAGATGGCCTTCCAGGAAGAAGCACAGCACCACCAGCGGCACCGCCAGGATGCGGGCGTAAGTGAGCATGTTGGGCAGGTTGAACGCGCGCTGGGACATGTTTTGGGAACTCTTTCTGCCTGCTTAGTCAAATCAGAAGCGAATGTGGGGGGTCAACAGGCCAGAATCGATTAGCCAGCCGAAATATCGGCAATAGGGGCTTAGCTCTCGTGAAATAATTATTCGGGACAAACCGCGCAACGTTGCAACCACATGCTCCGATGTCGCGAATCGCCTGTCCCCGCAGCGAACCGCGTAATGCAGGACGCAACCCCCTAAAACATGGGGACAGGAAGACGCTTCTCAACGTACCCTGCGGCAATCAACCGCTCAACATGTAGCATTTTGCGGTCCTCAAGCTTGCACGATCGCGAGCAATACCATCTCACCAGGCGACGTTCAAACGTAAACCCGGTTCGGCACCTTTAGCATTGATGGCCACGCGCGATACGGAACGGCGCTATGTCGGTTCGGCAAACTTCGCCCTGACCAAGGCTATGCGCGAACGCCTTTGGCAACGTGTTCAAGCCGGCAAAGGCACACCACCAAAGGGCGCCGACAAGAACGAGGCCGAATGGATCAAGCCGGACCTTGTCGGCCGGGTCAAAACCCTCAAACGCGAAGACAAGCTACCCCATGCGACCTTGCGAGCTATCCGCGAGGAATAGTGGTTCCAGTACCAATGATGGCGCATGAAGATTGACAGGAGAGCCTCCAACAACGACTGATGTCCTGTTGGGGGAGCGAGATGAAACGTTTTGATTTGCTGGGGCTTGCTGTTCTTGTCGCAACCGTAGCGGCAGTAAGTTATTTCACGACCGGGTCTATCGCCGGCGGGTTTGCCTATGTCGCCGGCGAGGCAGTCGGTATCTTTCTGATGCTTAGCCTAGTTTACTACGCCCTCATAAAGTCCGCGCGCACTAATTTTCGCCACGATATTCTTTGATGACTGCTGCAGTTCTGGTTCTATCAAACCAAGCAAGGATAAGCGGCTATATCGACGTAAAGCGCTTCCAACGCGACATTCAGGCGGGGGGCGCGGAGAACTTTGAGAAGGCGTTAAGCACATCGCAGACTGTGATAGGGTCTGTAGGTCGCGACAGCCGAGAGGTAACTGACCAGACGAACAATAGTGTTGGACAACTTTTCACTCAATTTGATGACCACACCCTTGATGGGTTTCTAGAAACTGCGAAGGTCAAGGACCGCAGTGTACTATTGGCCTCGTATCAAGCGGCCAACGCCAAGCTGGTACAAGTCCGGCTTGTTATGCCCGCGGTCGATGCATTGCTGGCCGACGAGCGCACGAAAATTGTCGTTATAGCAAGCCGTTTGCCTGAAGGGTCACGAGATCCATTTCTTGGAGGGTTGTCCCAAGAACGGGCCGCAGAGCGCAATTGCGTGGAGCGTAGGGCTACGAATTACCAGCGCATGTTTGAGATCGCCGCGTCAGCGACAAAGCTTCTCTTGGATATGGGAGAGATTTCCATAAATGAGAGTGGCCAAATCCTATTTCCTGACCAGAATGCCCTTAAAAACTACAACGATCTCGTGGACGCTCTCCGACAAGTTGCGCTAGAGGATGAAAAAATCACCGTTGAAGCAGCCGCGTACGACAAAGCGCGCCTAGCCAGTGGCTGGAAGAAGATGATCGGCAACTAATCGCCGGTCACCTAGTCGCGCGTCAACCGATCGACAGTCTCAATGATCGCCTTCTACCCTGTGGCAAATGTTGCAGGGATAAAGCGCCAATGTCCCTCAATCCGAATGCTACAAACCCGGGTGCCGCATGGGACGGAATCATTTCGCGAACAAATGAACGGCGTACGCGAGGGCGCGCGGTCATCTCGGTATGGTGTAAGTAACGCAGATGTGATCGCCCCGTTTCGCGTAAGTTCGTTCCACTCAATGCACGTTGGTTCCACTCTATTCCTGTTCGTGCCACTTGTTCCCCAAACGTCTCGGGTATCACGGCATTTTGCCCGTTGACATCGCGCCGCCTGCCTGCGTCTATCTTAGCAGTTCCTTTTAGAACTTTTCTCAATGGCGAGATCTGTCTTGAAAGGAACGCCCCCATGATAGTTACTCTCGACCTCGGGCAGGTGCTCACCCTGACCGCGAGCCTATTTGGCGTCGTCGCCGGTCTGATCGCGATTGCTCGCTTCATCAAATGGTGGTGGCACAAACCCCAGGAACCGGGCGAATGATCGCGACCGCATACCGATCACCTACCCCCTGCCCTGACACACAGCGCGGTGTGACGGGTTTGGCGACCTCGACGCACTATGATCACCCCCGATATGAAACGCGCGCTGACCGCCCCTACAAAACGAATCTGCCAGAAATATCCGGTAGTTATGGCAGATATGAAAGCATCCGGCGATCAATGCGCCAAGGCATTTTCATTTCTCGTGAAAATGATTGTAGACCAATTTCGCCACCTGCTCGGAAATGCCGTCGATCTTGACCAGGTCCTCGACGGCGGCGCGGCTGACGGCCTTGGCCGTACCAAAATGCATCAGCAGCGCGCGCTTGCGGCCGGGTCCGATGCCGCTGATCTCGTCGAGCGGGCTCTTGACCATCTCCTTCTTGCGGCGGGCGCGGTGCGAACCGATTGCGAAGCGATGGACCTCGTCGCGCAGCCGCTGGACGAAATAGAGCACCGGATCGCGAACGGGCAGCGAGAATGAGTCCCTGCCCTTGACGAAGAAGCGTTCGCGGCCGGCGTCACGGTCCTGACCCTTGGCGATGCCGATGGCCACGACGCGGTTCTCGATGCCGAGATCGGACAGGATCTTGCGCACCGCCGTCATCTGGCCTTGGCCGCCGTCGATGAGGATGACGTCGGGCCAGGCCGGAAAGCCGCCGGCGTCCTCGACATCGTCGCCCGGTCCGGTAGCGCCCGCCTCGTCCGCGCTCTCGGTTTGCGGGGCATCGCCATGTTCCTTCAACAGCCGCGAGAAGCGCCGCTGCATCACCTCGCGCATCATGCCGAAATCGTCGCCCGGCGTGATCTCGGTCGAGCGGATGTTGAACTTTCGATACTGGTTCTTCACAAACCCTTCCGGCCCGGCGACGACCATCGCGCCGACGGCGTTGGTGCCCATGATGTGCGAGTTATCATAGACCTCGATGCGCACCGGCGGCTTTTCCAGGCCGAAGGTCTCGGCAAAGCCGGTGAGCAGCCGCGCCTGGGTCGAGGTCTCGGCGAGCCGCCGGCCGAGCGCTTCGCGCGCGTTCTGCAGCGCGTTGTCGGTCAGGTCCTTCTTCTCGCCGCGCTGCGGCACCGAGATCGACACCTTGCGGCCGGCGCGGGTGGAGAGGGCCTCCGCCAGCAATTCCTGGTCCTCGACGCCATACGACAACAGGATGGTGCGTGGCGTCGGCTTGTCGTCGTAGAACTGCGCCAGGAACGAACCCAGCACCTCGCCAGCTTCGAGCGCCGGATCGGCCTTGGGAAAATAGGCGCGGTTGCCCCAGTTCTGGCCGGTGCGGAAGAAGAACACCTGGATGCAGACCTGGCCGCCCTCCTGATGAATGGCGAAGACATCGGCCTCGTCGACGGTCTGCGGATTGATACCTTGATGGCTCTGCACATGCGACAGCGCCGCCAGCCGGTCGCGATAGATGGCGGCGCGTTCGAAATCGAGGTTCTCCGAAGCCTGCTGCATGGCGGCGGAGATCTCCGTCTTCACCTTCTGGCTGCGGCCGGAGAGAAAATCCTTCGCCTCGGCGACAAGCCTTGCATAGTCGCCATGCGAGATCTCGCCGGTGCACGGGCCGGCACAGCGCTTGATCTGGAACAAAAGGCAAGGCCGGGTGCGGTTCTCGTAGAAGGAGTTGGTGCAGCTCCTGAGCAGGAAGGCGCGCTGCAGCGAATTGATGGTGCGGCCGACGGCGCCGGCTGAGGCAAAGGGGCCGAAATAGTCGCCCTTGCGCGAGCGCGCGCCGCGATGCTTGTAGATGCCGGGCGAGACATGGTCGCCGGTCAACAGGATATAGGGAAACGACTTGTCGTCGCGCATCAGCACGTTGAAGCGCGGCCGCAAGCGCTTGATGAGGTTGGCTTCAAGCAGCAGCGCTTCGATCTCGGTGCGGGTGACGACGAACTCCATCGTCGACGTCTCGCGCACCATGCGGCCGATGCGGCTGGTGTGGAACCGACCTTGCGCGTAGTTGGTGACCCGCTTCTTCAGGCTGCGTGCCTTGCCGACATAGAGCACGTCGCCGGCGGCATTCATCATGCGGTAGACGCCGGGCGCGTTGGGCAGCCGCTTGACCAGCGTCTGGATCACCTCGGCGCCGACCATGCCGTCGGCATCGCCGGCATGCGGCGTCCAGTCGATGGCGGTGAAGGTGACGTCCGGACCAGCGGCTGCAGGCTCGACGACCTCCTCGGCTGCCTCGTCCTCGAGGTCGATTTCGGGCGGCAGGTCGTCGGCGCCGCCGCGCGTTTTTTGTTTCTGGTCCATGGGGCTCATTCCGTCATGCCTGTCACATCGGGCGTCTGCCATGCAAGATGCTGGCCGCCGTCAAGCGCGATCATCTGGCCGGTGACCGAGCGTGCCGCCCAGAGGTAACGGATGGTGTCACCGAATTCGGGCAATTCCGGGCCGCGCTTCAGGATCAGGCCGGCAATCTGCGCGTCGAAATCGCTGTCGTGCTGGCGCGTGTTCTTCAAGGTCGGGCCCGGACCGATGGCGTTGACGCGGATGCGGGGACCCAGCGCCTGCGCCATCATCTCGGTCGCTGCCCACAAGGTCGACTTCGACAGCGCATAGGAGAAATAACGCGGCGTCGGCCGCCAGACGCGCTGGTCGATCATGTTGACGATCAACCCCTCACTGCTCTGCGGCAAGGCCCGGGCGAAAGTCTGCGCCAACAGAGCCGGCGCCTTGACATGCACGGCGAAATGGCGATCCCAGGCCGGCCAGTCGAAATCGTCAACACTGTCGTGCTCGAACAGCGAGGCGTTGTTGACCAGCAGCGACACCGGTCCGAGCGCCGCCGCCGCGCGGCCGACAAGGTTGCCGACGGCGTCCATGTCGGTCAGGTCGGCAGCAACCACAGCGGCCCTGCCGTCTCGACCAAAATGACCACTGTTGATCCCGGCCGCCAGTGCCTCCGCCTCGGCCAGCGAGCGATTACAGTGAATGGCGACGGCAAAACCGTGCGCAGCAAGATCCTCGACGATCGCCCTGCCGATCCGCTTCGCCCCGCCTGTCACCAGTGCCGTCGCGGCGACCTTGCTCATCTGTCAATCCTCAATCTGATGCCGATTCCGACCTGCCGGGACCGGGCCGGCAAAATATGGCCTGCCAAGTGTTAAATCCCATTTCCACCTGGGGCAGGATTGTGGCAAAGTGGCCCGGTCGGCATTCTGGCTCGACCGGAATCCGGGCCAGCCCGACCGCAATATAGGGCGCGGGAGCCCTTGCACCAAGCCGTGTGCAGTGCAGCACGGCGAACCTGCTGACATCTCGCTGTTGCGAAGATGCAACGTCAAGGTTCTGCCTCATTCGTGCCAGGGAATGACCCAAGTTCAGGTTCGCTTCAGCCGCATTTCGACACGACATTTGGAACCGTTGAACGCCGGATCCGTTTCACCCCCCGGACGGGTTGAGGGCGCTCATGAAAAAACAAGCCTGTGTCCTGTGGCTTAAGGAGTAAAGAACAATGCAAGCCAATCTTAAATTTGCGCGACCGCTCGCGGTGGCGTTTGGGCTGTTCGCCCTCGGCGGAACCGCCTATGCCGCGGACGTGGTTCAGGAAGAGCCGCCGGCACCTGCCCCGATCGCCGAACTTCCGGTCGCATCCTGGGCCGGCCCCTATGCCGGTGTGAGCGTCGGCTACGGCTTCGCCGGCCATGCCGATGCCAAAACCGTTGGTGTCGACATCGATACCAAGGGCTTCGTCGGCGGCGTCTTCGGCGGCTACAACTGGCAGCAGGAGAACTTCGTCTACGGTGCCGAAGCCGATATCGGCTATAACGGCGTCAAGGGCGACGATGCCGGCATCGAGGCCAAGGGCGGCGTCGAAGGCTCGCTGCGCGCTCGCCTCGGCTACGCTGTTACCCCGGAAATCCTGCTCTACGGCACCGCCGGTGGCGCGCTGAAGAACCAGAAGGTGGAAGCCGCCGGCTTCAGCGACACCAACACCATGCTCGGCTGGACGGCCGGCGTCGGCACCGACATCAAGATTACCGACAATGTGTTCGGCCGTGTCGAGTACCGCTACACCGATTTCGGCGACAAGAACTTCGACGGTATCGGCAAGGTCAAGTCGACCGACAATCGCGTCACTTTCGGCGTCGGTATGAAGTTCTAAGTCGTCCAAGCCACGACACGAAAAAGCCGGGCCTCGCGCCCGGCTTTTTTTGTGCCCGGTGCCCATCCTGTCGGCATGGGCACGCGTGATCTCGAGGTCAGCGTTGAGCCAGCATCCGGTCGACCAGGACCAGAACTTCGGCTGCTGCGATGAAACCGAGGGCGATAGTGGCGCCATTCGACATGACTGCGACCCAGCCATTGGCGGACACATCTATGAACGGGTAAGCGTATTTCCCTTCAGCGACACCACGAGCCAGGGCATAAGCGAGATAGGCCAGGGGATAGAGCGCCCATAGAAGCGGATCGCGCCACGAGAGCCTCCCCTTTCGCGTGAATAGAAGCCAGAACAATAAGACAAGGACAGGATTGAGTTGGTGGAGCAGAAAGTTTGCTTCGGCGGTCGCGCCAGCCAAAGTGCGCAGCCCTTGGAGCAACACCGCGAAAATCACCCCGACCAGGGCCATCACGGCAGCCGTCCACGCCACCAGCGTTGGATGGTCGAAACGCTCCCCGAGGAGCGCTATGGCTGCGAATACAATGGCGACAAGACCGTTGGTCAGGATCGTGAAATATCCCACCAACACCCACAGCGAGCCAAGCATCGATGCACCGCCCTTGATCAAGGTGCTGAGTTCAAGGCCAATGCCAGTGCACGCGGATAGACAAATGATCAGGGCAAACAAGCGCTGTATCAAATCGCCCTCCCCCACCGGCTTACGTTTGAGAAAGCGACGATAAGACTGGGCGGAACGTCTGTCGACCAAAATGCCCCCAAGACCAACCTTCCAGCCTCGCCGGCCCGGCTCACTCCCAGCATGTCGAAATTGGCCGTTGCGCCTCCCGCCAGGAATCCGCTAAAGCGCGTCGCGTTCGACCGGCGGCATGCGACGCGCTTTAGGTTCCTGTTTTATGCATGTCGTTATCACAAAACCGCTGCACACTTTTGCGCGACATGCATTAGGGGAAGATCGGTAGCTTCGCCATCCCCGCCCTCAAGCCGGGATGCCGGGCTTCAGCTCCGGGAATTTCTCGTCGAAGCGTGCCGCCCAGCGCGTCAGCCGGCCGCGGCCCTTTTCCCATTTTCCGGCGAAGCGCAGCGAGAGATAGCCGAGGCAAGCGCGCAGCGCGATCTGGCCGACAGTGATTTTCTTCGGCAGCTTCGGCGGGTTGGCGTTGAGCAGATCGAGCGCGGCCGAAATCTTGCTCCACTGGCGCTCGAGCCAAGGCTGGTAGACCATCTCTTCGGGCCGCGTGCGCCGCTCATAGACCATCGACAGCGCGCAGTCGCAGATGCCGTCGGCCAACGCCTCCAGCACCTCCGCCTCGAGGCGCTTGTCGGGATTGCGCGGAAACAATGCGTTCTTGGACATCCGGTTGAGATGCTGGGTGATGGCGCGGCTGTCGTGGACCGAGCGGCCGTCGTCGAGCACCAGCACCGGGATCTTGCCGAGCGGATTGGCGCCGATCAGCGCGGCCGGCTTTTCCTCGGTCTTTATCGGCACGAGATCGACCGCAATGCCGGCATGAAGTGCTGCCATGCGCACCTTGGAACTGTAGGGAGAAGTAGACGCGTAGAGCAGTCTGGGCATTGTCGATTCCTGTTTACCGGCTACAGCTCCATATGTCCTGTTGGACGCGCAAGAGGACGCGGTAGCATTGTGACTTCGCGCATGACCCTCACCGAAAATCGATTCCGATTGGGGCTCGTGCGTGGGCACTGTTGACGACCGATCATGCTGGCTTCATCAACGGCCAGAGGCGGAAAACCGCGCCGCCAGCGCGCAGCCATTGTCTCGACTTCAATCTGGATGCGATGAGCCGGAGGTGCGGCGGCAGAAGCGAGCAGGTCGGACAATCCAAATCCGATCAGCTACCAACTCGGCCTTGCACCGAAGGTTGGTCTTTGGCAGCCACGAAAATCCCACCGGACTTCGCCGCGTGGCGAAGTCCTGGGAGCTGCGAAAAGACATCTTCCTCCCGCCTCTTTCTCGTCCTGCCCGACCGTCAGCTAGCAAGCGAGGCGCCTGTCCGGCATCCCGCCCTGGCTGTCTTGAGTACTGTCCCCGGCGATCGGAGAGCGGCGACTACTTCTTGGCCTTCGCCTTTGCGGGCGCTGCCTTCGGCTTGGCCGCGGGCGCTGCTTTCTTCACTGCTGCGGAAGATTTTGCAGCGGCGGCCTTTGCCGGTGCTGCCTTCTTCGCAGCGGGTTTCGCAGCGGCCTTTGCAGCCGGCTTCTTGGCCGGTGCCGCCTTCTTTGCCGGTGCAGCCTTGGCCTTGGCCGGTGCTGCTTTTGCCTTGGCAGGTGCTGCTTTCTTCACGGCTGGTTTTGCTGCCGCCTTGGCGGCCGGCTTTTTCGCCGGCGCTGCTTTTGCCTTAGGCGCGGCGGCCTTCGCTTTGGCAGCGGGTGCTGCTTTCTTCACAGCAGTTGCGGCCTTTGCCGCCGCTGCTTTTACTGGTGCTTTCTTTGCCGGTGCCTTGGATGCCGGCGCTTTGGATGACTGCTTAGCCATATCATGCCCCTTCCGTTGTGCCGACGGCCGTTATTGACCCGGCGCGCAATGCATATCTGACTCGCGGCTTGCTAGCCAGCGAAGCATTAGAATGATTTCTGCAGCTTAAGTTTCGGTTACGGCGAGCGCGCGACCATTTTACCGGTGCAAAAATCGGCTGCGAATCTTTGTGTCGCGCAGCGAAGTTCTGCGACAGAAATTCTGCTCGCTCTATCTCGACCGGTCTTCGCGTCAAGCTCAGGACCTTTTCGACCAGCTCTGCGCTTCAACGTCCGACGCTCAGCGCGAACATTGTCAAGAGCGAAGGCGGTCGCCCGCCTCGTCTTGTCCGAAACGATAAACTACAGGTAAGTACGAAGCAACGCGACGAGCACGCCGCTGCACTATCTTGCACGACGCGATGAAAGTAAGCAGATAGCTCGCATTTCTGAAAGACAGGATATCGCTCGATAGATCCGGTCGAGCCGATCTCCTAATCGAAAACGCTCGGCCGTTCAGGCGCCGAGCGGCTCGCGCTGCTTCTGCAGCCGGCGCGAAGGCTCGGCCCTGTGGAGATGGACGGCGAAGGTATCCCATGGCGGCGTGACGGAAATCTGCGCCAGGATGCGCCCCGCTTCACCGCGATGATAGACGCCGTGCAGTACGACGTGGGTCAGCATTTCCTGTCGCGACATCAATGCCTTATCCCCGTCGGTGAACACGAATGCGACGGGCTCGGAGAGCTGTTGCGACGAAACGGTTTCGAGATAATCGAGATACCACCGATCGGTCGCCGCGACTGCGGCACGAAGTTCGTCGAGGGCCGGCGTGTCCTCGCTGGCGTCGGCGGAGTAGCCATGGCTTGCACCAACCAGGTGGGCTGAGAATATCGGCGACACCACATGGCTGTGATCGATGAGCCGTATCACGGCCTGCCGTTCCTTGCCGTGAACGGGCGGGTCGAGACTGACGAGCCTTTCCAGCAGTTCGTCATTTGCCCAGGCCTGATAGGCAAACAGGCTGCGAAGCAGGGCGTGCGCACTCATGGTCGGTGTCCTTTTCTGGAAATGCGAGTATGTTGTTCATATTTTCAGGAGAATGGGCGGGCGTGTCTACTCGCATTGCAAAACCGTATCCGCGCATGCGCAAGCAGCCGCGCCAGGCGCGTTCCAGGGCGACCGTAGAGGCGATCGTCGAGGCAGGGGCTCATGTTCTGAGCGGGCTGGGCTGGGCCGGCTTCACCACCAACAAGGTGGCCGAGACTGCGGGCGTGAGCATCGGCACGCTCTACCAGTATTTTCCCGACAAGCTTTCCCTGCTCGAAGCCGTCCGGCGCCGTCATTTCGATCATGTGCTGTCGGTCATTCGCGATTCGGCGGAAGGCCAAAAGCCGCTCAGGAAATTCGCGCAGGAGCTGGTGCGCGGCATGATCGCGGCGCACAGCATTCACCCGACACTGCATCAGGTGCTGCTCGACGAGGCGCCGGGCGATCGCGGCTCCAGGGCCGCCCACGCTTCGTTCCAGACACAATATCTCAACCACTACGCGACCGCCGTCGCCGCCTATCGCAAGCCAAGGAAAGGCGCCGACATGGAGACCGTCGCGCGCGTGCTGTCGTCGGCGATCGAAGGTGTGATCCATAACGCGGCACGCCGGAACATGCTCGCCGCGCCGGAGCTGCAAAAGCAACTCGTCGAACTGATCTGCGCCTACCTATCGGGCGCGGGCCGCATCGGTCGATAGCGCAGGGCACGGCGGAAGTCGGGGATTTCTGTACGTCGGATTCAAACCCGGCTCATGAGATGCGGCAAGGCCGATGCCAGCAATGCCGCACCTGATGCGGCCAAGAGCGTGAGGACGATCTTTCGAAACGTTGCTTCGCTGATGCCGATGTAGAGTCTCGCGCCAAGGAGTGTCGGTATCAACATCGCCGGCGCGACGATGGCAAACATCGGCAGCATTTCGAGCTTGATCTTTCCGGTCGCAAGATAGGCGGCCATCGTCATGGAGAGGGTCACAAGGTTGAAATTCTGGATGACAATGCGCTGCCTGTCCTTTTCCCATTGCCGCAGCACGCACCACAACGTTGGAACCGGGCCGGTGAAGCCGCCAAGCCCGCCCATGATGCCGCCAACCAGACCTATTGCACCGTCTGCAACAGGACCCCCGAACGTGATGGGAGGGAGGCGACGGGCAAAAAGCATCAAGGGACACCAAACGACCAGCAGCGCGCCGAAGATCAACTTGAACAAGTGCACATCCAGCAGGGGCAGGATGGCGACACCGACCGGAATTCCTATGGTCCCGCCGATCAGGAATGGCAGCAGAAGCTTGAGGTCGAAACCCCGGCGGACGGTGACGGCGGCGATGATTTGGCCGGTGAGCGCCCCAAAGACCGCCATGGCAGCAGCAAGCTGGGGCTCCACGGTCCAAACCCAAAACGACATGGCAACCAGGCTGAAAGCGAACCCGGACAGCCCTTGGACGAAACCTGCAACGACCGCCCCAATTGCAACAATATAAACAAGCGAATCCATGTAGTGCTGTTTCCCCGCAAAGTGATCGATGTGGCCGGTTGGCGTTGACCTGCATGGAAATCTACGATTTTCGCAACCTCCGTCCGACCTTGAGCGCCGGACAGTCCACACACCAAAGAGGTATGAATGCCCCCCTTGCCGAGCTTGGCATTTGTCACATGGTTTTCGGCTGACCCCAGATCAGCCGCGGCTTTCTATGCGAATTTCGGAATTGTCTTCAGGCAAGAGCAGCACGGCTCCGGTCCGATACATTTCGCGTTCCAAGGTCAAGGGCTCGCGATCGAACTCTATCCGGCAAACGAAGGAACGACGGCGGAAGGAGCGGGAACGATGATCGGCTTCGAGGTCACCGACGCGGACGAAGCGGCTTCTGCCGCGAAGGCCAATGGTTTTGGAATCATTGCGGATGTCAAGGCGACGGCTATGGGCAGGCGTGTGATCGTCCGCGATCCTGACGGCCGTCAGGTGTTTCTTTTCTCGACCACCTAAGTGACGCAACAATCCATCGGGAATCGGAAGGCACTGGTTCAGCGCAGGACGCGGCAGCGGCCGTGGTAGACCATCCAGCGGTCGAAGCCCGAGACGCAGAATTCGACATTGTCGCCTATCGAGGCAAAGCCTTGGCCTTCCTCGATCAGATACCAGATGGTGCGGGCGTGGCCGTCGGAGAGGCTGACGGTGGCGCCGCAATAACGGCGGCCGATCGGCCAGGTGTCGTCGGCCGGCAGATAGCGATGCTGGTGGATGCGCTGGAAATCGACGATCTGCACATCCGGCAGATGCGGCACGTGATGCACCTGATACGAGAAGCGGTCGGTGATTTTGTTCAGCACCCAGGCCTCGCCGCAGACGCCGCTGTCCTCATCGGTATAGATTGCAAGGTCGGCGGCCTGCACCGCCTGAGTAACGCCGAGAGGCGCAGCCAGCGGCGTGCAAACGGCGAGCAGTGCGGCAAGGGCGGATTGGGCGAAGCGAGTCATGGCAGCCTCTCAAGGTCGACTGCGCGCACTGTGCGGATTCGCTGACGCGCGGTCAAGCGGTTGTAGTGACGATGGTTACGGTGACGAAGGTTGCGCTGAGGGAACGGCAAGGACCGCACCTCAAACTACTCTCCCGCCAGCCAGTCCAGCGTCCAATGCGATGGCTGCTCGACAGCAAGCAGCCGGTGCAGCGCCGGCAGCAGCGTCCGCAACTCGCCCTCCAGGGTGAAGGGCGGATTGACCATCACCATGCCGCAGCCGTCGAGGCTCGGCTCGACCGAGGCCGGCCTAATCTCAAAGCCGACGTCGAGCAGCCTGGGAATGCCCGTTTGCTTCAGCGCCTTTCGGAAGGCGGCGACCGCCTTGCGGTCCTTGAGCGGATACCACAGCGCGTAAATGCCGCCTGGCCAGCGCCGATGGGCTCTTTGCAGCCCGTCGACCAAGCGACCGAACTCGCCCTCTTCCTCGAAAGGCGGATCGATGAGCACGAGGCCGCGCTTCTCCTTTGGCGGCAGATGCGCGCCGAGCGCCAGCCAGCCGTCGAGCTCGATCACCCGGGTCTGGAAGTCACCGTCGAACAGCGCCTTCAGCCTGGCAGCATCCTTAGGGTGCAGCTCGACCGCCGACAGCCGGTCCTGCTTGCGCAGCAGGTGCCGGGCGATCAGCGGCGAACCCGGGTATTTTTTCACGCCGCCGTCCGGATTGAGCGAACGGACGGCTCCAAGATACGGTGCCAGCAATGCCGCCGCCGGGGCGTCGAGGGGGGCGCCGCCCACCCCCGCCCCACCACGCCCACCAACAGCACCAGCTGGAGGCACGCGTCTGGAGGCGAA
>NZ_JAMYQV010000020.1:0-127338 GCF_040321065.1 Mesorhizobium sp. M0563
AGTTCCCATCAGCCATCGCATCAAGAAATGCGCCTGGAACGACGACTATCTCATCAATGCCATCACTCATATGCGATAGCCCTGCTATTCCCAGGGAGTAAACCGTGGCGACGCGCAGATCGCCGGCGGCCTCGGCAGCATGATGGATGCGTCGATGTCGGGCCACGTCGGCAATGTCGACAATCGCGAGCGCGATGGTGAGTGTCTTTGCTTCAGCACGCCGCGAATGACCGGACGGTAGACCCCAGATCAGGAACCGATTGATAGGGTTCTTGTGCTCCGGGACGCTAAGCAGAGCTTGCAAATGATGGTGTCCCGGGCGTGACGATCAGGCTTGCCGGTAAAACAGCGCCCGTCCGGTCGGAATTAGCTGAAGAAGATAATCGAAGTCGCTGATGTTCGCTGTGAGTACCGTGAACCCTAGCTTCTGCGCCTGCAGGAACAAGACACAATCCTGAAGCGCGCGGAGGCGAGCATCTTTCTGGTAGCCCTGAAGGCGGCACATGATGCCGGACAGCAGCGCAGCTTTTCCAAGCACGTCCGTATCCGGTGCGAAGACACGATGCGGGTGCATGCCGCGAACGGTAGCGCCAATCTGTTTGATTGCAGTCTTTGTACCGGGATGCTTGGGGTCCAGCACGCCGACGGTGTGCATGAGTTTCTGGATGGCAACTGTCGAATGATTACTCAGTCTGAGATCGAGCAGATCGGCGACAACATCCGGGGCGTGGCTCTGCAAACCATCAATGTAGACACAGGTATCGAGCATCAGCTCTTGCCCCGCCTCGGCAGTATCACCGAGGAACGGAAGGTCGTCGTCCTTGCGGCGAGACAGCCTTTCCTGAGGATCGAATCGTGCCCAGCGGACAGAACTGGCAAAATCAAAGTCAGTCAACTCAGAACCCGAGCTTAAGCGTCGGATCGACGGTGCCTCTCGTCTTTCTGAACGTCTGTCCGAAATTGTCGTCGAGGGCGACATTGGCGAGGGCGAATTCGATCAAGTCGGTGTCAGTCTTGATCCCGGTCTGCTTCTTGGCTTTTTCGATCAGCGCCGGACTGATACGACCACCGATCCGCGTGCTCTTCTCACCCAGCAGACCAGAACGTTCCGCCGCCTTCATGACGGCCTCAACACGGGTTCTGCTGACCGCGACAGACTTGCCGGTCTTTGTTGCCCGACCAGTCTTCGGAAGTGGCTCGCCGGCCTTCCTCGTCATTTCGATTATACCGGCCATACCGGCGCGCTTCTGAATGGCAAATCTCCCTTGCCGTTCCGCGCCACCACCCGTGTGTTTCTTCCTCGCTGCCTTCGCCATGACGCAGCCTCCAATGTCTGACATTTCACGATTTCGTCCAACATAACATGATTGAGACAATTTTCAAGGAGCCACCGAAATGCGGCGACGGCTGGGGGTCTCGGAAGCCCGGCAGGGCGAACGCCTGGATGCGATGCTTCTCGCCGACGCCGTGCGGCGCGCCTATGCGAGCGCGGCCACAGTCGGTTCCTCGATGCTGGTGGTGGATACCATCAGCGAGCGCGCCGCTGCCTTCTATGAGGGAAACGGCTTCGTGCGGCTGCCGGACTCCCTCCGGCTGGTCCTACCGATGCACGCAATCCAGCAACTGGTGGAGCCATGATCGACGCAGCACCTACATCGCCTAACGTCAGGCGCTCTGTCGCTCGGGCGGCCAAAGCCGGGCAACAATGTCGCAAAATCGCGTCACCGCATCCCTTGTTGCGCCGCTTCGCCAAAACAGAACCGAAAAATAGGCGACTTTTGTGTGCACCGAGCGTGCACGTAGCGCTCTAAACACTGGCTTCCTGTCCTGTTGCCAACCCATCACTGGATACCTCAGAGCACGCTGGATGATCCAAACGCTAATTCCGCGGCGTCATGGTCGGCCTTCAAAGCCCTTGGCCGGGAAGTTGGTACGCATAGTCGGAATCAAGCAACACCCTTCCGAACTGGATTTTGAAGCCGCGGATAAGCGGCTATGATGAGCGTGCCGAATGCAAGTAAGGTTCGAGGAGGCTCGAACAATCGGCATTAGAGGAGATTACGTCGATGACGAACGTTCGCGCCCTTGTCCTTGAACGCCAGCACGAACTCAAGCTGCGTGACATCGATCTGCCACAGACCGTGGGCCCGTGCGAAGTTCGCATCAAGATCCATACGGTGGGCGTCTGCGGCTCTGACGTGCATTACTACACGCATGGCCGCATCGGCCCGTTCGTGGTCGAAGCGCCGATGGTCTTGGGCCACGAAGCCGCCGGCACCGTCGTCGAAACAGGGGAAGGCGTCGAGCATCTGAAGGTCGGCGACCGCGTCTGCATGGAGCCGGGTATCCCCGATCCCAATTCGCGGGCGAGCCGGCTCGGCCTCTACAACATCGATCCGGCGGTCAGGTTCTGGGCAACGCCGCCGATCCACGGCGTCCTGACGCCCTATGTCGTCCACCCCGCCAACTACACTTTCAAACTGCCCGATAATGTTAGTTTCGCCGAAGGCGCCATGGTGGAGCCTTTCGCTGTCGGAATGCAGGCGGCTGCCAAAGCGAAGATCGCGCCGGGTGACACCGCGGTGGTGATTGGCGCCGGGCCGATCGGCACGATGGTGGCGATCGCTGCCCTCGCCGGCGGCTGCGCCCGCGCCATTGTTGCAGATCTCGCCCAACCCAAGCTCGACATCGCCTGCGGCTATCAAGGTGTGATCCCGGTCAACATCCGCGACAAGAGCCTGGCGGCGGAGGTAAAGCGCCAGACCGATGGCTGGGGCGCCGACGTCGTCTTTGAATGCTCGGGCTCGTCCAAGGCATGGGAGACCCTGCTCGATCTGTCGCGGCCCGGTGGCGCGGTGGTGGTGGTCGGCCTGCCGGTGGCGCCGATCGCATTCGATGTCGCCACCGCCTCGACCAAGGAAGTCCGCATCGAGACTGTGTTCCGCTATGCCCACCAATATGAGCGGGCAATTGCCCTGATGGGGTCGGGCCGGGTCGACCTAAAGCCACTCATTTCGGCGACCTTCCCCTTCGAAGACTCCATCACCGCCTTCGACCGCGCAGTCGAAGCTCGGCCGGCGGACGTAAAGCTTCAGATCCGATTGCCGGAATAAGGCGAGTTCCAACGAAGCCCGGGCGGTCCTCCCGATCTCCTGGACGCGTTCCGTAGCTTCTTGGGCCGCCAAGTTGGCGGCGACCCTGGCGCTTTTGATGCTGGTACACGGCATTGCCAGCGGCGTTGCCTCCAAAAAGAGCTCATATCAGGCGATGACGGCGTCCCGTGGGACCGGCGTGGGACCGCGAGCCATCCCTTGAGCACTGATGGAACCGACACTTGACAAATCGGCGGCCGTCCGACACGTTCTTAACAAAAGGCACAACAAACTTACAAAAGTTCAAGTTGGCACAATCTGGCCGATAGGGAGAAGGGCCGATGCGTCTCTGTGACCGAACGGAGATTTGCGCGTGAGCACGGTGACCGTGACCCACGAAACGCCCAGATGGGCCCTGCCCCGGTTCATGACGGCCGAGCATCCTTTCCCCTGGCTCGCGCCGATCACGGTGATGCTTCTCGTTTTCGGCATCTATCCCCTCGCCTATTCGGTCTGGCTGTCGTTTCACAAACGCAACGTCGTTTCCCGGCAGCTCGACTTCGCCGGGCTCCACCAATGGACGCGCGCCTTCTCGGATGCGCGTATGTGGCATTCGCTGGAAACGACGCTGATCTATACCTTCGTCGCGCTTGCGGTTCAGCTTGCGCTCGGCATCCTCATCGCGCTTCTGCTTGACACCGACCGCAAAGGCTACGGGGTGCTGCGGGCGCTGATGACATTGCCGCTGGTCGTGCCGCCTGCCGTGACCGGAATGATGTTCCTGCTGATGCAGGACGGCTCTTTCGGCGTCCTGTCGTTCTACCTCTATGCCCTCGACCTGATCTCGCCGGCACAGCCGATCCTGACGCAGCCGGGAACCGCATTGGCGGCGATCCTGCTGGCAGACATATGGCAATGGACGCCGTTCATGGTGCTCATCATCCTGGCAGGGCTCAGGGCGCTGCCGAACGAGCCTTTCGAAGCCGCCGCGATCGACGGCGCCAACGGCATCCAGACGTTCTGGCGGCTCACATTGCCCATGCTGCGCAAGGTGATAGCGGTCGCGGTGCTGATCCGCGGCGTCGATCTCTTTCGCATCTACGACTACGTCTACATCATCACCGCCGGCGGGCCAGGCACGGCCACGGAGACGCTTTCATTCTACGCTGGCCGTATCTACTTCACCGGAGACTTCCCCTATGCCGCGACCCTGTCGCTGATCGTGCTCGTCGTCTTGATCGTCGTGTCGAACGTCTTCGTCAGGCTGTTCAAGGTGAGGTTCTGATGGAACCGTCGCGCGCCCAAACGATCGCCCGTGACGTGTTCGCCGTCCTGGTGGTGGCGATCTTCATGTTCCCGATCGCGTGGTGGGCTCTGTCGTCCATCAAACCCTATTCGGCAATCTTCGACCGCAGCGGACCGGTCTACGTCGGTTTCACGGCGACGCCGGACAATTACCGTGTGACGTTGCTTGGCGTTTCGCGCGTCGACATCGGCATGGAACAGGGCGGCGAGGCGGCCGGGGTCATCAAGGGTGGCGCCAGCTCCTACGATTCCCGCCAGTCGCTGCTCGACAGCGCCGTCATAGCCGTCGGATCGACGGCCCTGACGCTGCTGCTGGCCACTCTGGCCGCCTATTGCCTGTCGCGAATGCAGTTCAGCGGCCAGCAGTCCTTCCTGTTCTGGATTCTCTCGCAGCGCTTCATGCCGCCAATCGCGATCGTCATTCCGATCGTTTTCATGTTCCGGGATCTCGGCTTGCGCGATACCTATACAGGGCTCATCCTCGTTCACAGTTTGATCAACCTGCCGCTGGCGGTTTTGCTTTTGAAGTCGTTCTTCGACGATGTTCCGCGCGAGGTTGACGAGGCGGCGCTGATTGACGGCGCGACGCGCTGGCAGACGTTCCGACGCGTGGTCCTTCCCATGGTCAAGGGCGGCATCGCTGCGACGGCTGTGCTGTGTTTCATCTTTTCGTGGACCGAGTTCCTGCTCTCACTGTTCCTGACAACGTCGATCCGCACTGTGCCGGTGAAGATCTCCACCTTTGTCACCTCGACCGCGACCGAGTGGGGCTACATCACAGCGCTCGGCACGTCTGCGATCATACCCAGCTTCATCTTTATCCTGCTGGTTCAACGGCATCTGGTCCGCGGCCTCACCCTCGGGTCCCTGAAGGAGTGAGGCGCAGGCGAGAAGAACGACGACAAAAACGCAACGGAGGAACGATCATGAGCTTCAGAGAACACGACAAGAAGACATTCGTCGCCGATACCTGCAATGACTTTACGGCGCGCCGAATAACCAAACGCGACTTCATGAGGAAGATGGCGCTCGCTGGTGTCGGCTTTTCTGCCTTCGGATCGGCTATGCTAGGTGGTGGCCGCACCAATCGGGGGATGCTGGGCCTCGGGGTTGAAGAAGCCCGCGCCCAGGACGCCGATATGCTGAAGTGGCTGGCCGACGTCGGCAAACCATACGCCGGCACCAAAATCCGCTACACTTCGGAAGCGACGCCGCCAACGATCGTGGCCAACCAGCTTGTCGCGGGTGAATTCACCAAGGCAACCGGCATTGAGGTGGAAGTCGAGATCGTGCCGCTGGAGCAGGTTCTCGCCAAGGCCACGCAAGACGTGCAGGGCCAGCTTGGCACCTACGACGTCTACTATCTCGACCAGTCCTGGATGGCGACATTTGCTCAAGATGTCGTCGATCCGCGCGAGTATTATGACCAGAACAAAGAACTGGCGATGCCCAACTTCGACTGGGACGATTTCTCCAAGCCGCTGGTCGACGGCATCGCCATGTACAACGGCAAACAGTGCGGAATTCCATTCGATATTCCGATCTTCATCCTGATGTACCGCAAGGATCTTTTCGACAAACACAATATTGCGCTGCCGACAGATCTCGACGCCTACCTCAAGGCCGTGCAGGCGCTCACAGAGGCAGAAAAAAGCAACGGCATCTTCGGCACAGCGTGCCAGGCGAAGTCCGGCCACTATTCGCTGGAATGCGACTGGACCTTCGCATTGTGGGGCCATGGCGGTTCGATCTTCAACAAGGACAAGAAGTTTGTCGGCAATGACGAGCGCGGCGTGGCCGGACTGCAATTCTATCAGGAGCTGGTCAAAAACTCGCCGCCCTCGGCGACGACTTGGACCTGGGACGGTCAGGGACAGGCGTTGACACAGGGTCAGGCCGCCATGGCAATCACCTGGGGCGAGGATTTCCCCGGCTTCGACGCCAACGATTCCAAGGTCAAAGGCCTGTTCGAGGCCCTGCCCGCGCCCAAGGAGGTTCCTGGCCGCCGCGCCGCCGCCGATTGCGGCTTCAACGAAATCCCGGCCGTCGGCCACCAAGGTGGCTCGACGATCTCGCTGTCGCAATATTCCAAGAACAAGGAAGCAGCATGGCTGTTCATGCAGTGGGTCTGCTCGAAGGATGTGATGGCGCGGGTATCGACGCTCGGCGGCGGCGCCTCGCCGATGCGCAATTCCTCTTTTACAGATCCTCGGGTCAAGGCGAAGGCCGTTGTCGGGCCCGGAACGACACGCCATTTCGACGCGATCAAATACACTATCGACAACCAGATGGGATCGGAGCCGGACATGCCGATCTGGGCGGATCTGTCGAACAACGACATTCCGGTTGAGCTCGGCAAATTGCTTACGGGCCAGGACTATGGCGGCGATGCCAAGGCATGCCTGGATGCCATTGCCGGCATTGTCGACGGCAAAGTCAAGGATGCCGGTCTTTAGCGGCTAGTCGGTGATTTGGGCGAAGGCGGCTTCGGCCGCCCTCGCCGTTTGGCAATGTGGCGGCAATGGTTCCGGATCTCGTCATCGGCATCGATTCCTCGACCTCGGCAACCAAGGCGATCGCCTGGGACCGCAATGGTCTGGCCGTGGCTGAAGGTCGTGCACCGCTTGCAATGTCCAACCCGCGTTCGGGCTATTTCGAGCAGGATCCGGCCGAATGGTGGGCCTCGACGGTCACGGCGCTTCGTTCTGTCGCGGCAACAGTTTCGCCCGCACGCATTGCCGCCCTTGCGATTGCCAACCAACGCGAGAGCTTCGGCCTTTTCGACGAGGAGGGCCAGGCGGTCGGGCCCGCGACCCTCTGGCTCGATGAGCGCGCCCGTGGGAAAGCGCGGCGCTTCGGCGAGAGCTTCGGCGCAGCACGTGTCCACGCAATATCCGGCAAGCCGCTGGACGTCATTCCTTGCCTCTACCGCATGATCTGGTTTCGCGAGGAACAACCCGAGATTTTTGCCCGCGTGGAGCGAATGGCCGAAGTCCACGGCTATCTGGTCTTTCGCTTGAGCGGCCGGTGGGTGACGTCCACCGCATCCGCCGACCCGATGGGCATACTCGATATGCGAGCTATGGACTGGTCGAACGAAATACTCGCCGCAGCGGGCATCGCCCGGCGCATGATGCCGGACCTGGCAAGGCCCGGCACCGTTCTGGGCCAACTGACTTCGGAAGCGGCCATTTCGACCGGCCTGCGCGAGGGCACGCCGATCGTCGCCGGCGGCGGCGACGGTCAATGCGCCGGAACGGGCGCTGGTGTGTTGCAGCCGCGATGCGCTTACATCAACCTCGGCACGGCGGTCGTCTCCGGCAGCTTCGGCACGGACTACGTCCACGACCAGGCCTTCCGCACCGAGACGGCGGTCGCCGATGACGGCTATATCTATGAGACGTGCCTTCGCGCCGGCACTTTTCTGGTCGACTGGATGGCGCGCGAAATGCTTGGCGTCGATCTGCATGGCTCAAGCGATGCTCTGGAGGCGCTCGAGGCCGAAGCCGCTGCCAGCCCGATCGGCGCAGGCGGCATAATGCTCCTGCCCTACTGGCAGGGCGTCATGGACCCGCACTGGGATAGCGCGGCCCGTGGTGTGATTGCCGGGCTATCTGGCTCCAGCCGCCGCGGCGACATCTATCGCGCCGTGCTGGAAGGCATAGCGCTGCATCAGGCCGCGACAAGTCAGCGGGCCGCTGCGGCTGCCGCCCAGACCATCGACCAGTTCATAGCCATCGGTGGAGGAGCGAAGTCCGACCTGTGGATGCAAATTCTGGCGGATGCACTCGATCGTCCCATAAAGCGTTCGACGACGGTGGAAGCCTCCTCGCTTGGCGCGGCGATGGCAGCGGCAAAGGGCGTGGGCTGGTTTTCCACCATCGCCGAAGCGTCGACCGCAATGGCCAGCGCGCCGGCCAAAACCTTCGAACCGGACGCGAAACGGGCCGAGCTCTACACCGAACTTCTTGCGATCCATGCCGATCTTTGGCCAACGCTTTCAGCCTGGAACCAGCGACTCGCGGCCTTCATGGAGACCGATCATGGCTGAAACGACCAACTGGAACGCGTTGATCGAGGACGTTGTCGCGGGACGCTGGACAGATCCCAAGACCGGCGCGGCCACGATCCTGCCGTTCCAGACGATCGAATTGCTGGAGACGACGGAGGGCCGCGAGGCGGATCTCGTTGCGCCCCTGGCGCTCGGCCGTCGCATCGCTGTTGTGTCCGATGTCAACACCGTCGATGTGATGGGCCGGCGCGTCGCGAAGGCGCTGCGCGCCATCGCCGACATCAGTGAAATCGTGCTGCCTGACGGCCTCGACTGCGATGAGGCAACGATCCAGATGGTCAGGGAGAAGACGCGTCACGCCGACGGGGTCGTGGCCGTCGGGTCTGGCGTCCTCAACGACAGCTGCAAGCATGCAACCTTCCTCGACGAGCGGCCCTATGCCGTCTTCGGCACGGCCGCCTCGATGAATGGCTATGGCGCTTCGACAGCGTCGGTGACCTTGGCTTCAGGGCTCAAGATCTCGCTGCCCTCGCACGCGCCGCGGGGCATCTTCCTGGACCTTGGCGTTTCGGCCGCAGCGCCCGCCTGGCTCAGCGCCGCTGGGCTCGGTGACAGCCTGTGTCGTCCCACCGCCCAGATCGATTGGTGGGCTTCGCATCGGCTGTTCGACACCTACTATTCTGCCGTGCCCTACCTGCTGCAGGCGGGCGATGAGGGACCGATGCTGGCCCATGCGCCTGGCCTTGCCAGGCATGACGTCACCGCTGTCGGGCATCTCCAGCGCGTCTTGACGCTGTGCTCGATGGGTGTGTGCTTTGCCGGCGTTTCCCATCCTGGATCCATGGGAGAGCACCAGATTTCCCATTGGGTCGACATGTTCGCGCAAGACCATCATCCCGGCACCACGCACGGTCAGCAGGTGGGGGTTGCCTCGATGGTCATGGCGCGTCTGCAAGCGCGGCTGCTGGACATGAAAGAGCCACCGCAGGTGAAGCCGACCGCCATCGACGAGGCGGCGATGCTGGCCCGCTATGGGGCACAACTTGGACCACTTTGCATTGCCGAGATGAAGAAGACGGCACTCGACGCCCGCCAGACGGAAATCTTCAACCGCAGGCTTGCGGAAATCTGGCCGGCACTGCGCCAGGAGGTTCGGCCGATGGCGATGCCGGTTGCCCGCATGGAGGCAGCACTCAAGGCTGCCGGGGGGCCGGTCACCGGCACAGAACTAGGCCTGCCGCGCGCGCTTTGGCACGACGCCATTCGCTATTCGCGGGAAATCCGTGGCCGATGGTCCTTTGTCAATCTGGCCGCCGATGCAGGGCTGCTGGAGGAGTTTCTGGAGAGCGAATGGTGAGACCGCATCCGACCGTCGCCAATGACTCGCATGGCGAAAGTTGAACCCAACCGGCAAGGGCAATCGAAGGATAACAATTTATGGCGTCTGTCACCATCAGCAACATAAAGAAAGACTATGGCGCCCTCTCGATTATCGATGGACTCGATCTCTCGATCGAGGATGGCCAGTTCGTCGTTCTGTTGGGGCCGTCCGGGTGCGGCAAGTCCACACTGTTGCGCATGATAGCCGGTCTCGAGCCCATCACGTCCGGTGAGATCACGATAGGAGACAGGGTCGTCAACACACTTCATCCCAAAGACCGCAATATCGCGATGGTCTTCCAGAATTACGCGCTTTACGCGCATATGACCGTCTTCGACAACATGGCGTTTTCCATGCAGTTGAAGAAACGCCCCAACGAAGAAATCAAACAGAAGGTCGGATGGGCGGCATCGATCCTCAATCTGACCCCTTATCTGGAACGGTATCCCCGCCAGCTTTCGGGCGGCCAGCGGCAACGCGTCGCCATGGGTCGCGCTATCGTGCGAGACCCAACTGTCTTCCTGTTCGACGAGCCGCTGTCCAACCTCGACGCCAAGCTGCGCGTGCAAATGCGCACGGAAATCAAGGAGCTCCACCAGCGGCTGAAGACCACCACCGTGTATGTCACGCATGACCAAATCGAGGCCATGACCATGGCCGATGTCATCGTCATCATGCGCGACGGCCAGATCGAGCAGATCGGGCGCCCGCTTGATGTCTACGATCGCCCGGCAAACCTCTTCGTCGCCTCCTTCATCGGCTCGCCCGCAATGAACATGTTCCATGGCGAGGTGGCTTCCGAGCGCGACGCCTGGGTGGTGCGGACCGACGAGCTATCCCTCCCGCTTCCGCCAGAGGCTGCGGTCCGGCCCGGCCAAAAGGTGATCTATGGCATTCGGCCCGAACATCTTCGACCTGTGGCAGACGGGCGCGGCATCCCGGCGAGAATTACGGTTGTCGAGCCGACTGGCCCCGAAATCCATATCTTTGCCGCCATGGGCAACATTGCGATCTGCTCGGTGCTGCATGACCGCATGGAGCTCTCTCCTGGAGCTGTGATCCACCTGGAGCCAGCGCCTGAGCGAATCCACCTGTTCGACCAAGGCAGCGGCGAGCGGCTGGACAAGGAAAGAAGCTGAATGGCGAAGATCATTATCCTCGGCGCTGGCGTCATGGGCTCTGCGATGACGCTTCCGGCCGCTCACGCGGGTAACCGCATCACTCTTGTCGGCACCCATCTCGACGAGGAGATCGTCAGCTCTGTGGCCGACACAGGTCATCACCCTCGCCTCAACATCACTCTGCCTGACGCGGTAGCCGCCTGTTCCTGGACCGAATTCGGGACGGCGATGAACGATGGAGCCGACCTGCTTGTACTCGGCGTCTCGTCGGCCGGCGTTCCTTGGGCGATCGACCGCATTGCTGAAAGCATCAAGTCGCCCATGCCGATACTTATGATTACGAAAGGACTCGCCGCGAGCGACGAAGGCATCGAAATCCTGCCGCATCTGCTTGCCCGCGAGATTGAGCAACGTACTGGCTTGTCGATCTCGGTGATGGCCGTCGGCGGACCTTGCATTGCCGGCGAACTGGCCGCACAGCGCGATACCTCCGTGATCGTGGCTGGGCACGATCCCGACCAGCTGGCCGCGGCGTCACGCATCCTGCGCGCGCCTTTCTATCATGCGCGACCATCATCCGATCTCAT
The DNA here is from genome assembly GCF_040321065.1 of Mesorhizobium sp. M0563. Lineage (NCBI taxonomy): Bacteria > Pseudomonadati > Pseudomonadota > Alphaproteobacteria > Hyphomicrobiales > Phyllobacteriaceae > Mesorhizobium > Mesorhizobium sp. M0563. The sequence continues at coordinate 11,499 of NZ_JAMYQV010000020.1, forward strand.
TGGCGTCGAGATCTGCGCCGCTTTCAAGAACTTCTATACACTCGCCGTTGGGGCTCCCGTCGGGCTGCTTGAGCGAGACGGCAAGGCGCCCAACGGTGCGCTCATGCACAACCTTGCCTCGTCGCTTTTCTCGCAGTCCCTCGCCGAGATGGCGATTCTGGTCGAAGCTCTGGGTGGAAAAATCGAAACAGTGCTGGGGCTGGCCGGCTCCGGCGATCTTTATGTGACCTGCCAGGCGGGCCGTAACGGTCGCATGGGACGCCTGCTCGGCCGCGGCCTGCCCTATTCCGTGGCGAAGCGCGAACATATGAGTTCGGACACGGTTGAGGGGGCGCAACTGGCGCTGGACCTTGGTCAGGCTTTGAAGAATATGATGGGCCGGGGTGTACTTCCCGATGATCGCCTGCCGCTGACGACTGCCATCATCGACGCGATTTGCCATGATGCTCCGCTGGTTTTGTCCTTCGACCGCTATCATCGAGGCTAGCGGAGCCGGGGAAACTCGATTGATGCCTCATATCGATGAGCACATGGCTCGGCCGAGCCCGCTCTGAACCCGCTGCCGCGGAGTGGACAGGATGATCTGATGGAGAAACCAGCACGAAAGAAACGCGACGGCCGCCAAGCCGTAACGAGTTCCGTCACGGCCGATCGCGAGGAAGGGCTGCTCGTGCGCGCCGCCTGGCTTGCTTATGTCGGTGACCTCACCCAGGCGCAAATCGCCAAGTCTCTTGGCCTGACCCGCCTTCGCGTCAACCGGATGCTGGCGCATGCGCGCCAGCGGGGGATCGTTCAGATTCGCATCAATTCCAAGGTGGCGAACTGCATCGAGTTGGAGAACCGGCTGCGGGACGCCTATGGTGTCTCGGATCCAATCGTGGTCCCGACACCGCCGGATCCTGCTCTGGTGCCACAGGTCATCGCAGCCGCCGCCGGCGAAGCCCTGTCGCTTAGAATCCGTGACGGGATATCGGTGGGCGTGGGATGGGGGCGGACGCTCCAGCTCAGTCTGCGGTCGGTGACCGTGCGCCCGGTCAAAGGAATGTCGATCGTTTCCCTGCTTGGCGGGCTCACACGTGGATCGGCGATCAACATCTACGAGATCGCTTCCCGGCTCGCGGCGCTCTTCGACGCGGAATGCTTCTACATCGCAGCACCGGTGTTCACGGATACCGAGGCCACACGCGATCTGCTTATGCGCCAGTCAATTCTGGAAGATGCTTTCACCCATGCCCGCGACGTTGACGCCGCTTTCGTTTCGGTAGGCGCGGTGCACAAGGACGCCACCATCTTTCGGATCGGACTGGTAGGGGACGATGATCTCAGATCGCTCCGCCAAGCCGGAGCTGTCGGCGATATTTGCGGCCACTGGATCGGCGCCGACGGACAACTGGTCGATCACCCGCTAAACAGTCGCGTCATCGGCCTCGCCCCCGAACATCTGCGCGACGTCGACACTGTGATCCTGCCCTCCGGCGGCCTCGACAAGGTTCCGGTGCTGCGCGCCGTGTTGCGCTTGGGTGTCGTCGATGTGCTGATCACCGACGAGAAAACCGCTGAGGCGATCCTTACGGAAAAGCCGTAGCGCAGACTGATCTCCACCAGCAGAGTGGCTCGCGAGTGATTGCTTCTTCACGTCACAGCACCTCGTGGATTTCCTCGATCGAAGTCTCGCCGATCGGCTTGTCCAGAACGATCTCTCCGCGCGCCATCGCCACGACCCGGTCACAGCATTCGAAAACATGATGCATGTTGTGGCTGATGAAGACGCTAGTGATGTTCTGGGCCTTGAGGCCACGAACGAAGCCGATCACCTTTCGCGTTTCCTTCACCGAGAGATGGTTGGTTGGCTCGTCGAGAATCATGACTTTCGACTTGAAGTGCATGGCCCGGGCGATCGCCACGCCTTGGCGCTGGCCGCCCGACAGTTCGCCGACCAGCGCGTCGGGCGACCGCAGATGCAGGTCGACGTCGGCGATCGCCTTGACGCTTTCGTCACGCATGCGCTTCTGGTCCAGGATGCCGATACCGAAAACCGAACCCTTCACCGGCTCGCGTCCGATGAAAACGTTGCGGGCGATGGTCATGGTCGGGACCATGGAATTGTACTGGTAGATCGTCTCGATGCCGCGTTCCATGGCGTCGCGCGGGTTAGAGAAGCGGACCGGTTCACCTTCGATCCTGATCTCGCCGCCATCGGGCTTTTGGGTGCCTGAGAGGATGTTGATCAGCGTCGATTTGCCGGCGCCATTGTCGCCGACGAGGCCCAGTGCCTCGTCGGGATAGATATCCAGCGTAACGTTTTTCAAGGCGTGGACGCCGGAATACCATTTCTGGAGGCCCTTGATCGCGATGATGGGGGCCGCCATGATCAGGTCTCCACCTTCATTGCCCTGCCCCGCTTTCGAAGCCATGCGTTCATGACGACCGCGAAGATAGTCAGAAAGCCGATCGCCATCTTGAACCAGTTGGCGTCAACCTGGCTCAGCACCAGTCCGTTGTCGATGACGCGGATAAGGGCCGCCCCGATGATGCCGCCGAAGATGGTGCCGATGCCACCAGCCAACGAGGCGCCACCGATGACGGCAGCCGACACGGCCTGCAGCTCCAGCCCCTCGCCGATCGACGGCAGCGGGGCGCCGAGCCGCATCACCTGAATGGTACCGGCAAAGCCGGCGAGCACCGAACAGATCATGAAGCAGGCGACCTTCACCCGGGCCGTCGGGATGCCCATCGATTGCGCGGCGGGCAGAAAGCCGCCGGTGGCGCGCACCCAGTTGCCGAAATTCGTGTGCGACAGGAGCACGGTCACCAGGATTGCCACGGCGAGAAACCAGAAGAACGACATGCGAAAGAGGTCGCCCGGTCCCACATAGACCGTAAACAGCCATTTGGGCAGAGCGTTAGCTGGTATGACAGGAGGGAAGCCGCCGGAGATTACCACCGTCAGCGAACGCGCGATGAACAGCATACCAAGCGTGGTGATGAAGCTTGGTATCGCGAAACGAATCGTTATGAACCCGTTGAAAAAGCCGATGAGGGCAGCGATCGCGAGGCCGGCGGCAAAGGCCGGCGCGAACGGAACGCCTGCCGCGAGCATCACCGCCATGGTCATCGGGGTCAGCGCAAAGACCGAGCCCACCGAAAGATCAAACTCACCGCATATCATCAGCAGGGTCACGCCGATCGCGACCAGCCCCATTTCGGGCAGCAGCCCAAGCATTCCGCGAAGGTTCTGTGTGTTCAAAAATACGCCGTTCGAGCGAATCTGAAAGACAATGAGGAGCAGGAGCAGGAACACGACCGCCGCAAGCTCCGGCTTCTCCAGATAAATCTTCATCAAACGCTTCATCATTCGCTCCGGCTCGGGATCGTTTCCGCTGGTTATCGCATCGGCAAAGGGGATGGCGGCAGTCTGTCTTCTACCGCCCTTGACGGGGAAGATGCCGCTGGAGGATGGGGACGGAGCCAACGCCCAAGACCGTGTTGCCTGGCCCTCCCCCTTGTCCAGCCGACCTCTCCCCGTAAGAACGAGGAGAGGACGCCGGCTTCGTGCCTACCGCACGCCCTTTGCGGCCAGTGCCTTGAGCTTTGGCACGTCTTCCTTGACGATGATGCCCTTGCCGGTGTCGATGTCTGCCGGCAGCAGACCGACGTTCTTGGCGAGATAGGCTTCCATCACCGGCATGAAGCCCTGCATGTAGGGCTGCTGGTCGACCTGGACCTGGATATAACCCGCTTCCATCTGTTGCAGGACTTCCGAGACGATATCAAAGCCGCCCATCAGCACCTTGCCCGGCTCGATGCCGCGATCGATCAGTACCTGGGCGACGTAGGCATGCCAAAGGCCGGTGTCGAAATACACCGTGGTGTCCGGGTGGGCAGACAGATAGGCGCCAACACGATCGGCGACGACGGCGCCATCTGTGCCGGTGTCGAGCCGTTCAATGACCACTTCGCGTCCGCCATTCGCGGCCTTGTATTCCTCAAGGAACTTCATGACGCCGGCAGCGCGCTGTTCCGACCAGTTCTGACCGGGCGCGGAGACGCCGACGAGGGCCCTGATCTTGCCTTCCTTGGGGAAGAACTCGGACATCTTCTTGCCGAGTTCGTAGCCGGCGGGAATGAAGCCCTGGCCGATGAAAGCCTGGCGGGCATTGCCGGCTGCTCCCTCGGTGTCGTCGACATTGGATGCGATGACCGTGACGCCGGCAGCGCGGGCGTCGGCGATGATCTGGTCGAAGGCATTGTTGTCGACGATCGAGGTGATCAGCGCGTCCGGGTTTGCCGCGAGCGCCGCCTGCATGTTGGCCGATTGTTGCTCGATCGAGCCTTCGGTCTGCGTGAAGACCATCTGGCAATTGGCCTGGATCTTGGCGCAGGCGTCGTCAAACCCCTTCTTCACAGCTTGCCAGAACGGGTTTGACGCCGACGAATGATGTGTGAAGACGATTTTCATCGGCTCCTGCGCGCGTGAGCCGATTGCCGAGCCTCCAGCCAGTACTGCTCCCAAGGCTGCCGAGATAAGTAGCTTCTTCATGGTTCTCCTCCTCCGTAGAAAGCTGCTTCAGGTTCATTTTCAGAGAGTCGATGCGTCGGTCACCCGTCGAAGCGCCGTGAAGGCGCGATCGATCTCCGGGTTCAGTTCCATGCCGAGGCCCGGTCCGGAAGGCACGGTGATCATGCCGTTCTTCACCTGCGGCAAAGCGGTCACAAGGTCGCGGTACCAGGTCTTGTAGAAGGCCCTGACACTCTCCTGGACGAGCGCGTTCGGCGCATTGAGCGCCAGGTGGGTCGATGCGCCGAGCACAACTGGACCGGTGCAGTCGTGTGGCGCGACCGGCAGGTGCCATGCTTCAGCCATGGCAGCGATCTTGCGCGCCTCCGAGAGCCCGCCGCACCAGCTGATATCGAGCATAATGACGCCGGCCGCCCCGGTCTCGAGAAGGTCACGGAAGGCCCACCGGGAACCGAGCGTCTCCGAAGCCGATATCGGCGCCAGCGAAGCCTCGGCATAGCGTTTCAGGCTGGACAGGCTGTCCATCCTGATCGGATCTTCGTGCCAGAAGGTCTTGTAGGGGGCAAGCTCGCGGGCGATCTGCATGGCCGGCAGCAGCTGCCACATTGAATGGAATTCAACCATGATGTCCATCTTGTCGCCGACCGCATTGCGGATTTTCTCGAATGGCGCCAGCGCGGAATTCAAATCAGGCTGCGAAATATACAAGCCGCGCGTTTTCTCGGCGGCCATGTCGAAGGGCCAGATCTTCATGGCCGTGATGCCTTCCTCCAACAACGAATGCGCCAGTTCGTCGGCGCGGTGAAGGAAGCCGTTCAGATCATCATAGGCGTCGCCGGGCTTATCGAGCCCGTAATTGGCCGTCGTCTGGCCGGTGGTCTTCTTGATGTATTCGGTACCGGCACAGGTGTTGTAGGTCCTGATCTCGTGCCGTGTGAAACCGCCGAGGAGCTGTGCGATCGGCTGACCCGTCGCCTTTCCGAACAGATCCCAAAGCGCGATATCGAAAGCGGAATTGCCCCTGACTTCCGCGCCCGTCGATCGGAAACCGAGATAGCCGACGAGGTCGGCGGCAAGCAGGTCGATCTGCAAGGGGTCGCGCCCGATCACGCACGGCGCGACATATTCGTGCAGATAGGTCTCGACGGTTTCGGCCATGAAGAAGGTCTCGCCCAGCCCGACGAGGCCTTCGTCCGTGTGAACCAGGACCCAGAGAAGGTTCGGCCGCTCCTTGAGCCGCAGCGTTTCCAGTTTCGTGATCTTCATCGCGCACCCCGCTCCTCAGGCGATGCCAGCCGCCAGCAGGGCCTTGACGCTCTCGTCAAAATGCCTCGCCATCAGGTCGCGAGCGGACTGAGGATCACCGGTCTCGATTGCTTCGGCGAGATCGATATGGATTTGGATCATCTCCAACTGCTCGGCATCCGAAGGGCGGCTCCGCCAGCCGATCGGCCAGGTCTGGCGCGATACGCGCTCGAACGCGCCGACGATGAGGCTGAAAACCGGATTCTTTGCAGCCTTGGCGATTTCGAGGTGAAAGGCGAGATCGTGCTCCATGACCTGTTCCGGCCGCTGGAAATTCTCGCGCATGGCGAGCGCATGCGTCCTGATCCTTTCCACTTCGTCGGCTGTTCTGCGCAAGGCCGCCAGCATGGCGGTGCGGGTCTCAATCGTGCGGCGCACGTCGTAGATTTGCTGCACCGTGATCTGTTCCGTGTGGACGCCATGCTCGATCACCAGTGACATGGCGCCATAATCCAGCTCGGCGACGGTAGCCCGTCTGCCTGCCCTAAGGTCGATAAGCCGCATGGCAGCGAGCGAGCTGAAGGCCTCGCGAACCACGGTACGCGAGACGCTCAATTGTCTCGAAAGCGCGGCCTCGCTGGGCAGCCGGTCGCCGGGCCCGAGTTCATGCGCGCGAATATGGCGCGTGATCTCGCCGATCGTATTGCTGACCAGGCTCGCTGCGTCGGAATGTTTTGCGGATACCGCCGTGCTCACGCGATCTCCAGTTCAGGGGGCCAACCTGTATGGCAGGTTTTCCAGATGTGTTGATAGTACGCAAGAAAGATGTATGTCAAGATCAGGCGGGCCGGCGTCGTCGCCAGGAGACCGATGGCAAGAGGCTTGCACGAAAGATGCTCTTGACGCGACCGTCGCCGGCTCGGCCGGGTGCAGGAGCCCGCGCGGTCGAGCAGGCGATTGTCTGCTTGGTGCGCTCGACATTCTCGTCGTGAACAGCGGCGTGCCGCCGACCATGTCGTTCGATTTTCTTGGCGGATGATTCACTGATATTTCGATCGACGCACCCCATATGAGCGGAAAGAGTGTCACTTGAGGACTTGCCTATGCTGATTTCGCGTTCAGGACGGTTTGCAATTTTGTTTGCGGGATTGTTCCTGGCATTTTCCATGGTCGCTGTGGATCACGCCGATGCGCGCCGTGGCGGCAGCTTCGGCAGTCGCGGCATGCGCACTCTCCAGCCGGTCCCGCCGACCAGGACGGCGCCACAGCCTTCCGCACCGGTCGAGCGCTCGATGACGCCCAATGCGGCAACGAACAATGCGGCCCGCCAGCCGCAGGCATTCCAGCGCCCAGGCTTCTTCAACGGCCTCGGTGGATCGATGATGCGGGGGCTGCTGCTCGGCGGCTTGATCGGCGTTCTTTTGGGCCATGGGTTCGGCGGCTTGGCCGGCATGTTCGGCCTTCTCCTTCAAGTGCTGCTGATCGGCGGCGTGGTCATGCTGGCCATTCGCTTTTTCCGCTCGCAATCGGCGCAAAACCCAGAGCCCGCTATGGCCGGTGCCTCGCGAGGTGCTGGGAGCTTTGGGCGAAGCGCAGCAGCCCGGCCCGAGCCGAGCGACGTCCAAGCATTCCCCATTCCAGGCATCGGGTCGGGATTTGGCGGAACGAGCCAGGCCAGCCCTTCCGATGAGATCACGCTCACTAAAACCGACCTCGACACGTTCCAGCAACGGCTGACGGAAGTTCAAGAAGCATTCGGGCGCGAGGACCATGCTGCCTTGCGCCGGTTGGTGACGCCCGAGATGGTTTCCTATCTGTCCGAGGAACTTGCCGATAATGCCAAAAAGGGCGTCCGGAATGACGTGTCGGATGTCAGCCTGTTGGAGGCCGATATTGCGGAAAGCTGGCGGGAGGATGACCGCGACTACGCGACCGCTGCTTTGCGCTACGAGTCTCGCGACGTGACCCGCGATCGCATCAGTGACAAGATTGTCGAGGGCCAGGCCGATCAGCCGACAAAGACAACCGAACTGTGGACCTTTACGCGGCAGAACGGCGGTGACTGGAAGCTTGCCGCAATACAGCAGCCGAGCTGATGTGCCCGGCCTTGATGTCTGCCAAGAGTTTTGTTCAGGTTTCTCGCTACCACTCGAAGGCCAGCGCGCCCCTTCCGCGCGCTTCTTTCCCCCAACGCGCGTTGAGGTAACATTATACCACCGGCTTCAACCGGGACCGGACAATCAGCATCGCACCGCGCGACTTTTTGCGTTTCCGGTCTCGTGTAACCCAATCGACGACCTCCTGCCGGGTTGCAGCCCGCCACCCCTCGATCCTCAGGCAGGCAGGCTCTTTGACAGCCTGCCTCTTCTGGTTTACGTGCGGCCATCAAGAATGTTCAACGCGTAACGTGTGTGTCGCCGTTCGCCGGTTCTTATCAGTGCACCGTTGGCAACGAGGTCCTGCAAATCTCTTGTTGCCGTCGCGCGCGATGCCTGCGTGATGGCGATATAATTCTCGGCGCTGAGCCCCCCTTTGAACCCGTCGATGCCCGCGCGGAACATCCGGGCGATGACCTTTTCCTGGCGCTCGTTGAAGTGATCCCGGTAGCGTTCGTGAAACTTGGCCTTGACGACGGAGAATTCGACACGGGCGAGCGTTACGCGCTGCGCTTCGAGGATCGTGTTGGCGAAGTAGAGCAGCCAATCTGTTACCGCGTTGCTCGTGTTGCTGGCCTCCAGATGGTCGTAGTAGGCCTTGCGGCGGCGCTCTATCGTATAGGCCAACGCGATGAGGCTGGGCTCACCCAGATTTTGCGCCAGCGCCTTTTCGCAGAGGGCACGGCCTATGCGACCGTTGCCATCCTCGAACGGGTGAATGCTCTCGAAATAAAGGTGCGCGATAGCGGCACGCGTCAACGCTGGGAGCGGTGTCTTGCCTTTGGGTGAGGTATCGTTGAACCAAGTAGTGAAGGCATCCATTTCGGGTTTCACCCGCGCGGAGGGCGGCGTTTCGAAATGAACTTTGGGCTTATCCAGCCGATTGGAAACGATCTGCATGGCATCGGCATGCTGGCGGTAGTTGCCGATGGTCTCGATACGACGCTCACCCGACATCACCATCGTATGCCAAGCGTAAAGAGTGCGATGCGTCAGCGTATCGGCAAAATGCAAGTAGACATCGGCCATCATTTCAGCGATGCCCCGCTCGGCAGACGGAATGCGCCTGGTCTCGCCGCCCAGACCAAGTTGCTGGCGCAGGGATGATTGCAGGCTCTCGCGGTCGAGGTACTCCCCCTCAATCGCGGATGTCTTCAAGGCCTCTTCGCTGATAAGCTCGATGCGGATCTGGTCGCGATCGTCGGAACCGACATGACGAAAGACGCCTAGGAACTCGCCCGATCGCAACAGGAACTCGCTTTCCAGCGGTTCCAACGCCTTCTTATCGTAGGTAAAATGCGGCCAGTCCGCTTGCTCCCAATTCCATACCATGAGTTATAGGGCACCTTGCTATAACTCACGATAGCAACAATTGTGAGCTATAGCAATCTTCTCTATGCCTCAGAAGTCGCGGCTTTGCCCCGGCGCGATCCAACGGCTAACCATCCAGATCAATTTAATCATGCTTGTAGGGCCGCCGCATTGCGGGCCGCGCTCAATCGTTGCTCGAACGTTTCGGTTTTTTCTCCCAGCTGAGCGGCTTAAGTTCTTCATACCCCGACGTGCAGCGACACGCGACGTGGTGCGACGGGATGACAACGGCGTGTGACCAGGCCGCATGCTTCCAGCCGCTTGAGCAACGGCGTCAGCGTCGCCGAATCAAGCCCAAGCACTTCGCCAAGCTCGCCCACCGTGCTTGGCGCTCGCTCCCACAGCGCGAGCATCGCCAGATATTGCGGGTAGGTCAGCCCCAGCGGATCGAGCAGCGGCCGGTAAAGCCGGGTCATCAGCCCGCTTGCCGAATAGAGCGCAAAGCAGAGCTGCTGATCAAGCCGCCGAATCCCGCCGGAAACCGCCGGGAGGTCCTCGGGTCTGGTTGTGATCTCTAGGGCATGCTGCCTTTGCCGGAAGTAGCACCGCCGAAAGCGCCACTTCGACATTGCCCCTGATGGCATTGGAATAGGGGCACATCCGATGCGCCGCCGATACAAGCGATCTATGCGCGACATCCGCTGTCGGGCCGCGGCGCCGAGGACGATTCCATCCAAAGGGCGTACCAGCGCTCTATTCTTCGCTATCGGGGGTGACGGCGCTGAGGGGAGCCAATCAGGCGGCAGCCTTCAGCCGACCACCCTGCTTGCCTATGACGCCGAGATTGAGGGCATATTTGATAGCCGGGATGAGGACGCCCTGAAAGCTGAAGGGATGGATCCCGCCGCCCTTGCCCACATGACATGGCGACCAGATGAAAGTTTCTGGAGAGGCGAGAACCCAGGCCATTGCCCGGCGCCTGACGGCCAGTGGGTTCAATGCGCTGTTGGTCAAAAGTTTCGCGCCCGGCGCGCCCGACAGCGACTTAAATCTCGCGCTCTGGCGTTGGAGCGACAAAGCCCCCTCGCGCCTCACCTTGATTGATGATGAAAATCGGCTTTCGCGCTGACGCGGTTTTGATAAGCGCGCCAACAGGTGCACTGGAACGAAAAGACGAACAGGGGATTGGAATTATCTACCCGTCGAACATCAGGACAGCGGCGTTCTATCCCGATCTCGTCCAAAATCTCAGACAAGGCGGCACCTGGCGCCTTGAATGGCAGGGATCCCCGCTTCCCACAGTTATCAACCTATCACTCGCGACGCAGGCGCCATTCAAAAGTGTGCCTGCTTTAGGTCCGGTCGGTCGTTGTCTCCCTCAACGCCCATGCCGTCGACGTCGGTCACTGCGACTTCCGCTGAGACCACGCCCTCGATTCTGTGGCAAATCTCCTTGATAACGCCTGATCGGTCGGCCGGTCTTCGCGCCTTCGAGATGGACGACTGCGGCTGTCGGCATAGGCATGGATCTCGACCGGGCGGCCGACGGCCGTCGACAGGACCGAGTATTTGTTGGTGTCGAAGCGAACCGTGCAGGTCTTCGACACCGAAGCCGGCACCGTGTGGAATCCGTCGAAGGGGCCGCGATACTCGACCAGTTTGCCGCGCTCTTCCTCGAACACGTTCCAGATCGTTCGTTCCGGTTGCTCGACGTGACGGTGCGCCTTGGCGTAGGCGACGCACTTGTCCTGCAGCCAGGCGTTCAGCTCCTCATAGGTCTTGAAGCGCAGCCTGGGCGTGAAGAAGCGCTCACGCACCAGCCCGACCTGGTTCTCGACCTGACCCTTCTCCCAGCCCGACGCTGGCGTGCAGGCGACCGGCTGCACCAGATAATGGCTACACATCTGCAGGAGGCGGCGATTGTATTGGCGGTCCTAGCCAACAAAGATCGTTTCCACCGCCGTCTTCATGTTGTCGTAGATGCCGCGCGTGCAGGCGCCGCCGAAGAAGGCAAAGGCCCTGTCATGGGCGTCGAACACCATCTCCTGCGTCTCGCGCGGATAGGCCCTGACGAACATCATGCGGCTGTGGCAGAGCCGGACATGGGCGACCTTCACGGTCACCGTCACGCCGTTGATCAGGACGATCTCGTGGCTCCAGTCGAACTGGTAGGCCTCGCCCGGCGCGAAGAACAGCGGCACATAGGCGTCCGCCGTCGCCGACCCCTGCGCCTTCGCCCAGCTCTTCGCGGAGCGGCGGACGGCGTCATAGCCACCCTCGTAGCCGAGACTGCAAAGCTCTTCGTAAATCCGGATCAGTGTCAGTTGCTCGCGCGCCGCCTTGCCACGGTTGCCATTCAAAAACCCGTCAAGCTGATCCTGCCACGGACCGATCTTCGGCTTGGGCTGCCGCTCGCGTTCGTAGGAGAGCGATGTCTCATTGGATCTGAGAATCTTGCGGACGGTGTTCCGCGACACATGCAGCTCGCGGCAAATCCGCTTGAGCGACCATCCCTGCACATGGCAGGCGCGCCGAACCCGGGCAATCGTATCCACCGACTTCATCCCCACACCATCCGCTCGCCACGACGAGCCGATGGTCGCAAATCAAAGCATCAGGGGGGCAAAATTGGACGCCGATTCCCCGGCTTATGGGGTCAATTTTGCACGCCGATTCACAGCTAAAGTCTTCGACTGTCGCCCCATGCCGCTCAAGCCCTGCGAGCAGGCTCGCTCGGGCGTCAGCCATCAACTCAAATTGAACGGGACGACCTGTCTTCTGCTGAAACACTATCGCGCGAGTCCGAATTTCGGGACCTGCGACTAACGTGCCGATCCTAAGCTATAGTTGTGCAGCCTTCCGCCACTTAGGTCCCATCTTGGCCCACTTCAGGAGTTCCTCGGCGGCACCCTCGACATTGTTAGACCCGTCGGTCGGTCGGTCTTGACGTACACTGGAGGGGAGAACCAATGGGTTGCCACGACACCTCCTACTCAGGGGAGAGATACATCTTGGCCTCCTTTGCGGCAGCCTCAAAGGCCTTTCGCACCACCTGAGGGTCAATCGAATCGCCCTCCAGATCTGACAGGCACAGCGTCACCGCCTTATGCCAGCAGGGTCCTCTCCGGGTCCACGTTTTGAGCTGCTCAAGGGCTGCCCTCGCATTGTTGCAGCCATGCCTGACACCGGTTTCAGTCTTCACGAACACCGGAGGGACGAACCAATGGGTTGCCATGATACCTCCTACTCAGGGGAGAGATACACGTTGGCCTCCTTGGCAGCCGCCTCGAAGGCTTCACGGACCTCTTGGGGGGAGGATTTGCCCTCGAATGCATCGACGCAGGATTGGACAGCCTTGGTCCACCTCGAGCCCTTTGTGTCCCACGCCATGAGTTCCTCGGCGGCTCCCTCGACGTGGCTGACCCCATGGCGAATGCCTGGACGTTTCGTCTTCACGTAGACCGGTGGAGAGAACCAGAAGGGACCCATGAGGATGAACTTAGAGCGGCAAGAGGCTGCTGACCAACCCAGTTGCAGCCTCCGCTGATAAGGGAACAACGCAGGCCCTCGCGGGTTTAGAACTCGCAGCGGTCGATTCTTCGTGGATGCACCCGCTGTCGGGTCCGTCGCTTTTCTCACGGGCGGCGGGCCCTCGTGGCTAGAGACTGACTTTGCAATCGAATTTAGCTATTTGCCGTTGAGGGGAAGTAACGTCCCCTCCTCCTTAGCGGCAGCCAGGAATGCCTTACGGGCCTCCTCAGCTCCCATCTCGTCGAATATCACGGCCATGCAAACGCGCACCGCGAGGTCCCAGCAAGGCCCACGCTTGGTCCACTTCATCAGCTCCTCGCCGGCTTTCTCGGCGTTGTTGACGTTGCGGATGATCCCGGGACGCTCGGTCCTGACAGGGACCGGAGGGTTGAACCAGTGGAGAGCCATACGTCACTCTTTGTCGGCCCTATCAAGTTCCTCCAGCAAATACCTTTGCTCAGCCGGCAGCTCCCGTTCTACAGGCAGATTTAGCATGTTGCGAAGGTAATTGCGGATTACCTCTGAGGTGATCCACCGCCGCACAACTTCGGCAATAACCTTCTGTTTGGCTTTATCGATTTCAACCAGATTCGGGCCTACATCTTAAAAGGACCGAACTGCACCTCGAGCGGATTTGTTCCTTAAGGGGGCCAGAATGTTTGATACAAAAATCTGGGCGGGTGATCGGATAACTGGCTCGCGCGAGGCCCCCGCGCGCCCTGCGTTTCCCACTGGCGAGGCCCTAACAATCCCCGTCAGAGAAGTTGGAACCGCCAAGCTGCTGCCGTTTCGTCCGCGACGCCATCCACCATTACATGACCGATGCTCGCGAGCAGCGCTCGATCCGCGCCTCGACGCGGTACACATGACGCAAGAGCGCCGGCGTGACGACATCTTCCGGCGTGCCGCAGGCGAACATCCGGCCCTCGGCGATAACGATGCATTTGTCGGCGAACCGGAGGTGTAATCAAGAATTATCTTTTAGAGCAATTCCAATGTACCGCTTTGGGGGAGAGCATTTCGGGTGATGACGGCTCACGCAAACTATTCGCTGCGCGACGAAATTCGGGACTATTGGTCCGATCGCGCCGAGACCTTCGACCTGCAGGTCGGTCACGAGATTTTTTCCGAGCAGGAGCGCGCCGCATGGGATGCGCTCATAAGCAAACACCTCGGACCCGGCGTCGGACGGGTGGCGTTGGATCTCGCCTGTGGGACGGGCGTGATTTCGCATCTGATTCACGATCTGGGGTTTGTGGTGACGGGCCTCGACCTGCTCAAAAGCCATGCTCGCCAAGGCACGCGCCAAGGCACAAAACCGCGGCGCCGGTATACGCTTCATCATAGGGGACGCCGAGCGGACGCTCGAGGACAAGGCGAGCTACGATGTCATCGCCACTCGTCACCTGGTTTGGACGCTGGTGGAGCCAAAGGCCGCGTTTGCCGAATGGTTCTCGCTGCTGAAGCCCGGCGGCAAGCTGCTGGTCATCGACGGCGATTTTGTCAGCCGCAACTGGGCGACGAGTTTGCGGGAACTTTGGGAGAAGCTCACAACCGGCAAGTCGCGGGTCGTGGACAATGACCTCGCCTCCATGGCCAGACGCCACCAGAGCATTCTTGCCCGTGTCTATTTCTCGGGCGGCGCACGGGCGGAAGAGATAGGGCGCCTGCTGGCCGAAGCCGGGTTCGATCAGCCCGTCGTCGTCTGGAGACTGGTTGCGATCCATCGCGCCCAAGCTCAACAGATGAGTTGGCCCAAGGCGCTCGAACGCACCACCCAGCACCGCTTCGCGATCTGCGCGACAAAGCCAAAGTAAACTCCTCGGCGCTGCCGGCGTCGGTCGCTCTAGTCAGGGTGGAACTTTAGGGATTTCTAATAATTGCCTGTGACCATTAGGCACGCTCCCTCCACTGCCCGCTGCAGATCGGGCCGCAACCCGATCGGGCCCGCGCTCTCCGCCAGAGGCGCGGGCTTCTTGGTTGCCTCGCGCTTTGCTAGCGTGTCGGTGAAAGCAGGCTTCGCTACTGAAGCGTGAACTGCGGGACGCGAAGTTGGCCTCAAGCCGTTTCGTGAGCATTACGATGCCATCGGCCAACTGCATCTTGACGTAAAGCGGGCGCTGAACCTGCTCAACGAACGAACATTCGCGCCACCCCGCGCAATTTCGCCTCAGTCGAACTTGGCCGGCGACGAGAACGGCCGATCGGCGTCTAGCACGAAGATGGCCAGCTCATCGAGATCGGTTGTGCCGGCGCTGAACACTTCTATCGGCGTGTCGGCCCCGTGTCCGGTCATGGTTGTGCCGGCTTCGGCATAGGTCACGCCGTAGGGCGTTCTCTGGCCGAGCTTGCCGGCCAGCACGTAGAAGGCCTCCGGTCCCGGATGTGTATGGATTTGCGACTTGGCGCCGGGCGCTCCACCGGCGCGGTTGACGCGCAGCAAATGCTCGCTCGCGCTGATCGGCGGAAGGGGCCCGATCTCGACGACCTTGGTTCCGTCGGGCGTGGAGCCATCCTTCGGTCCGAGCGTGAACAGCCAGACCTTGCCTGCGACCTCCGCCGCAAGCGAGGTCGGGCTTGCAGCGCCCTGGGCCTGCGCAAGCGTCGGGAAACTCTCCAGCCGCCAGTCATTGGCCGTGTGAAGCATCTGCGCGGCGAGGACGACTTGCGGCACGCGTCGTTGCAGGATTTCAGGGACGAAGGAACTACGGAATGAGCACCCGCGGTACGAACTTCTTGCACAAAAGGCTGAGCACGGCCTGCCTGAGAGCCATCTGCCTGCACAAAAGGTAGCATTGTCTTAGCTCCAGATGAACGTGAGGAAGAAACCGGCAATAGCAATTGCCGAGATGACATTGGGCCACCATACGGCATCGTGGGCCGGTTTGGCTGGCTTGTACCTGTGCCCCGTGCGGGGCAGCAGGTCCGGATCGTAGCGCACGTGGCGCTTGGGGTCGTATTTGATTGGCCGTTTCATCGCGGGCCTTGACCACCAGCAAGCTTAAGAGGAGGCGCTGTGCTGGCTGACCAAAAACTTGCGCTCAAGGCAACGGGATAGCATCATTCGAACGAACACTGTTCGTCATGACGAGGAGGGAAGTGAATGCTGTCGGCGGCGCTTTCAAAGCTCTTCCGCAACAGATAGGCGGGTCATTCAGAGGGCCGCATAGTCAGTGGCAGTGGTAGTCGCCTGTCTTGTGGTTCTTGTGACAACCATTGCTGTCGGTGCCGCCGCTGTGTGCATTGGCGCTGGTCGCAAAAGCCAAGATCAAAGCCGCCAATACGGCCAGAATTGCACATTTCATTTTAGCCCTCCCTCAATTAATCTGCACCAAAGTATCTTTGCAGGAGAGGTCCAAGCAACTTGCCGGAGGCGCTAGATCGGGGGCCGGCGCCAAGATCGAAGAGATCACGCCGAAGGTGAAGAGCTAGCCGGTCAGCTTAGTGAAGTCGTGGCGGCGCGCGCGAACATGTGCCAGCAAATTCGTTTCATTGACGACCCCGGATTGAAAGAGAGTCAGCGTCGTCGAGGCCAGAATCTGACCGTCTATCGAGGTGCTGTACCATTTAGCGTCGGCGGTTATTTGGTCGACCACCCGCTGGCAGATCGCCCGATCTTCAGGTCTCAGGAACTGGCTTTGCGGTGCTCGTAGCATCTCGACGCCTTTAAAAGGGGAGTTACTGTGCCTCCCACGCGACACCCATGCTGGTCGCAGACAATGGACCGTAAACGCATTCAGACGGAAAATTGCCATTCATTTGAGCGGTGCAAGCAAGGTCTTAGCACTTCGCCCTAACGGGGACGGCCCAGCGGCTTGGTTGCGGGGGGACTGGTAGCTGGAGGCCGCTGGGCCTGACCAGCGAGCCTTCGGGGGTGCTCGCCTGGCTGGCGAATACATGCGCTCAAGCGTAATAGAATCGAAACATGCGAACGAAGTACGTGGTGGAAATTCCGCTGTGTAGAAGCCATAAGGTGCCCCGGAATGGGTCAATGCGTCCGGCACCGCACTTGCAAGGTCAGGTATGGGGGAATGGGGCGGAGGCCCGTCGCTTCGCAAATGTAGCGGCGGGTCTTCTGCATAGAGGTCCCGTACCGTCCGTCTCGCTTTCCTCATCGATCGCCCGGACCGGCAGATAGGCGTTGGTTTCCAGCACGATCTGAATGCGGTCGGATCTACTGATTTTCATTTCAGCCGCGATGGAGTTGAGAGCGTCCTCCGTTGCGGGCGCCGGAGACGTTTCTAAGCATTAATGCGGCGCGGCGCAGGATGACCTGCAGATCCGCGCGTGAGATGTCCGCGATGCGGTCGGCCGCGCTTTCAAGCTCTTCAGCGATAGATTGGCGGGGCATTCGACTAGCGCTGTTCAAGTTCGCTGACTCTAATCTCCAACACTGCAATCTGCTGCGCCAACTCGCGGAGCAATTCCTGCTGACTATTCTGGTTCTCGACCTCTCTGTCGTTAATGTAGTTGACACAGGCGGCCAAGCGCTCGCTGACGCCATTGAAATGGTCAGCTAAATCGCGCGCGATTCTGCTCGCACCTTTTCGTCGATCTCCCGCCTTGGCAGCTAGGCGTTAGTTTCCAGCCACTCGCGCAGCACGATCGTAATGAGACCCGATCCGCCGATTTCCATTTCGGCCGCTATGCACTGCAAAGCGCCGCCCCCCGCAGGGGCGCGCTTGACGATAGCAGGACGAAGTGACTGGCGTTGATTCAATAACCGCGCGGTTTGGCCTTCGGCTCTGGCGAGCTTTCCGACGGGTTTGCAGCCAATTTTGCAGATCGCCGATCTTTTACCCACAGCGACTTTCTTCTTGCCAGTGAATCGTGGCGATCGCCTTCAGCGGTCGCTCGGCTATGCGTCGCAGCAATGGCATAGTCGGCTCTGTTGGTTCGATAGTCCTCTTCTTTTTGCACAGTCATCGTTTGCTCCCAGTTCGTGGCCCCTCTTTTGCCCTACCGGGGAAATTAACTGCCGGTGCATTCCGCGAGTCAATCGATTAAATAATGCACTCTGCAGTCGCGCCTACATCTCATTGTTTTCGATGATGCCGGCTTAGCCGTCGGGCAGTTTGGGCGCGGGCGAAGGGGACGTCTTGAGCCTCGCGCAGGCCCTACCATTCTCGCGTGGAATGGCTCTGGCTCGGCTTGGCGGTGGCTGCGGCGAGCACGTCGGCCGTGTATCGTGAGGCAGTTATTGGCGATGCGGCAATGGCGAATTAGTCATGGCAATGGCTGTGACCGGAAGCGCTCGCTTATGCGCTGTGCTGGAATGCACATCAAGTATGCGCGTGCGCGCCGCTTCGTCGATCTCTCGGCCTTCGAGGAAGTCGTCGATCTGATCGTACGAGACACTATATGCATCTTCCTCCGGCCGAAGCGGAACGAGGTTCTCCAGATCGGCGGTCGGGATCTTGTCAACAAGTTCACACGGAGCGCCCAGATGCGCTGCCAAGGCGCGAACCCTGCGCTTGTTCAACCCGGAAAGCGGAAGAATGTCGGCGGCACCATCGCCGAACTTGGTGAAGAAGCCCATCAATGCCTCAGCCGCATGGTCGGTGCCGATGACCAGCCCTCGGGTGGCGCCGGCGAGCGCGAACTGGGCGATCATGCGCTGACGCGCCTTAATGTTGCCAAGCAAGAAATCCTCGCGGCCGGCATCGCCGAGCTCGACACTGGCCAGCTTGATCGAATCCAGCATCGCGTCGGCAGCCGGCTTGATGTCGACCCGGTGCACTTCATCCGCTCCTATGGTGTCCAAAGCTCGCTGGGCGTCCTTCTCGTCCGCCTGAGTGCCGTACGGGAGACGAACCGCCACGAATCTTGCCTCGTATCCCGCCTTTCGCAGTTCCTCGACGGCCCGTTGAGCCAGAAGGGCCGCGGCGAGTGAATCCACTCCGCCGCTGATCCCCAGCACATACGCACTGAGGCCCGATGCACGAAGATAGGTGACGAGAAAGTCCACGCGCCGGCGCGCTTCCAGCGCGACATCGAAACTCGGAGTGACGCCCAATCCGTCGATGATCATTTCCTGTTCCGTCATGCGCAGTGGTGCTCCTGATGTCACAACATTCCGTCCAGCCGCGCGGCCAGGAGGTCGGCGGTGGTCACCGTCTCGACCTGCATGCCGTAGCGGCTCTCATAGATCGCGAGCATGGCATCGTGGGTCGAGTCAGCTCCGGAACATACCGCATCAGCCACGATGACCACCCGGTAGCCGAGATCGATCGCCCCCATCACAGTGGCGAGCACGCAAACCTCCGTCTCCGCCCCTGACACGATGAGTGAATCAATGCCCGCAGACCGCAGGCGAGCATGCAGTGACCCGTGCCAAGCGGACATGACGGGTTTGTCCTCCAGCAAAGCGGGCGGCACGAACCGCGCCAGTTCCGGAACAAGATCAATCAGCTGAGGATCGAGCCGATCGCGGGTCATCGTCCCCCACTTGTGATAGTACCGCCGCCAGGCGCCGACTGCGTCGTCGGGAGATTGAGGGGGAATAAACCGGGTGAAGATCGTCCGCGCCGGATCAAGTTCGACGAGGGCGACGACATTGGGCAATACACGCTCCATCCACGGCGTGTGCCATTCAGTCGCCTCGGCAAACATCCGTTGCATGTCGACGCAGAGGTGAACCCAGCGCTCACGAAGCGGTCCAAACCGCAGGGCTTGGTCCAATTTCGTCAAGGCCCGACCGCCTCCCTGACAATGCTCTGCGCCTCGGACTTGTCCTGATGACCCACGATCTTCGCTTCCTTGCCTTCGGCGACTTGGCAGCCGACGAAGTAGTCCTCGATATTCTTGAGCTTGTTCAGGGGCATGTAGGCGAACTCATATGGTGGATGATCCTGGTGCAGCAGGAGCGGTGCCGCCAGTAGGCGGTTGTTGCGTTTGGCGGTTCCCCGCTCCACACATCCGCCGCGATTCCTCCGAGGACGCGGCACCGCAGCAGTGAGCCCATCGGAAGATTGGGATCCGTAAGCAGCGACATTTTTCATTGGATCACCTTCGTCAGCTTGCGTCGAACCGAGAAGCCGAACGAAAAAGGCAACGCGAAACCCAAAGAGAGCAGTTTCTTGGCTCGCAACATCCTGATCTCAGCATCGTGGGCGTTCTGCGTCCGGCCTTCTTGGGGCGTCTCAACCGCAAAGCTGTAGCCGCCGGCCGCGTAGAGAGAGATATTGTCGATTGACTCGTTCATTTCGGGATAATCCGGTTCGACCATCCGTGTTCCTCGTGGTTCAATTGAGCTCGATCCAGGCCGGCGCATGGTCGCTTGGCTTCTCCCACCCGCGAAGCTCGACATCCACGCCGGCATTACGCAGCCGGTCGGAAAGAGAGGGGCTCACCAGGAGATGGTCCATGCGCAGGCCGGAACTCCGATCGAAGCCGCCCCGGTAGGAGAAATTCCAATAGGTGTAGATGCCCTTCTCCGGATGGATGCGCCGGACGGCATCGATCCAGCCACCTTTGAGCATTTTGGCATAGGCCTGCCGGCTCTCCGGGAAATAGACCGCATCGCCCAGCCATCGCCTCGGCACCACGGCGTCGATTGGGGTTGGAACGACATTATAGTCGCCGCAGAGAACGCTTGGTGCCCCGTCGTCGAGCAAATGCTGGCCGTAGCTGATGAGACGATCGAACCAGCGCAGCTTGTAGTCGAACTTTGGGCCAGGCGCTGGATTGCCATTGGGCAGGTAGAGGCAGCCTACGACTATCCCATCTACCTCGGCCTCGATATAGCGGCTGTGGGTATCGTCTGGATCGCCCGGTAGGCCGCGTCGACGTTCCACCGGCTCGATTCGGCGAGCGAGGATTGCCACACCGTTATAGGATTTCTGGCCGTGCCAGATGGCGCCGTAACCCGCCTCTCTGATCGCATCGACAGGGAACTTGTCGTCCGACGTCTTCAATTCCTGCAGGCAAATGATGTCGTAATCGGTTTCGCCCAACCACTTCAGGAGCACAGGCAGCCGGCCGTTGACGCCGTTCACATTGAAGGTGGCGATGCGGGTCATGTGCATGCCCCCTCATGAGATACTGGCGGCGACCGGCGCGCAGGGGGGCGTGGCCTATCCCGTTGCGCTGAACCCCCAGCTCTTGGTATGGCCAACTTCGCCGGCATCCTGTGCGGCCGAGGTTCACTTCTTGCCCAGCTCGTCTTCGACCTTCTTGCGACTGTTGCCGAGCGACTTCACCGCCGATTTGACGTCAGCTTTGCTGGCGCCGGTTTTGCCCGCCTCGTACTTCATTTCATGATCCTGCCCACCAGCGACCCTGGCACGGTCCTGATTGCGTCCACGTGTTGTTCCAGTGCTTGCCATTTCTTCCTCCGAGGATTGCCGTTCCAGTCCCAACAACGCAGCCGGACTCTTCCGGTTCAATCCTTCGACGCGCGGGCCATGGAACCGAATCCAGGCCGGGTTTGTTGAATCAGCCCATGTATTCGAGGCCCTCAGTCGACCAGGCGCTCACCGACGACGCCCCCGAGCTCGCCGCCAGCCTGCACGACTTGGCCGACCAGCTGCACACCCCCTGCCCGCCAGCCTGAGCGACCGCGTCGTGCGGCGCAGGCCACCGACCTCGGCCGGGTCGCCAGGGATACGTGGCACGGCGCCGCCACCGGCGACGCGACAATCCCCGCTGGCCTGGCTGGCGCCCTGGTCACCGATGCATCCGGCATCGGCGACGTGCGCGACCTGATCCACGAAGGCTGCGCCTATCTCGACGGCGCCGCCTATGACCCGGTCATCCTCGGCCTCGCCGCCGTCGGGCTCACCATCGCGGTCGTCACGGTGACCATCCTCGGCGCCACCACGCCGGCACGCGTCGGGGCCACGGTTCTCAAGGCCGCCAGCAAGGGCGGCCGGCTGTCGAAGCCGCTGCGCGGCGAATTGGTGCGGCTCGCCGGCGACGCCGTCGATGGCGAGGCGCTGCGCGCCACGGGGACTCTCGCCAGGGCCGGCGATCTCGCCGCCGCCTGCGCCACGCTTACGGGCGTGCTGCGCCCTGCCCCGTTGGCCACCCTGCGCACAGCCGCCGCCGACCTCCTCGGCATCGTCGCCAAGGCGCAAGGCTACCGCGCCACGGCGGATGTTCTGAAGCTGTGGACATCCGCGGCGGACATGGGCCGGTTCACGCGCCTGTCGGCGCGGTTCGGCAGGGGTTCCGGGGCCTCCTCGCCGTGCTCGGCGCCTCGGCGCTGACGCTCGCCGGCCTGACCGTCACGCTCACCAGTTAGCTGGCTGGCCTCGGCCGTGCTGTGGGCCCTGCTCTACTTCAGCTGGCGGCTCCTGCGCCGGCTGGGGCGGTGAGCTACCCCGTGGGGGCTGTCTGCCTGGCTGTCTGCCCGCACACCCCCGAGGATATTGTAGGACGGTTAGGATCCTGTTTTCGGAGGTGTCATGGCGCGGAGACGGGCTGGCAGGCGGGCGATCAGCTCGCCGATCGGCACGCCCGGCCGGGGGTCGCTAAGACTGGCACGCTGCATGGCCTCAAGGACGGGTGTGGGTCTCCGCATCGTCGACGCTCGAGCCGCCTTCAGCGGCCGGCACCTGACCAGGCGCGCTGTCAGTCGGCTTCGCCGGCATGGAACAGGGCTGCACCAGGCGTACCCCAAGCCCCCGCCCAGCCTGGCGCGACGCGTGACCGCCCGCCGCCCCTCGCGCTCGGCGGGTTTGTCATTTCCGCCGCGGTGCCCTTTCCGCCTTGTAAGGGGCGGTATCCAGCGACGAACATTTTCTCCACGCTGCTAAGGAGCGATATGACAATTCTTGCGGTTAACTTCCAAGCGATACCCGACTCCCCTCTCTGATCTGGGAATCACTTTACCAAATCAATGCGTTTCCACACAGGCTGGACCCAAGGCGGTCGCCATCAGTCAGCAGTAGACCTGCTCAAGCTCCGCCCGACCGAAGAATCCGTGTGTTGCGGCCGCCTTAACGCCGGATGTGAGCGCCGCATCTACCGCTCGCGACTTCGCCTACTACGCTCACTGCCGCGGGCTTTTCGACGGGCAACTCTAAGTTCGGCGAGCGTTGGCCTCCACCAGCCTCTGAAGCGTTCGGTCGGCCCGGCGGATAGCCGAGCGGGCCATGTGCTCACAAGTTCGGCCAGCGTAGCCGAACGCCACCTGCCCCAAACGAAGTCGCCGTTCGCAGGCATTGCGCGGGGGTAGAAGGCGGCTGCGTCGGATAGCTCAAGCAGTTCACCGGAAATTTCAGTGAAGACGACAATCCCGTACTGCTCGGTTGCGACAGCGCGGCCCAGAGTAGGTAGATCTTGAGCTGGCAGCGGATAGCGATGGCGCCGGCGTTCAGCAGCCCGCTTTTGTGCGGCTTTATATGCTTCGGTGTTCCTGGCGGCTGCTCGTCGCCGCTTCCTCTCCTCCGGTTCGGCATGCTGCGCAGCTTTTTCGATGCTTGGCCATCGGCGCCGTAGCTCTTCATATGAGCGGAACGGAACTCTCCAAGCCCGCAACTCATCGTCCCAACTCGCCCACGGAACAGCGCGCAATTCTTCAAGCACGGTCCTCGAATAGGAGGTGCGAATGCGGAGGTCGTCCGCGATCTCCAGATACTGGCTCGATATTGGGTCGAAGGCGAAGGCATCGCGTCCCTTGCTATCGTCATGGGGCGCCCGTAGCGCTGCCTCTTGCGCCAGCCAGCGGTCGATCCGCCGGGCCGCCGTCTTGCCGGGTACGAACCAGCTGCTGCGCTCGTCGCTCCATCTGGCACGCGGAAAGGTTTGCTGAAACCGCTCGATCGCCATTCGATCGAACGAAAAGCGGGTTTCGGCACCACGTGCATCCTTTTTCTGCGGCGCGGGACGAGCGTTGGATTCCGTCATTGTGCATCAACCGAGTTCGCTGCACGGAACGCAGCGCCGGCCCTAAAAGTTCACCAGCCTGACGGACTCCGCGGAATATGGCGCCTGAAGTGATCCCCGATGCTCGAGACCGGCGAAGTGATCTTTTCCCACGCTCGGCGGTTAGGGAGAGCCGAGAGGATGACCAATGTCTAAACCAGATGGGAGAGCGGCTTGCGGCCGTGCGGCCGATAAAAGCTCGTTCGTGGCAACCGTGGTGCCGAGACGTTGGCTAGGCGGACGCAGTCACCTTTCCGGAGAGCCGGCAAGCCTACGCCGAAATGCTGGGTAACGGCTGGATTGATGCCGTCCGCCGCATCCATCCACAGAAAGGCATCTACACGTATTGGAACTTCTCCTACCGGGGCGGTTATGATCGGAGTTCCGGCCTCCGAATGGATCATCTCCTCGTGAGCCCATCACTTTCGAACAGGTTACGTGATGCCGGCGTGGACGCTGATTTGCGAGGTTGGGAAAGGCCGAGTGATCATGCGCTCGCCTGGATAGAGCTCGACCTCTGCGGCAAATAGTTGAGTGATCCATTGTTCGGCTAGGCGTCTTCGCCGACTGCTGACAAAAATCCCTGCCGGGAATTTCGTTT
Organism: Mesorhizobium sp. M0563; assembly: GCF_040321065.1. Taxonomy (NCBI): domain Bacteria; kingdom Pseudomonadati; phylum Pseudomonadota; class Alphaproteobacteria; order Hyphomicrobiales; family Phyllobacteriaceae; genus Mesorhizobium; species Mesorhizobium sp. M0563. The sequence continues at coordinate 35,731 of NZ_JAMYQV010000020.1, forward strand.
CCTGCCCTTGATCCTCACGCTGCCTTTCTGACGGCCGCCCTGAACGGACGGTCGATGGTGAAGGCATCTGGACGGATGGCTGCCTCAACCTGGCTCCAGGTCACGGGATGAGCGATTGGGAAGCCAGGTCGCGCTCGTGGGGAGAAGGCGCCGACCGCCGTGTTGCCGCGCCCATTGCGGAGGTAATCGATGAAGATGCGGCCCTTTCGGGCTGCCGGTGCGGCGGAGAGCAGATAGCGATCAGGATGAGCTTCAGCGAGGCGCTTGGCGAACGACCGGGCAAGGAGCCGGGCATTGTCGTGCGTGATCTTCGTCGCAAGTGGGGCCATCAGGTGAATTCCCTTGCCGCCCGTCACCTTCGGCCAGCTCTCCAGACCTTCTGGTTCCATGATGTCGCGGAGCGCTAGCGCGGTCCGGATGACCTCATTCCACTCGACCCCCTCACCCGGGTCGAGGTCCAGAACGATGCGGTCGGCATGCTCGATGTCATCAACGGTGGCATTCCAAGGATGCAGCTCTACAGCATCCATCTCGACCAGCCCTAGCAGGCCGGCAAGGTCGTCCACCCACACGCGCACACCTTCGCCACCCTCGCGCTTCTGAACGCGCAACTGATGCACTGCTGGCGGGATCTTCGGCAGCGCGCCCTTGTGGTAAAAGGTTGCGCCGAGAGCATGGCGGACCAGCTTCAGCGGTCGGTGGCCGAGATGGACGAGTGCGTGATCGGCAACCCTCTGCCAATAGCGCGCAAGCTCTTCTTTGGACGGCGAGACCGCCTCGGGCAGCAGTTGCAGGATGTTCTCGCTGGGAACGCCATATTCCCGGGCTGGCCCACGTCGCTTTGATGGCGCAGGAGGCTTGGCGGGGATCGCCACGAGGTCTTCTCGCAGACCCTTGAACACGGCTTCACGCAGCACGCCGCGATCTGTTACGCCACTGAATTGCACCTCGGCCAGCACGTCCGGTCTGACCCATGTCGCCTTCGGTTTCACAATGGGCTCTGACAGAGGTGATTTGTTGATGATCAGCGGGTCAAGCCGCTCTCGAACCAGTCGCGCAGCGCTCAAGGTGTAGCCGCTGCGAGCCTTCCCGGCATAGAGCAGTCGGTCGCCCACGCGACGGCCTATGTAGAGCGATGCGATCCGGCGCGGGTGAGCGCCGAGCTTTTCCACGAAAGCGACAATGGGGAAGGTGTCCCTCTTGATGCACTTCACTTTGAGCCAACTCGTCTGGATACCCGAGCGGTACGTGGCATCGGTGCGCTTGGAGACAATCCCCTCCAAGCCCATTCGGCAGGCATGTTCAAACACGTCCGTGCCGCTCACCTCCAGATGCTCGGCATAGGTCAGTGTCGGCGCTGAGTTCTTAAGCAGCTTCTCTAGGGCTGCCTTGCGCCTCACCAGCGGCTGCTGTCGTAGATCGCGCCCGTTGAGGTGCAGCAGGTCGAACGCGTAGAAGATGAGCCTCGCCGAGTCTGGATTGCCCAACTCCCGTTCCAAGGCTTGGTAATCCGGCAGGCCGCTGTCGCCGAGAACGACAGCCTCCCCGTCGATGATCGCCGCCTTCACCGGCAGACCCGCCGCTGTTTGAACAATTCGTCGGTATCGATGCGACCAGTCGTAGCCACGACGCGTGAAGGCCCGCGCTTTACCGCCCTCAATGATCAGCTCGGTGCGGTAGCCGTCGTATTTGATCTCGTGAAGCCATTCGCCGCCCTCGGGCGCATTCTCGACCAGCGTGGGCGACTGGAACTCAATGAAAGAGAGCTGGCCATCCCCAGCTTTGGAACTCATGGCATACTCCTGACCTTCCACCCAAACCTTGCGGCCAGTGAATAGGTTCCGCAACAGGGCTGGCCGGAGGAGTAAGGCCCCGAGCCGGTTTACCCGATCCTTGCTCGAACCGGGCGTGGTTGAGGGAACTATTAGTTAAGCCGTCGCTTATGTACGAATGTCGCTCCATTGGTTCTCTCCGCCGGTCTCCGTAAGGACCACCCGTCCTGGCATTGCTTATCAGTGCAACAACGTCGAGGGAGCCGCAGAGCAACTGTTGCAGTGGACCAAGCGTGGCCCCAAGTGGCACAGCGCAGTGCAGCTCTGCATGGATGATGCCATGATCGATCAGGTGAAACCCGAAGTGGTCCGCAGGGCGTTTCTCGAAGCGGCCAAGGAAGAGGGAAACCTAGTCCCTCCTTAGCATCTGCGACCGAAAGCCCTACTCTTGGTCGGGCACGAACCTAACAAAGGGCATCGTCGGCTCTGCAGCGAGGCGGCGGTCGTAGAACTGGCAACCGAAACCATTGACTTGCCGACTACCGCTGCGCCTTCAGCGATAGTCAAGCTATCCGGCATCTAAGCTGACTTGCAGGGGATTTTCTCCGGCCTTCTCACTATCGATAATTACCTCTTATCGATAGCGATCAGACCAAGGCTTGACCAATCGGCGGAATCGGCGCTATCGTGGTGCAGAACCGTGTTTGTCGTGCATGGCTGGGCTCAGCGCGACGCGAGTCGCATAGCGCGCTACAGCACAGCAAGCTCCTACGAGGACAAAACAATGACCATCACGGTGAAAATTGGCGAGGCCAAAACCCACCTTTCGGAACTGCTCGCTAAGGTCGAGGCCGGTGAGGAGGTGATCATTTCGCGCGGCAACGATCCCATTGCCAAGCTGTCCCGCCTTCCCCAAAACCAGGATCTGGGCGCCTTGATCGAAGAGGTCCGCGCCGCGCGGGCCCACGCAAAACCTGTCACCACCGAGGAAATTCTGGCCTGGAAGCATGAAGGCCACCGTTACTGATGCGTCTCGTCCTGGACGCGTCCATAGCCGCGGCCTGGCTGCTGCCGGAGGAGCACAGCGCGGTCGCCGAGACCCTGGTCGCCGGCCTGACAGGGCGATCGCCGGTGCCGTCGCTGTTCTGGCACGAGGCGCGCAGTGTCGTGCTGATGGCCGAGCGGCGTAGCCGCATCGCCGCAGGCGAAGCGGCCACCGCCATGGCACGGCTGCGCCGATTGCCGCTGGAGGACGCCGGCGGCGGGTCGGACGGCGCGGTGCTGGCGCTAGCGGCCGCGCACGGTCTCAGTGCCTATGACGCCGCCTACCTTGCGCTGGCCATCGAAACCGAGTTGCCGCTGGCGACCCTCGATCGCAAGCTCGCCGTTGCCGCGCGCGGCAAGGGAGTCCGCATTTTCGGACCGCTCGCCAATGGCAACTGACCTCGTCGCTCGGCCACCTGGCAATGGTGTTCGACGCGCCGAGGCGCTCGACGCATTGGATTCGGTGCTGCCCTTCGACCGGCGCGATCTTTTGGCCGAAATCCTGACCGACGACGATGTCGCAACGCTGCGCCACCTGGCCAAAGAAGGCATCGGCGCAAACTCTCTCCGCGCGCTGGCCTCCGACCTTGGCTATCTCGAGGCATGGTCTTTTGCCGCCACCGGTTCTCCGCTGCCCTGGCCGGCGCCGGAAACGCTTTTGATCAAATTCGTCGCCCACCACCTGTGGGATTCTTCCCGGCGCGAGAGTGATCCGACCCATGGCATGCCGGCTGACATAGCGGCGTCGCTGGTAGCCCAGGGCCTGTTACGGGTGACAAAAAGACCGCATGCGCCGTCCACCGTGCGCCGGCGCCTGTCGAGCTGGTCCACCTTGACCAGATGGCGCGGACTTGTCGGAAACTTCAACGCGCCGGGGCTGCAGAGCGCCATCAGACTGGCGGTGCGCGCCGGCGCCCGGCCGCGGAACTGCAAGAGCAAGAAAGCGGTGACCGCTGACATTTTGACCGCCCTCCTGAAGGCCTGCGCCGGCGACCGCCTCGTCGACATGCGCGATCGCGCGCTGCTCATCACCGCCTTCGCCTCGGGCGGTCGCCGCCGCAGCGAGGTTTCTGACCTCCGCGTCGAACAGCTCATCGAAGAAGAGCCGGTGCCCGCGGATCCCAAGGATTCAGAGGGGCAAAAAATTCCCTGCCTAAAAATCCGGCTCGGCCGGACCAAGACGACACAGGCCGATGGCGACGCTTTCGTGCTGCTCGTCGGCCGGCCGGTGACGGTGCTGCGAGCGTGGCTCGAGCGCGCCGGCGTCACTGAAGGCGCCGTGTTTCGCGGCATCGACCGCTGGGGCAATCTCGAAGCGCGCGTCCTGACGCCGCAGGCCGTCAATCTGATCCTGAAGCGCCGCATCGCCGAGGCCGGGTTCGATCCGCAAGCCTTCTCCGCCCACGGCCTGCGCTCCGGCTATCTCACCGAAACCGCACGCCGCGGCATTCCGTTGCCCGAAGCCATGCAGCAGTCGCAGCATCGCTCTGTGCAGCAGGCCTCGAACTACTACAGTGACGCGGAAAGCACGCTCGGGCGGGCGGCGCGGATAATCGTCTGAGTCGCAGATCGATCCGACCCTTGCGGCGCGCCCAGAATCTCAAGAGTCGCCGCCGGCGATGGCCTGCCAAGACTGTGACTGTCACCCACGCTTGCCCTGGGCACCCGTAATGGAAATGATCGCGGGCGCTACCGTGACGAACAGGATATAAGGCTCTCTGGCAGCAAGCTGGTTGAGGGAAGCCCCACCGTCATGAAGCCAATGAACGAAGAGCACCTCGCGGTCCTACGCAGGCACATGGTCGAGATGATTGCAATCCATACCGACCTTGCAAGCGAAGAACTCGGCAAGGCGGCGCTCGATGAGCAGGTGATGGCAGCGATGCGGCGAGTGCCGCGGCATCTCTTCGTGCCAGCCTCGGTTGCACCTTATGCCTACCAGGACATGCCGCTGCCGATCGGCTTCGATAAAACCGTCTCGCAGCCTTTCATCGTCGCTCTCATGACCGATCTCCTCGCGCTGCAACGGCACGAGGCGGTGCTCGAGATCGGCACCGGCCTGGGCTATCAAACCGCAATTCTCGCGGAGCTCGCCGGGCAAGTTTGGAGCGTCGAAATCATCGAGGAATTCGCAAGCCATGCCGAGGCTCTGCTGCAGGGCCTCGGCTTATCCAATGTCGGCATTCGTGTCGGAGACGGGTCGCGCGGCTGGCCTGAGCACGCCCCATACGACAAGATCCTGGTCACCGTGGCGGCTGGGCGGGCGCCGCCGGCCTTGCTTGAGCAGCTCAAGCCGGGGGGACGCCTGGTTCTGCCTGTGGGACCTGAAGATGTGCAGTTGCTGACGGTCATCGACAAGGATTCGGCAGGGCAACTGAAGACTCGCAAACTCATCCCGGTTCGGTTCAGCCGGCTCGAAACGGTCTAATGAGGTGCGACAACTGGCGCGACCGCGCGTTTCCGACCGTCAATCAGATGCCAGCCTTCCGCGTTTCTTCGCCCTTGGTGAACGCGAAGAAACGGTAGAGTCGAGGTGTGGCGCAATGGCGGTAGGTTGAACATATCTGTTTGCCGCCCCTTCGTCTGGCCCTGCCTTATTGATTCAACTTTGGCTCCGTTTCCACACCCCGCTCATCGAACCGGACCTGCAGATCTCCCGCATCCGGCTCTCGGACAAGTACTCACGCCTTCACCCACGACACGCCACGTCCAAGTCGGGTCAGACGTACGAGCCCGAAGTGCTCGTAAAGATGCGAGTCTGGATAGGCTCCGCCCTTGCTTCGTGCAGGCTAGCTGCTGCTGAGCAATGATCTCACCACACTTCTGCAGGGGCGTAGATCGTCTCGCCGAAGCCGGAAGACTTGACCGCCTGATGCTTGCAACCCTTTGATCTAAACGCAGTCTACCTCATTCGAACAGACGAGGACAGTAGGCCATGCTGCCTCTACCGTGGGTGGTCCTTCTGTCAAACTCGTGCGGGAGAAATTATTGTAGGTTGTGCGGAAATTGAAGCAACATGCAAACACTGTTGCAGTTCATACACTCGCATCCCGTAGGGGGGACATTCTCGAAGGACGATTGGGGTAACAACGATTTTCTCGGTGTTACCGCAAGAATTTACAAACCCCATTCGGTGATATCCCGCCAGGATGACAACAACGATGGGATATTCATCGTAAAATCGGGTTGGGCCCTCCTTTACCGCGGACTACTGGACGGAGAACGGCAGATCATCGACACTCCTCTGCGGGGGGACATTGTCGGTTTCCGTTCCGTGGACGGACCCCGTTTAGCGTCTCTGGCGTCCATAACCGAACTAGCTGTTTATGAAATTTCCAGCAAGAAACTGATAGAGGCCATCTTGTCGGAAGGCCGCCTTGGGAAGACCATCGCCTGCTCCCTAGCCCGCCTGAACGCCATCCTTGCCGAACATCTCATGAATGCCGGGCGGCGGAACGCGATGAGCCGCACCGCCCATTTCCTGCTCGAGTTGGAGGAGAGGCTCTCGATCGTTGGCCTGTCGGCCCATGGAAGATATGAGTGTCCCCTTACCCAGCACGAATTGGCCGACATCCTCGGAATGACCACCGTTCACCTCAATCGGACGTTGAGGGAACTCCGCAAGGCCGATCTCGTCGCTTTCAAGGCAGGCCATGTAGAGGTGATCAACCGCAAGAAGCTGGTCAAGACAGCCGGATTCGACAGCGAGTACCTCAGGTAAAGGTTATTCCCTCTAGCTCGGGTTCAACCGTCTCGCGAACTTTCGCGTCGCCGCCTGCGGCGCGGTGCTGGGCGCCAGCGCGTAGGCCATCAGCAAAATTTCTGCTGGAAGACGACAGTGCGCCGTCGCTTGAGCAGTTCCAGACGATGCTTAGTGCGCGGCTTACCTGGCGGGCCCGCAATCTATCTTGACGAGGGCAGCCGCAAAGGCCCGATTATCATGACCGACGGCACCATGGCCTATCGCATGAGGAGAACGTCCTGCCGAAATGCGTGTAAGCTGCCCATAAACTGCGGCAGATACAGCCAGGTGTTCTCGGACCTAAAGCGCTTGGCCACGGATGCCACGAACTGCGCCCTGGTCATGCCAATATCCACCTTCAGGATTTCTCGTCCACAATCACGAGGAACTACCGATCCTCCCTCGAATGGCTGCTGGGCTTGGGGTTTGGCTGAGCGGTCCCATCCTGAGAATGGCATCATCGCCTACCCGGTTAGTCAACCTCGCAGAGCTATCCCACTCCTTGGCATTCCTTAAGCGGTCGGGAATCATTCCAACGGTTGGCACATGGCCAAAGAGATTGAACCTGACCGGACCCGCGCGTCACGATCGAACTCGCGGGAGCTTCAAGGCGGGGTGACGCGGTCTCAACACATGCCTCAGGCGACCGTCGACGCGAAATTTTCTAAAAATTAACTTATGTTAGAGAACGCTTATAAATAGACGATAGGCTGCACAAGCTGTTCTCGGCTAGGGGCGAAGAACTGCTGAAAACTGCTGGGTGAGCCTCAGGCTTTCACAAGGGCTGGGTGCTCAATCACAAACGCACTCAAACACACGGCAGCGGATTCAAGCTTTCAGATTGCGAAGAATGAGGGGGTTTTGGCAGCCGCAACGCGGCTTGTATCCGAAAGATTGGGGATTGGCATGGGTTCCACAGCAGGGCGGCATAATTACACTTCGACCGATCGGCCAGGAGTCCTGTCCAGCGGAACGAAAAGCGTCCACGGCCAAGCAGGCAAAGGAAGCCTCCTCGTCCTGGACGGAAGGGCCCTGGACGGCGAGTGTCTCGCACTTGCCCTCGCGGACCACGAACTCGGCATGGAAATCGCGGCCATGGGTTCGATCGATGAATGGCGCGTGAAGAAGGGCTCGGTCCCTCCCCTCGCAGCCATACTCTTCAACCTTGGCGGCCGGAAGGTCACCGATCATGGGATCGCAGACGAGATTCGGCATATTTCGTCCGAATTCAAATCAGTTCCTGTGGTTATCCTGGCCGACACCGAAGATCTTGCACACATACTGACCGCTCTCGAATGCGGCGCACGCGGCTACATTCCGACCTCGGTCGGAATCGATGTCTGTGTCGAGGCTATAAACCTTGCGGCAGCGGGAGGCATCTTCGTCACTGCGAGCAGTGTCCTTTGCATGCGCCACCTGATAGGGGCGGACAGCCGCGACACCCAGCCTTTGAAAGGCATGTTCACGCTTAGGCAGGCCGAGGTCGCCCAGGCGCTCCGGCGCGGAAAAGCGAACAAGATCATCGCCTACGAACTGAACCTGCGAGAAAGCACCGTGAAGGTCCACATCCGAAACATCATGAAGAAGCTGAAGGCGACCAACCGCACGGAAGTCGCCTACAAGGTCAACGATCTCTTTGCGAGAATGAAGTCTTCCTGAAGCGTTCCCAAGCAATAAGACGGCCAGCCTCGAGTGAATCCCGGCGCCGTCTTATTGAAGTCGGGGGATCTCCGTTGCAGTGAATGGCATCCGGGAGCCGCCCGAGATACACCGGCCCCCGCCCCGGTGGGGTTCGTTGCCCCGAGCTTTCTGATTGTATGCTGTAGGGAATCTTGGCGGGGTGCTCCGAAGCGCCCGGTTTCGTCGCGATGAACTTGCTCTGCAGTCCTCTGGAAAGCTGTTCCAAGGGCGCGGTGTCAGAGGCAGTGGTCCGCATGCGGCCGCAGAAGCTCTCGGCGCTTGACCCCACGGCAAGCCGGCTGGACATACCGTCCCGTGTTCCTGCAGGGCATTCAGGCGTGGAGTGCTCATCGCGCTCTCGTCGTCAGCTACACCCGCGACAAGGGGGCTGTCATGAAGATGATAGCGGCCGCCGACGGTGCGCTGGCGGTGATGAGCACGATCTCACTTCGGTTGCGGACCAAATAAGGCGACGGTGTCTGACAAACGCGTCTAGCCTGGGTCCCGCCGAAAGGCTTCGGTGGGACCTGCACATACGGCGGCACACGAAGGCCTGGAGGACGACCGCTTGAAAGGGACATGCGCGACTTCCGCCAGCTCGGAAGCTGACCGCGATTCGGGTTAACTTCCTGCCGCTGAATCCGCGGATCCATCTGCAGTGTCAGGGAAAGTGTGCCTGGCCACCCATCTTACGGCTTCTTCGATCGTATCGAAATTCTTGTGCTGCCCGCTCAGCAGCCCGAAGCCTGTCTCGAGGAACCATTTGCCCTGCGTGGAGTAGGCTTCCTCGTCGATCTGAGTAAGGACCGCTACCAGTTGGTCCCATTTCCACACCAGAACCCCGGATTCTCCGCCCTCGACCGTTCCGATCCGGGCTTTCTTGAACGAAAATCCAGGAGCAATTTTTGTCATGCCCACTTTGATGAATCCCTCAACTTCAAAATGGAAAGTAAAAACGGGCGGCTTGCATGGTTAGTTCTGTACTGTCTTTCCTTGTAGATGTCTACTTGCCGGACCGCTGTAGACGAATTAGTTAGCAGATCGCCCGGTGAGTTCAAGGCCCACTCGATTTTTCGATGGTCTCCCCATTGGTTTTTTGCGAGAGAATGTGTGCAAACTGCTAAAGAATTTTGGCCTTCCGGAGCGTGAAAGCCTCGGCGAAATGCTCGGTGCCCGGCATTCCATTGCGCGCAATCTCGCTGATCGCGGAAGACGTTCCAGGTCAGTTGGTTGAACCTCCCGGTGGTCCTGATGGGTGTCGAACCTGGCCTGGATTAACACCACGTCGGGATGAACCCGTGATCTTGCATCCGTCAGCCGCTGCTTTATCGATCGGCTGTGGGCGGGGAAGTGGCTGTCTTCGAAATCCGCGACGGCAATCACAAAAGGCCGGTCGTCCCGTTGGCGGGGTCCAGCGCAGCGCCCCGTTGCGATCCCGTCTCTACTGCACCCTCCTTACGCTACCATCGCCGGGGGTGATTTGAACCTACCCGTTCTTGATCGCGCAACCTCGTATCAGGGCGTAGCTTTGGAAAGTGCATCGTAGAAGGTGTGGTTGCGGGGACCTGAGACCATCTCAAAATTGCGGTTTTCAGCATCGGGATTTAATGTACTGGTAGCTCGTCGCATCGGTCGACCGGGGTCTCCTTCGTGCGGCAGCTAATGCAGCGTACAGGTCAGCAGCCCGAAGGTGATATTGTCAAGACGCGGAGGCGGTCACATCGGATGAGTGTTCTTGACAAGGTGGTACTCCTTTTGTGCTTCAAGTAGCTCTTGCGGATGGGGAGAAGGCTGAGTTACCGTCTTTTCGGTCCCTGACGGGCCAGTGCCAGGAGCGGACGTGAGCATACCATGGTTCATCGCCCAAACTGCAGCCTGGGTGCGGTTGCCGACCCGAATCTTTCGAAGGATGGCCTTCACGTGCACCTTCACCGTAGCCTCGGCGATGTTAATCTTGCGCGCGATTGTTTTGTTAGATTCCCCTCCGATCAAGCAACGTATAATACAATCTTCCCGAGTTGACAACATTGATGGTTCTCGATCAGTGTTCTCCATTGTAACAGCCACATTCGTAAACTCATGTACCGCATCATGTTTCAGACCATGTCTTATGTCTTGAATAAACGTCGAAGTTTCTGCAGGTAGCACCGTCTGACCTAGCATAACCAATTCGAGAGCTTTGATGAAGGTGTCGTGAGCGGCAACTTTAGTCAAATACGCGTCAGCTCCCGCACGAAGGGCTGAAACTATATCGTTCGGTCGACAGTGATCGGCTAGCGCAACGACATGGCTGGTCGGATAGATCCCTTTAAATTCTGAAATTTGTGCGAATCCAGCACCCGCATCAGTACCGTCGAGATCCATGATGAGCAAGATGGACCGGTGCTTGGGTAGCGGCTTCTGCAGAAGGTCGTGAACACAAGCCGCAGAGAAAAGAATGCGAAACTTTGCTGCATCGAGAATTAGAACAAGGCCCTCTCGGAGTAACTCGCTTTGGCTGACAAGCACTGTCATAAAAGACTTTGTGGTCACCAAGGATTTCGTTGTCATCATAGCCTCCCCTGACGCGATTGAGGTACGCGCGTCTCGCAAGGCGCTCCTCGCATAGTTTCTTTTTTGACCGTGTTACCTTACGCCAGGAAAACCCTAGACAAGAACACCCTCTTTAGGCGTAGGGTAGCTTCGTCGAGGGGTACCCCGGATTCTCAAGCCTGAGGTCTTGGTGAGGAGTGCGAGCCCCGGGTTTCAGCCGCTCCGGGCGGCAGCCAGCACCATCGTGGCGCCGCATGCGCGGACTGCGAGAGTTGTCGGGCTTGGTCTCCCTGGGGCGTGGGTGGTGCCGCCGGTCTGGCGCGGGGCGACGCGGCGTCTCAGGCGGGAGAACCGCAGGCCAGGGGCCGCGCCGCGACCAGCCGCCATTTTGGGATGACGGCGCAGGCCGGGAAGAAGGCGATCTTGACGCGGCGCGCGCTGATCCTGACCAGCGCCCGAGCTTCACCAGCTTGAGGAGCAACGTGCCACAGCTGGCGTGGCGACTGGGTGTGGGCCAGGGCGATGAGCCGCAGCGCGCACAACAGCACGGATACCTTCCGGGCATCGAAATGGGCGATGGTCTGCCGAGCCGCTCCTTGCGTTGCACCTGCGGTGAGCAATAGAGGAGTTGCCTGGCGCGGCCCCTGGGGCGGCCCATATCGGGGGCAGCGCTGCCGGGGGAAGTCCTATGGCAGGGGCCGGAATTCGAGCCTGGTGAGATCCGGCGAGACAAATGATGGGGCGGGCCAGTTCTGCTATTGCTAGCTCGATAGGTGCCGAGATTGACGGCTTCGTCGGGGCCGCCTCTTCATTCATCAGGCGAGTCAAGCCGTCGATCAGGTCATCGACGTAGCAGAATGATCGGCTTTGCGACTGGGAGCCGGAGATCGTGATCGGCTCGTTCTCCAGGGCCTAGATGACGAAGTTGGAGACGACGGCCCAGCCATTCTGCGACTGCATGTTGGGGCTGAAGGCGGTCCGAGACGCTGCGTCGGACTACTGTTTCCGGCTCTCGTTGCGTTCGATCGCCTTGGTCCCGTTTGCCTTCAAAGAGGTTCTCCTTCAGCGCAGCAATCTGCTCATTGGACGAGTTCGCCGGAGGGGTGTTTATCCGGAAGGAGTGCCTACAAAGGGATAGTTGTGCCGCTGGCGGTGAAGGGTCACGATAAGGCAGAGCCTTCCTCGTCGACCGATGCCCGCCAGTTCGGGACGGGCTGGCCACCACTGAAAGTGAAAGCCACGCGCCATGGCCATGGATGCAAAATACAATTCCGAGCCCGTCACTCCCTCGTCACAGGCGGCCCGCCGCAGGGGAATGAAGACCGTCCTGCTTGTCTTGGGGGTCTCCGGGGTCGCCGTCCTGGGAGCGGGAGCGGTCAGAAACTGGCGGCCCATCGAGGCTGCCTCCGGAGCCGTGGCGCAGAAGGTCGAGGCTGCCTCCGGAACCGTGAGACGGAAGGTCGAGGATACCTCCGGAGCCGTAATGGAGAAGGTCGAAGATGCCTCCGCAGCCATGGTGCAGAAGGTCGAGGCTGCCTCCGCAGCCGTGGCGCAGAAGGTCGAGGCTGTCTCCGCAGCCGTGGCGCAGAAGGTCGAGGCTGTCTCCGCAGCCGTGGCGCAGAAGGTCGAGGCTGTCTCCGGAACCGTGGTGCAGAAGGTCGAGGATGTCTCTGGAACCGTGGTGCAGAAGGTCGAGGATGTCTCCGGAACCGTGGTGCAGGGGGTCCAGGATGTCTCCGGAGCCGTGGTGCAGAAGGTGTCTGCTGCTATCGATAGCTGGCAAGAACAACCGGTTCAAGCCATGCCCGAATCCTCCCGTGCGATCGTGTCGGGACCGGATGCGTCGGCCGCGACGTTCGTCGAACGGAGCGCCGTCCCTGCGGTCCCCACTAGTGCCGAGCCCCCCAAAATCCTCAGCACGGGACCGGATGCATCGGCCGCGGCGTTGGTCGAGCGGACCGTCGTCCCTGCCGTCCCCACCAGTGCCGAGCGCCCCAAAACCCTCAGCAACGCGCCAGGCATGCCAACCGGAGCCCTGTTCGGCGTCGGCGACCGCCTCAAGGTCGCATTCTACGAGCGCGTCGACGTCGAGGAAGACAAGTGGGGGGGCGCGTCCTCGGCCTTGCACGGCATCCTGCAGCGTCCGGAACTGAGCGGCGAATATATTGTCCAAGAGGACGGCACGATTTCCCTGCCCTTGCTTGGCTCCATTCCGGTCGCCAACCGGTCAACGCAACAGGTACAGGCCGACCTGGTGGAAACCTTCGATCAACTACTGGGCCGCAAGGGGCTGGTCAACATCCTGCCGCTGGAGCGCCCGCCCATTTACGTGCTGGGGCCGGTCAAGAATCCAGGCTCGTTCAAGTACGCGCCCGGCATGACGATCCTCCACGCGATCGCGCTGGCCGGCGGACTCGACCGGGCCGAGAGCGAGCCGTGGCAGAAGATCGAAGCCGTGCGTGAGACCCAGAAGCGGAGCGGGGCGATCGATGCCTTGTTGAAATTGCTCGCGCGCGCGGCAGTGCTGAAGGCCGAGCGCGACGGTACAGCACCCACTATCCCGCGCCAGTTGCTTGAACTGGCCGGCGCGACCGAAGCGGCTAACCTCGTCAACGAGCAGAGCGACCGGCGCAAGGCCGTCGCCACGGCCCACAGGGATCGCGAGCGCGCGAACCTGCGTGCGCTGGAGGCGGCCAGGCAGGATGTTGTCGCTTATGGGCGCATGGAGTCGCTCGACAAACTCGTCAAGCTGCGCCAGGAGCGCGTCAACAGCATGCGCACGCTCGTGGACCGCAAAGTTCTCAGCATGACGGTGATGGATCAGATCCAGAGTGAGTTGTCCGACGCGGAACAGCGTCGGCAGGACGCCCTCAACCAATACGCGAGCGCCAAGCAGCGCCTCGCTTCGCTGGAGTCTGAGGTCTTGCGGACCCGGGCCGACCTCAGGAACGATCTGGAGGTCGAGATCGAGACCATCGAGAGCCAGATCGCGGCCAATATGCGCGAGTTGAACGCCAGCGAAGGCGTCCTGTACACGTTGCCGGTGACCCGCGTCCAGTTTGCTAAGGACGCGAACAGCGCAACGTATCAAATCGTGCGGCAATCGGCAGCCGGGCCGGTCAGCATTGACTCTGTCGGGATGACCCTGTTGCAGCCAGGCGACCTCGTCAACATCATCGTGGGCGAAAACGAGCCAAGAGAGCCGGCCGGTTCGCCCGTCCCGACCTCGTCGCCGACCAGCGAGAGCTTGCCGGCCGCGTCCAACCGCAACGATGTCGAGCTTTCCCGCGTGGTGAGGGAGTAGAGGATCGGTTTGATGCCCGGCAAGTGGATTGGTCTGCATGGCCGGTCTCCATGGATGAACTCGTCGGGACGAAGTGGGAAGCGCGAAACGACCATTCGCCGACAGCTTGAACGCTTCAGGAACGAGCATGTCCGCCTCCGCTCAGGAGTTCGGATCATTGGCAAGGTGCAGTGAGATGACATCGAACGGGACACAGGTGCCCATCAAGCGGGATTGGTCAAAGATTTCGGAATTTTGTCACGACCGGCGCGCACGCTCGAGCGGATATTTGCGCTAGCGTCTACACTTCCGGCGCTCCCAAATCTTCGCTTCCAGCGACATGAAGTCTTCACCGAACAGGAAAACCCCGAGTGCTCCATGGACGAACAGCAGCTCGCAGCGAGGATACTCCTGGCATTCCCGCCGCAAGGCGCAAAGGATCAGGAAGATGGCTGTATGTCAGGACCTCTTGATGTCTCAGCCATCGGTGCGGAACCCTATCGTGTGGCTTCAGTAGAACAAGCCATGCGCCAGGATACTGTCATCGACGTTACCGTGGAGGCCTTGCCGGACATCGCGAGGCTCGAGACCGTTTGGAGGGAGCTCGAAGCGCGAGCAACTCACTCGTTCTATCTGTCCTGGCTCTGGATCGGAACTTGGCTGCGGCATCTGCCGGGGGGCGCGCAACCACATGTTCTAATCGCTCGGACGTCAAGCAGGATCGTTGGATTGGCGATTATTTGCCGGCGGAGGGCGTGGAGTTTCGGGCGGCATGCGCGGGCGCGTTGGCTGCTCAATGAAACTGGAGATGTTCGTTTCGATCGATTGTTCATCGAGTACAATGATATTCTTGCGGAGCGATCCCTGGCCGATGCCACTCGAGTGGCATGCGTCGAGGCCTTGGCGCATCACTTGCGCCACTCTGACCAACTGGTGCTCTCCGGAATTGAACCGGAGTTCGAGTTGGCCGCTTGTCGCACCGCGGGCCGGGCCGGGCTCCTTACCGAGGTGAAAGCAGAAGATACGGCACGGTGGATCGATTTCGCCAAAGTCCGCCAGAAAGGCGGAAATTACCGCGCCACATTGGGCCGCAATACTCGGCAGGCGGTAAGCCGTGCCATGCGGTTATATGCGGAACGCGGCCCCATTGCGTTCCGGACTATGGAAATGACATCGGAGGCGCTCGCCGCGTTTGATTTGCTCGCCGAGCTTCATCAGGCGCGGTGGGGACGCAAGGGGGCTTTTGCCAATCCGAGCTTCCGTCGATTTCACGAGGAGCTCATTGCACGCGGAGCTCCCAGCGGGACGGTCCGCATCTCACGGACGTTGGCTGGGGACCAGACAATTGGGGTCCTGTACAATTTCGTGCATGACGGCCGTGTTTACAACTACCAAAGCGGCTTTCTGTATGAGCGCGACGGCCGGCTCAAGCCCGGGCTTATCAGCCATGTTCTGGCTATTGAGGACAGCATCCGACGCGGGGAGCGCGGCTACGATTTTCTGGCAGGCTTCTCCGGGCACAAGTCCCACCTGGCCAATGCGGAGCATCCCATGAAGTGGATCGCAATAGGCAGAGACAATCCGGAGCGCCGCATCGAGGCAAAGCTGCGCGGTGCCAAGCGGGTGCTGGGGCGCATTGTTGCCCGGATGAAACAAGCCGCGGCTTGAGGCGTCGGCCAAAAAAGGACCCGCCACTCAATGTCAAGTATTGGTAGCAGGTTCTTGGATATGTGGTCGGCGGGTGCGGGCCTTCGGCAGGCGAGGATCAACAGGAGGTGCGCTTTGTATACGATGTGCGATGTGACCATTGTCGGTGCTGGCCCCTATGGACTGTCGGTAGCCGCACACTTGCGCGGACTGGGCATTGACTGCCGGATAATCGGCAGCCCCATGGAGAGCTGGAAAAGCAAGATGCCGAAAGGCATGCTGCTCAAGTCAGCTGGGTTCGCATCAAACCTTTCTGATCCCGAGCATGCTTTTACTCTTCGGCAATTCTGCATCGAGCACGGCAGTCCTTATGACCATTTGGATCTTCCAATTCCGCTGGAAACATTCTCCGCCTACGGGTTGGCGTTCCAAAAACGCTGCGTGCCGGACGTGGAAGACGAGGAACTCGTTTCCTTGGTTCCGGCTCCAGAAGGATTCGATCTTCGCATGAAGAGCGGGCTATCCTTCAGGACGCGCAAGGTGGTGATCGCAACAGGCCTGACCTATTTCCGCCATATCCCCGAGCTGTTCTCCCGACTGCCCACCGATAAGCTTTCGCATGCCGCTGACGTTCACGACCTCCAAAGATTCGGGGGGCAGCGGGTCGCGGTACTCGGAAGCGGAGCATCCGCAATTGATATAGCGGTGCTCTTGAACGAAGCGCGGGTCGACGTTCAGCTTATCTCGCGCAAGCCGGCCATCATTTACAGTGGTCGGTGGGGAGGCTCAGGCTCGCACCCCGGGCTACGCCGCCTGGCACGTCCCGTTTCTGGAATCGGCCCGGGTTGGAGACATCGACTGTTCGCGGACTGGCCTTGGCTGTTTCGGTATTTTCCCGAGTACTATCGACTTGAAATGGCAGAAAAGTTTCCCTCGCCGTCCGGAGGGGAGTCAATGAAAGATCGGGCAGCAACCATTCCTTTGCTTGTGGGACGCTCGCCGCGGGAGGTGAGATTATCAGAGCACGGAGTACAATTGAAACTACTCTCCATGGACGGCAACGCTCACGTCGTCGAGGCAGATCATGTAATCGCGGCGACGGGATATAAGGCCGACGTGCGTCGTTTTCCTTTCTTAAGCTCTTCAGTTGTCGAACAGCTGCGTCTTGTCGGAAAAACTCCCAGGCTGTCCACGAATTTCGAGTCGTCCATCCCGGGATTGTATTTCGTCGGGCATGTATCGACTACGACGTTTGGACCGGTCATGCGTTTCGTGTTTGGCACCGGCTTCACCTCTCGCACGATATCAAGGCACCTAGCGAGCCTGCGGCCTAGGCCGTGGCGAGCGGGGCAGCATCGGCCCACTGTGCCGACAACTTCAGCCGGAAATGTGGACGCTCGCCTTGAACCAATCAAGGGAAGTCAGTCTTCTCGCTAGGATTGGGGCTATCATGCCTAGTCACGTGATAAATCCGCGGCAACACACTCTAGCAGCCGATGGCGCACCGACACCCGTGGTCTTAGGAGGAGGAATAAACGGCCTGTCCGCTGTACGCAGCTTGGCTCAAGCGGGACTGCGGCCGATTGTAGTAGTTGAGACAAGGTATGATGTGTCAGCTGTATCGCGGTATGCCCAAAGAGTTATTGTTTCGACATTTAACGGCGAAGAATTCGTGGAGGAACTAGTTAGATTGCGAGAAGTAATGCCTCAGAAAGGCGTGATAATATTTGCCGATGACCGTCCACTTTTGACTGTGTCACGGTACCGCGACCGTGTAGCTCCCTGGTTCAGCTTCCAACTCCCACTCCACGAACTGCTGGTCGACTTAACGCTGAAGGAGCCATTTTTTCGTTTGGCCGAGCGCGGTGGCTTTCCGGTGCCAAGAACCCTCTTGGCGCAGAACCATGGTGACTTGATTGGCCTGCGTGACCTTCGGCCTCCGTTGTGCGTGAAGCCAAACAGCCGTTCCCCGGCGTATGATGGCTCGTTCAAGAAGGCCTATCGCATCGAAACCCAAGCCGATGCTCGGTTGCTCTGCGAGCGAGTGCTGGACGCGGTGGGGGAGGTGATTGTTCAGGAGTGGATTGAGGGGTCGAATGACTCCATCTACTTTTGCCTGTGCTATCTGCGCCCGGGTGCTTCGGTCGCCTTTACAGGCCGCAAAGGCCGTTCCTGGCCACCTCAAATCGGCGTAACCGCTAGTTGCTGGGCGGCGCCGGAAGTCGCCGAGGAATTGGAGGATCTGACAATCCGTTTCTTCCGATCAATCGGTTTGACGAACGGGTTCGCCAGCATGGAATTCAAGCGCGACCAGCGTGACGGTGTATTTCGATTTGTTGAGCCAACCGTTGGCCGGATCGATGGGCAGGTGGAGATCTCCGCCCTTTGTGGCGTCAATCTCTGTCATGTCGGCTATTGCGACGCCGCCGGGCAGCCACACCCACCATTAGAGCTTGATCCGACGCACGTCTGGCGCGATGAATTCAGGGATTTCATCTCGGCCCGGCTCCTTGGCGCCGGCTGTTTCTATCCGCCGAGTCATCGGATTCACAACGCCTACTGGCGCTGGGACGATCCAGGTCCGGCGCTACTGGAGTCAGCCAAAGCCGCGAAAGAAACGCTGCGCCGTGTGATCTGGCGCGCTATCAAAACTGAACCGATTTCAACATACCGAAAAGAACAATCAGAGTTTAGGTGCTGATTGGCTCAGCGTTATCCCGACTCGCCGGTCAACAAAGAGGCGATCCGCAAGAGCGCTCAAACGTAGGCATCTGCCGAAGGCCGCGGATAGTTCGTTGCACGCGCGGCACGACGGCCCGCCAAAGTGCTCGACGCCGACAAATCCGATCGCGATGGCCCGCAGGCTCGCCGCTGCCAACTACAACTTCGGCCAGCTCCTGCGTTGGCTCGCAGAGCTTTTACGTGCTTTGATCCGGACGTTCGTCAAGACCGGCGCAGCTCGGCAACTCGCTTGAATCAGAGCTCAAGCGCTTTCTTCAGAGACGACTATCGCTGCGCGCCCTTGTAGTAGGCAATGATGTCCTTCGGTTTCATTGCACGCTCCGAACGGCGGCCAAGAAAATAGACTGCGCTCGCGCCGTCGGCTGCATATCCCGGCTGGGAGAGTCTTTCGAAATGACGAAGCCAGAACAGCCCCGTGGCCGCCATCGTGCCGATCTTATAACTCCCAAAAAGAGAGCCGACGAAGTAGCGGATGGACCAGAGCATCACAATCGCGGGGCCACGCGTAATGCCGCCGTCGATCTCGTCAAAATGGCGGAACAGCCAACGATGTCCGCTTGGGGTGAAACGGGTGAAATCGTAGGCCCCCTCGTGGACTTGCTGCATGAAGGGCGTCTCTGCATAGACCACCCCGTCCGCGACTAAAACACGATGAATCTCGGCGACGACCTGCTCGGGCGTTAGAACATGCTCCAGGACGGCTTGGACCCAGACGCCGTGGATCGCACCCGAGGCCAACGGAAGCTGATGCCCATCCGCGATGATCAAGGTGAGGTCGGATTTGTAAATATCCGTTCCGATTAAGCTAAGATCGCGGTCTCGATAAAGCGCTTCCGCGTCGCTGCC
This sequence comes from Mesorhizobium sp. M0563, assembly GCF_040321065.1. Taxonomy (NCBI): domain Bacteria; kingdom Pseudomonadati; phylum Pseudomonadota; class Alphaproteobacteria; order Hyphomicrobiales; family Phyllobacteriaceae; genus Mesorhizobium; species Mesorhizobium sp. M0563. Next base: position 55,019 of record NZ_JAMYQV010000020.1, read on the forward strand.
GATTGTGCCGCCTCCGATGACCAGGATGGTGGGATGGGCATCAAGGTGCTTCGCCTCGGCGATGAAGCGGTCGGCATTCGCGGCGGTCGGGCCGGCGGATCGCCAGAAGAAGCCGTGGATCTTCTGGAGAAAGCCCGCGCTGCGTTCCTTGTAAGAGCTACCCCCGGTAAGTTGCACCTCCTCCCGGCACAGGACGGAGTTGTCGAAGTCAACCAGTACAGGAATGCCGTCGAGAGCGGGAAATCCAGCTTGCGACATTTCGCAATCGGCGGCCTGGCATACGAAGGCGCGTGCTGGCGCACCCGCCTGAACAACCGCAATGCCGGATTTACAGCGCGGGCAGCGCAATAGCCCATGGGGGAGTAACTTGGCTGTCGAGTCCACCTTGCCTCCAGTTGCTAGCAAGTGCTGGCGGTTGAATCTTCATCCTGGTTCGGCCCGGAAGCTTTCACTCGGACGCGCGCACAGGAGCCCCCCATTTGGGAGATGCGAGCCTCTATTTTCTGCCGCAGGCGGCAACACCAAGCGGACGTGTGCGCCGCAGCCGTTACCATGATCACCACGGCCGGGATTGCCTCTCTGCTGCGACTGGTTTGTTGTTCCTTCTGCAAATTCTCTGGACCTTCGGAGGCAGGCTGTTTTCCATCCAGTTGCCGTCGATAACCCTGCACCATGAGCGGTTTCCTCAAGTCTGGAGCGGCGACGCGGTCGGGCTTTCGTGTACAGGCCCGGCGGCAGAATTCAGTTTCGTCGCAAAGGCCAAAACGAGAGCCGCACATGCACCCTCGACGCTGACGGCGAGCGTCCAGCCTAGGACCAGGCCTTGAAGTCCATCAAGCTTCGCCCCCGCGACCACGAAGCACAGCTCCAGCAATCCTCCAAGCGCGAACCAGCGAGATGCCTTGCGCATCCTGTCGCCCAGTCGCGCCAGCGTGCAGGCATGAAATTTGAGCGTTGATCCCAACAGGCTGAAGCCGAGGAAGCGCAGGCTCGAACCGGCGATCTCAGAATAGGCCGGATTGAAGACCGCAAGGATCTCTTGCGAATAGATGAAGACAAAGACGGCGCAAGCCAGCGAGAAGAGCAATGACGCCATGAGCGACACAAGGAAGTCGTGTCTGGATTGTTTCGGGCTCGCTCTGACCACGGGAAACAGGATCGTGGCCATGGCTGCTGGAATCAACGAGGCCATGGAGACCAGCATCCACAACGGCACGAAGGCGGCATTTGTGATCGGCGACAGGAGAACCAGCACAAGGTAGGGCATGATGACGATCGGGGCCTGCAAGGCCACATCGAGCGAGTAGTGGTCGAACACCTTGCGTCGGAGCGTATGGAGCAGCTGGAAATCGGGGGTCCCGACGAGGCGACGCGCACCGCCTCGGGTCAAGAGATCGACGCCGATACAGGACGCCAGCAAGCCGGCCGCCCAGGTCAGAAGAAGCGCTGCATTGGAGGCGTAGCCGGCGGACGCGGCGGCGGCGATCAGCATCAGCTTGATCGTGGAGAACAGCACTTGCCTGATCATCTTGCTGCTGCTGCGCAGGTTGCCCATGAACGCCTGATCGGCCACAATGCCGAGAACGGTCAGGCCGCAGCCGAGAACGAACGCAATACCCTCGAGCCAGCCGCGGATCGGGCCGGTCGAGCTGTTGAGGTACGCCTCCCCGAAGACAAACAACAAGGCCAGGCCGACCGCCAGCGCGACCCCGACGGATGCTGCAGCGGCCACGAGGCCGCGCTCCTTGCCGGGATGCCGTACCATTTCACCCATCAGCAGGGTCCCGAGCCCGGCCTCCCCCAGCAGGCCGAAGAGCGCCATCACGGACAGGAGGGCGGAGGCGTTGCCGATCACCTCCGGCGCAAACAGCCGGGCCGCGAGCCACCAATAAACAAACCCAAGACCGGCCGCTGCAATCGTTCCGATCGCCAGAGCGCCGGTATTCATGACTAGCGTTGCGCACATTCGAAGCTCCCGGCGCACGCGAATAATGGCCATCCCGGCGAGATCTACCTGCAGGCATGATGGCTCTCCCGAGCCTTGCTGCGCCGGCACCGGGGACCTGCTGGCCGCGGTGCGCAGGACGTCCTGATAGACCTGCTCGATCCGGGTCACGACCGCTCCGGCCTTGAGGCGTCCAACCCTGGCGAGGCTTGTCGCCTCCAGGCGGGCCAGCAAGGCGCGGTCCTCCAAAAGTGTCTGCATTGCGTGGGCCAGGGCATGCGCGTCAGCTGGGGGCACGAGAAGCCCTGTTTCGCCATGATCGATGAGATCCGGCATGCCGCCGACATCGGTTGCGACGACAGCCTTGCCTGACGCCATTGCTTCCATAATGACCGTTGCGCAGGCTTCGGGCCCGACCGATGGCAGCACGCCGAACAGTGAGCGCCGCCATGCATGCATGATGGCGGAATGCGGCCACGTAGTGAAGACTCGGACATTCGGCGGAAATTCGGTTGGCGTGTCGGCGACATGGCGCCCGATCAGGACCAGCTGCGGCGCCCGCTCCAGGCCGGCATAGGCTTGCAGGAGAACGTCAATGCCCTTGAGCCGCATCATGTCGCCGACGAACAAGATGAATCCATCCCCGGGTAGCTCCCGCAGGCAGGGATCTTCCGGGCCAAGCAGCCCGACATCGTCGGGCACGAAGTTGGGGATGACCTCGTAAGGGGCGCGGCCTTGGGTGAGTCCGGTGTGACGCGCCACCGCGTGGCTCACCGCGATGAAGCGGTCCACTACACGCCGAGCGGCGAAGCTCGACGCCCAGTTGCCCATGGTGGTCGCGGCTGCCTTCACGGCGCCGTAATGCCCTGTGGCGCAGGGCAGGCACTTGGCCGGCGTTGGGCCACTGCAGAGATGGGCGCCCAAGTGCATGAAGTTTTTCTTGGCGCAGACAAGGCCGTAATCGTGGAGCGTGACCACGAGGCGTGCCCCGCTCAGACTTTTGAGCGGCAGGAAGGACGCGTAGATCCAGTTATGGGCGTGGACGATGTCCGGCCTCTCCTGGGCGACCAGCCGCTTCAGGGCTAGCACCAGTTCGGGATCCGGGAAAGGTGGTGCGTGGCGGCGCTCGGGATCGGTGTGGAGGCCTGACAGACGCTGGAGCGTGCCGCGCAGGCGGTGCACGCGGACCGCGCCGTCCAGCTCGGTTTCGGGCGATCCGGGATGCGTCAAGGTCCCGACGCTGACATGATGGCCCCGCTGCGCCAACGCCGCGCCGAGGTTGCGGACGTGTCGCTCCTCTCCCCCGATCACCGGAGGATAGAACTGCGACAGTAGCAGGATGCGCATAGTCGAGCCTCGTTTTCAGATGCGCGGCACCAGCGTCGAAACGCTGCGATAGAGTCGGTTGTCTTCCGGCCGATAGAGCCGGGCCTCCGCCTTCTGCGGGGTAGCCAAAATGGACACCGGGATCTCCCGCGCCCACGTCTCGCCCGGCGCGATGGTGAGCAATCGGAAGACGGCGAACGGTTGCCCGTCGAGGGTGATTTCCAGGTCGAATCGCTGAGCTTGGGTCTCAGCGCTCCTGATGCCGACGGTGATCCGGCCGGACTCGCCACTGGCCGATGGCAACAACCAGAGCTCGGTGTATTTGAATTCCCGGTAGGTCGCTTCGTCCCGGACGGCCAACGCATAGGCTCCGGTCGCCACAAGCACCGCTAGGATGAGCGCGGCGCCCTGCCAGAGCCGCACCCGCACCGGAGCCGGCCAGGCTGGCAGATCGGGAGTGTCGCGGCGGCCGGCGGCCACCAACGCCGCGGTGGCCGTCACGGCCCAGAACCACAGCGCCCAGCCGAGCGGCGTAAGGAAGCCTGCGGCGTTCAGGGCAAAGCCCCCGGCAATGCCGGCGGCGAGGCTTGCTCCGACAGCGTAGACGAGGTGTTGCAACGCGGAGGTGGTCCTGATGCCAATGGCCCGCAGCACCGTGTGGCCCGAGACGAGGAACACCATGGGCGCGCCCAGGGCAGTACGGAGGAGCACGCTGTCGCTGACCGCAACGGCCGCCACCGCAGCCCCCGCCCACAGGCACGCGGCCAGAAGGTCCCGCTTGCTACAAATTCTCATGCAATCCCCTCACGTCATAGATGACAATCCAGCCGTTGTCGTAGATGCGGGCGACGCCCTTGACGTCATTGAACTTGAGCAGCGCTGCGCCCGAGAGCGGCGTTCCCTGCTGCCCTTGCCACGGCTGAAAGTAAAAGCCGAGCACCGGCGGAGCCGTGGTCAGGCGCAGGTCAATCAGCAGGAAATCGATGTCGCTTCCCGCCAGGGCCCAAAACTCGTCGGGCCCCAATGTCTCGGACTCGAATATGCGCGCGGGATCGATCCCTTCGACGATAGTGACCCTGACGTCCTGCCGGCCATAGCCCGCGAGCAAAAGGCGGTTGATGCGGTCGGTGGTGAAGCGGTTGCCCGCACCAAGCCATTCCTTGGCCCAGCGTGCCGTTTCGATCCCCATCGGCTCGATCGATTCCTGATCTGCGGAGACCCTGTAGCGCCCATGGATCGGACTAATTGAAGAGCTCGTGACGCCGCCCAGGACGATGACCGCCAGAGCAACGGCCGGTGCGATGCGGCGCCACCCGCGTGGCGTGCGGCCCTGCCAGAAGTTGACGATGCTCACCGCGACGACCAGCCCGACGGCGATGAACACGAACGTTCCCATGCGGTTGCCGATTTCCCATCCAGCGATGGTCAGTCGGAAGGCGACCGAGACTGGGAGCCCGAAGGCCAGCAAGCTGAGGAGCACGAGGCGGCTGTCGCGCCAGCGGCGTTTAAGAATGTCCTGGATCGGACGCCAACCGGAGCGCGGACCACTCGGCGCTGCCATGGCCAGCGACCGAAAGAATCCCGTTGCCAGTCCGAGTGCCACCAGCAGGAGCGCCAGCAAGGTGGTCAGCCGCATGTAGAGGGCCTTGTCCGGCGCTCCGAGGTGCTCCGACCGCGGGGTGGGCGCGCCCAGGATCTTCCCGAGCAATGTGTCGAAACCGGACTCGATCACCGGGCCGAGATAGCCTGTGAGAGGGATGCCACGGGCCTGCACCCACAGGGACGGCAGGGCTATGGCGAGGATCGCCGCGAGGCCGACGGCAATGCTGGTCTTGATCCGCAGGGGGTCGTGCCGGCGCAAGGCCTCGAGGGCCGCCAGCGCTCCGAAATAGATGGCGGCGAAGGCGGCCGAGAGGTGATGTGTGACCGCCAGGCTTGCCAACAGCAAGGCTATCAGCCCGAGCGACTTCAGCCTCGGTCGCCCGACGAGATCCTTGGACGCTGCTTCGACCGCGAAGGTCAGCACGCACAGCACGATGCCAAGGCTCTCGTAGGAGAACATCGAATCGAACAGGAAGAAGGTTGAGCAGCCCATATAGGCCAGACAGGCGATGGCCGAGATACGCGGCGATCCGGCGATGCTCTCGAGGAATAGAAACAGGGCACCGATGAACGTCCCCTTGAGGATGACCAACAAGAGCGTCCCCGACACAAACAAGGGAAGTCCCGTCAGATCGACGATCGCCGTTGTCAGGATTTCCAGGGCGGGATACGTTGGCCCGATCGGGAAAAGCGGGTTGGAAAGGAACAGCCGGCGGGCCGTGACGAGATCCTCGGCCGAGATCCAGTGCAAGACCTCGTCATAACCGCTGAAGCTCGTCGGGGAATAGACTATCTTGCAGTAGAACAGGGCTTCGGCAAGCAGGAAGAGCAGGAACAGGCGCTCACCACGGGCTGTCGTCGGCCAGGCGATGCGAAGGCAGGTCGGAGCGACCAGGAGGACGACACCGGACCAGAAGAGCGGCGGCGCCACGTCATAGCCCCGGCGTCCGGCCGCGTGCCCGGCCACGACCAGGAGCACAGCCGTGGCGACCGTCAGGCACAGAACCGCGATCCATCCGGAATTGGCGCGTTGCGGCGGGTCACCGGCGCTGCCGCCGCGAAGGTCGGGACCGATAACGGCCGAGACGAATCGTATCCCGGCCTGGAGCGGGTTGATCCTGGTTCCTGCGGTGAAATAAGCCGGCGTCATCAGCGTCATGCCCTCCGCACAGGAGGCCACGACGTCGCGCCGCCGGGGGGCAAGCGGACCGTGGATCGGCTGCCCAGGACATCACAATAAACGTTGCTCAGCGCTTGCGCGCAGGCATCCCAGTCCGGCAGCGCCAAATCCGGGACCTGCCGATGGGCCTTCAGTTCTTCGGCCATGGCGGCGGCCAGCTCTCCAGGACCGGCGTTGCGCGGAATCGCCCGGCACAGGCCATTGGCGGCCAGCTCCCCCAGACCGGACGTGTTGCTGACGAGGACCGGACGGCGCAGCGACAGGGCTTCCATCACGGCGATCGGATGGGCTTCGTATTCGCTGAACAGCACGAATAGCGCGGCGCTCGCCAGGAGGTCAGCCATTTTCTGCCGGTCGGATCCGGGGATGCTCGCGATAGTGACCCGCTTCTCGAGGCCGAGTGTCGCGACGAGGCGCCGCAATTCTCCCTCATACGGGCCTGTTCCGACGACATGCAGTCGCGCGTCTGGCACCCGGCGGATCAGTTCGGGCAAGGCCGCAATCGCCCGGTGGTGGCCCTTGTAGCGCTCCAGCCTGCCGCCCGAGACGATCAGGTGCGGATCGATCTTAACGCTGGGGCTCGCAGCGGGCATTGCGGCACCGTTCGGGATGACGACAAACCGCTCCCGCGGCAGGCGCATCCTAGCGCTGAAGAAGTTGGCCTCGAATTCGGAGACGCCGATCAGCCGCGCGGCCCGGGCCACCAGCGGCCGAAGCAGCGCGTGCTGGGTGCCGCGCACGGCGTTGCGCAGCCGGGAGGAATGTCCGCCGCTGTGGAAGGTCAGAATGAACGGCACCTCCCCGCGGACCGCCGCGAGCAGCCCGATCGGCACCACGAAGGTGCTGTAACCTTGGAAATGGATCATATCCCAAGCCCCGCGCCGGATCGCGGTATAGATGCCAGGTGCCACATAGAGGTCCAGCTCCCTCGGCCAGGCCGGCACGCGCTGCAGGTGCATGCCGCTCACCTCCTCCTCCACCGGCAATTCCCCCGAGGGATCGGTGGTGAGCACATCGACCGTGTGGCCACGCGCCGCCAAGCGAGGACCGACCTCCTGGATGTGAGTTTCGATACCGCCCATGAACGGATAGCAGCGAGCGGCAACCATCAGGATTCGCATTCGGGGCTTATCCACCGGCATCATAGGCTTTCGCATTTCGCCTGTGCTGTTCGTGCAGCCTCTCGCGCAGGATGGTCTTGAGAACGCGCCAGCCGTCCGGGATGGCGCGCAGATGGCTCACACCGCTAATGCGCGAAGCCTCGAAACTCGCCACCTCGACGATGATAAGGTGGTTCTTCAAAGCCCGCACGTTGATGAGGGTCTCGATCTCGAACCCATCGCAGTCACAGTTCAGCGTGGCGACGTGCTTGGTCCAGAAGGCTATATATCCGTAGCATAGATCGGAGAACAAACCGCCATAGAGCAGCCGCACCATCAGGGTCAGCCCCCAGTTGCCGAGCATTCGGAACAGCGACATGTCGTTGGTGCCGGCGCCTTGGAGGAAGCGTGAGCCCTTGACCAGATCCGCACCGGCCATCAGCGCACTGACAAAAACGATCGCCTCCTCCGGGACCATGGAGCCATCGGCGTCCAGCATGACGATGATGTCGCCTGTGGCGGCCAGGAATCCCGCTTGCAATGCGGCGCCCTTGCCCCGCCGGGGCTCCATGACAACCTTCACGTCCTCGCGCAGGCGGCGCGCGACCGCGACTGTGTCGTCCGTCGAACGACCGTCCACGATGATGATCTCGTGCGCCCAGTTGGGGATGCGCGGTAGAAGCCAAGGTAGGTTCTCGGCTTCGTTGAGCGTCGGGACGATAAAGCTGACTCGGGGCAGAGTCAGCGACCGCCGCAGCGCGACGCTGATTGGGTCAGGCGCCGACACGGCAGCGCCGCGGGCGACGATGCTGGAGACAGGGGCATTCATGGCAGCACGGTGCGGTCGAGCCGTCGGACCAGCGGCGAAGGTTGGAAGCGAGCCAGGACTGCCGACAAGTCTCGGGCGAGAGGACGGGTCCCGGACCGGAACCGGCACGTGGGACCGAAGCCGTTCGCGGCGGAGGGACCGATGAAATCCAAAATCCGGTGCTCCACACTGCGCGCACGCAAATGCGCCGCCAGCGACAAGCCGTAGGTGCCAGCTTCGATGGCAGCGACATCCCCGGATGTGCTTATTCTAAGCATATGCGGACTCCACGACATGATGAAACAAAGATGAGATGAAATAAAAATGAGCGATGGAAAGAGACTTCCCCTCTCTGGAAAGAGACTTCCCCTCTCTTCGTCTGAGCAATGCGAACATTACTAAGAACATTACTAATGAGGCTCCGCAATGGAAAGCACAATAGATGGTTAGAAAGCACAATAGGTGATTAGCTCTTTGTGGTTATCCCTTCAGGGTAGTTCCGGCCCAAACGCCAGCGCAGATGATACGGCAGCGGCACCGATCACCTTCAGCAGCTACGCTGGCAGGGCTGCCAAACCCGTAGGTCCGACCTCTGGAGCCGACAACATCGCAATGCCTTTAACGCCAGCGATGACAATCATCGACCCGCCGCCGGATCTCGAGCGACAGTCTCTACCAAGCGAGCGGTGCAGCATGCAGCGAAGGTCGCCGGCGCGATGAACCTCGCGCGCAACGCCGACATTGCCACTGGCCAGAAGCTGCGACGTGCAGGTTGGCTCGCTCCTTCACTCGGCCGTGATTTCCGAGCTACCACTTGTTCTGTGTCCGAGAAGGGTTGAGCGCGCCCGGCCCTTCGCAGGGGGTACCTTTCGCTAGGCCAGCTGGCTACGGGTAGCTAAACCGGACGCGAGACCGGCCAGGAGAGGTGCTGCCCGTGCGGTCCCGAGACCGGCGGATCGGATACAAGCAACCGATACGAGGTCGTGACCTCTCGTAGACCCCCGATATGACCGAACAAGTCGATCACCTCCAGGCCGGACCGCCGGTTGTAGGTGTGGCACCCGAACGCTCCGGACCGAATGCGACCGACCGGTGTCTGGGCAAATTCCGACTCGCCGAGCGCATCGATCCGGCAGAACGTCACCGCGCCGCCATAGCCGCGCGCGCAGTCTTGGACCGGGCGTAGCGTCCGTCCGCCGTGTCGGATGACGGCGCCTGCAGGGCGGCTGAGCGTGGCATCGAGCAGGACGGGGTTTGCGGCATGGGGCGTCCAGGACCCGGTCAGGCTCTCGGCACGGTAGAGGCTGAGGACATCCCAGGACGTGGACCTCCACAGCCTTGGGCTGACGAAAAACCAGAAGCCACCCTCGTGGCAGAGCGGCGTGGTGTCGTAGCCCTCGATGCCCTCGATGAGGCAGGCCTCCCGCGTCCACCGGTAAGGGAATTCCACGGCCCTGTAGAGGCTGATATTCTTGGCCGCCCCCGATTCGGGGATCATCCAGATCTGCCCATCCTGCTCGAACACGAACGGGTACGAGAGGTGATGCGGTTCCTCCAGGACGATCTGGGGTGCGCCGGCGGTCCCGTTCCGGTTCGCTGTCACGACTGCAATGCACCCCCGTTTCTTCGAGTAGAGGTACTGTTCGACAAAGATGAAATCCTGCCCCTGGTGCCGGAACGGGAACGGGTCGGCAAGGTAGCTGTCGGTGTCCCCGGTAAGCACCCGGAATGCTGCGTCGCCTTTGTCGAGCAAGCTCGCCGATTCGTCGAAGCGCCAGCCAATCCCCCACCTCCTGCCGCCTCTCGCCAGGATGTCCAAGAACCTGATTGCCTTCGATGTCACTGTGCGTGTCGCTCTTGCAAGGGCCGGAAGCGCGCCGAGCGAAGGCACGGCCGTGCGTGGGCCGGAGACACCGGACGCGGCTGAACCGGTTTCCTCGCGCAAGGCTTTTAGGATCAGCGCCACAGCGCAGGAGAGGACGCTATCGAGGCTGGCTGCGAACACTTCACGATCTACACGGGCCGGACGCGCCATCCACGGCTGCGACGGCCGCGCCGTGTCGTGCAGGTCGACGAGAGGGTCCTGATCATTCGCCAAGGCCGCCATGACTCCGATCTCGCCGGGTACGCCGTTGAAGAGCGGCGTCAGCACGCGCCGCCCCGACGGGAGGGGCTCCTCTCCGCTCAAATCGATCACCACGTCCACTTGGTCGGCCGGAGGCGGCGGCAGGGATCGCAGCGCCGCCTCGACGGGGTCGGTGGCGCCGTTGACACGTAAGCCATAGACTAGTCGTTCGAGTTCGAGCAGCAGGCGGAAGATCAACGGCAGCGGGCGGCAGCCGGTCGCGAAAGCGCAGGAGATATCGTTGCCGGGCACTTCAGCAAGCGCCTCTGCCAGCCACAGATGCCAGCGCAGCGGCCGCGACGGATCGAGACTCAAGCAAATGCGCATTGTGTTCTCACGGCGGCTTCAACAAGACGACAGCTTTGACGAGAACCACCTCGAGCGAGGCGCCTTGCCAGCTGTCGGCGGGCCCGCGAGCCAGGGAGGGAGATAAAAAGCCACAGCGCTCGCCACAGCGCGAGAATACTTCCCACCTGCTACTACCGCGGGGACTCGCCAATACGAGGAGCCGAACTCTTGGTTGGGAGCGATGTCTGACAGCACGGGTCCATACTCGAGCGACCGGAATCGGCTAAGCACCACTATGCCCGAACGACGACGGGCCGTGCGAGGTCAGAGGAGGTAATCCTTCGGGGCGGTTGCACTCGGCGCCCGGCGAGAGCCACATGCCGGGATGATTGTCGACTGGCAACGAGTGAAAAGTGAGCTGCGCAACGCCGGACTGCGCGTGCTGGTGTTCGCGTTGCTATCTGTTCCGGCAGCCGTGAGCGCCGCGGACAGCTTGTCGGCAACGTCCTTCATCAAGACCTCGGGCACGGAGTTTACCGTCGACGGCAGGCCGTTCTTCGTGACCGGCGTGAACAACCACTATTTGACCTACGGGTCGCAGGATGAGGTCACCCGCGTTCTCGAGGACGCGGTGGCGATGGGCGCCAATGTGGTTCGCATCTTCCTCCAGCCGGTGATCGGGTCGCCAGACGGAAGCATCGCGACGATCTGGAACTGGCGGCTCGAGGCCGAGGCTGGCGATCTCGCGAGCGCTGGCTGGACGAGTTGCTGATGCCCTACGCCGATCCGCGCGTGCTTGGTGCCGGGCGGCCGCCTCGAGGCTCTGTGGCGCAAACCTCGGCCCTGGTGGTCTTAATGCTGAAAACAGGTTTCCGGGTGGGCCGAATCCAGCGCGTGGAAGCCTGGCTTGTCAAAACCAAGACCATCGCACCGTTTATCGAAGAGTTTGGGCCGACATTGGCAGCTCAAGTCGGGAGAATTCGTGGATGCGTATCTTGATGCGTGCGCAATCCTATCTGCCGATTGGCGGTGGCCAAGAGGGCCACGTCCGGAAGCTAAGTATCGATGGCGCCCGCCGCGATCATGACGTTGCCGTTGCCACAACCGATCAGCCTGGATCGAAAACCGGGCAGACCGAGGATCACGTCTGCAGCGAACACCGGCAGGTCCCGCCCTCCCCCACGATCTCAGTGATCATTTGTGCCTACACCGTGGACAGATGGGAGCTGATGCTTCAGTCGGTGGCGTCGGTTCAGGAGCAGACCTTGCAACCCTGCGAGATCATCGTATGCATCGACCATAATGAGACCCTTTTCCACCATTGTGCCGCGTACTGGGCTGACTTCGCCGCATCCACCCCTCCGATACGGGTGATCCAGAACAAGTACGACGGGCACCTGGGGTCGGCCCGAAACACGGCAGCCGAGACAGCTGCCGGAGACATCGTGGCGTTCTTGGATGACGATGCAGCGGCCGACAAGGACTGGCTCGCGATTCTCACCGCCCCGTACCAGGATGAGCGCATCGGCGCCGTCGGCGGGCGTCCGATGCCGGTTTTCAAGGCTGGCCGCCCGGCCTGGTTCCCCGTGCAGTTCGACTGGGTGTTCGGATGCGCTTATGACGGCCTCCCGACGAGCCGAGGCCCTTTGGCTCATCTCATAGGAGCCAACATGTCGGTCCGGCGGACCCTCCTCGAGCAGGTGGGAGGGTTCCACTCCGACAATCACGACGACATGGACATGTGCCACCGCGTGGCGCACATCAAGGGCAGTGCGGCGGTCATTTACGAACCGGCGGCGACCGTCCGCCACTTCGTACCCGCCTCACGGGCGACTTGGAAGTACTTTTGGCGCCGCTGCTTCTTCGTCAACAAGGGGAAGGTCGAGGCCTTCGCCCAGATGGGCGACGCCGCCACACTGAGTGCAGAGGCCCGCTTCGTCTGGTACGCACTGACCAAGGGCGTACCGCGGGGGATTTCGCAAGCGGCCAAGGGTGATGCCCACGGGCTGGCCCGGTCCGCGGTGATAATCGCTGGCGTGGGGCTGGCCACGGCAGGCCACGTCGCCGGCCGGATCGAACTGGCGCGGCGAATGCGCCGGCAGCGCCAACAGGCAACCAAGCAGATGCTGGACACAGCCGCGCAAGCCGGTGGGCGAGGGAAATAAATGCCGTCTTCGATAATCATTGGTTCGGGTCCAGCTGCAGCCGCCGCCGTGTTGGCGCTGTCCGAGAAGCCGGATGAGAAGATAACCGTGTTCGATCCGGGCACAGTGCTGGACGCGGAGACGCAGGAGGTAATCTCCAGGCTGTCCAAGCTGCGTGTCGGCGACTGGGATGAGGAGGACGTCCGCCGGGTCAGCCTGCAACCCAAGCAGGTCCGGTCCGATTCGCTGCCGGAAAAGAGAAGCTATGGATCCGATTTCCCGTTTGTCAACAAGGGCCAGCTCGACGGCGTCCACTGCGAGGGTAGAGTCAACTCAGCTGTCATCTCAAGCGCCTACGGGGGGTTCAGCAATGTCTGGGGGGCCCAGATTATGCCCTTCAGCGCCGCCACGTTCAAAAGATGGCCGTTCGGCTTCTCGGATATGCAAGAGCACTATCGGACCATCCTGGGTCACATTCCTTTCGCTGGAGAGTCCGACGATCTCGAGGAGTGGTTCCCGCTCATCGGATCCCCGGACCCCCTTCCGCCCCTGGCACCGCGGACGCAGATGGTCCTGGCCAACTACGAACGGCACCGCGATCGTGTGCGCTCCACAGGAATAGCGATAGGCCGCGCCCGGCTCGCCTTCTCAGCGCCCGAATGCCAGCCCTGCGGCCTGTGCATGACCGGGTGCCCGCGGTCGCTAGTCTTTTCGGCCTCGCACAGCTTCGACCGCTTTAGGCGCAGCGGGAGGATCGACTACCACAGCGGGCTGCTCGCGGTGCGAGTCGACCAGGAGGCCGACACAGCCATCGTGGAGGCCCGGGATCTGTCCAGCGGCCGGATCCAGCGATTCACAGCCGACCGGATCTTTGTGGGCTGCGGAGCAATTGGGACCACTCGGCTGATCTTGGGCTCGCTCGGATCGGACCAGCCGGTACATCTTTCGGAATCGGCTCAGTTCATTCTTCCAATGATATCCGTGAAGCCGACCCCCGACCCACGTATAAGGCCCGAGTTCACGCTCAACCAGTTCAACATGGTCATCGCCCGGGACGATGAGGGCTTCGATGTCTCACAGATTCACTTCTATCCGTTCAACCAGGCGTACTACGATGCGCTACCCGGCTTCCTCCAACACCGCGCCGCCGCCTTCGCGACGCATCGGCTCCTGAGCCGGTTGACGGTAGGCCTGGGCTACTTGCCGTCCTGGGCATCACCCAAGATCCGGGTCACCGCCCGGGTGCCCGCAGCTCCTGACGAGCTTCCCCAGATCACGCTCACTTCGGAGGGCTTCAGCGGGGCCAAGGCCAGGGGCAAAGACGTGCCTCTGATGCTCTCTGACGTAATAAAGCGGATTTGGAGGGCGGCACCTTACCTTGACTTGTGGCCAATCACGCGGAAGATGCTGTGGTCGGGCGGGGCCAAGAGCTACCACTTTGGCGGCAGCTTTCCCCACGCCAGTGAGCCGGATACTGGAAATGCTACGACAGACCGCCTCGGGCGGCTGGCGCGCTGGGACCGGATCCATCTTATCGACGGGTCCGTTTTCCCAAATGTTCCAGCTACTACCTTTACCCTGACGGTGATGGCCAATTCTCATCGCATCGCCTGCGAAGCGATGGAACTGAAGGGTTGAGCGTTCAATGCGGATCGGCATCACGGGAGCTAACGGGTATGTCGGGACCATCCTGCGTGCCGCCTTCGCTGAAGAAGGGCATGAGGTCATCGCGTTCGCCCGTCCGAACCGGGTGACCTCCGAATCTGCCGCCGCAACGGTCGGCGTCGGCGAGTGGCGCCCATACGAGATCGAGCGCCCGCCGTCGGCGGCCGCATTCAGCGACCTAGATGTGCTCATCCACGGTGCATGGGACCTGACTCTCGTCAGCGCCGGCGATGTGTGGGGTGTCAATGTGTCCGGGTCGCAGCACCTCCTCCGCAATGCCGCCGACGCAGGGGTTCGCCGGGTCATTTTTATCTCCTCGATGTCCGCTTATAAGGGAACTCGACAGTTGTACGGTCAGGCCAAGCTAGCTTGCGAGCGCACCGCTAGCAGTCTGGGAGGTGTCTCCACCCGCCTCGGATTGGTGTACGGCCCCGGTTGGGGCGGGATGATAGGCGCGCTGCGCAAGCTCACCAACCTGCCGGTCACACCTCTCATCGGGGCACGCTCCCATCAGTTCACCGTGCATGAGGCGGACATGGCAGCTGCCATGGTGCGTATTGTCGAGTCGGACATGCCCCTGCCGGAACCGGTAGGGCTGGCCAACCCCGAACCGGTACCGTTCCGACGGCTCATGAAAGAAATCGCCGCGTCACAAGGCAGAACACTGCGCGCCGTCCCCGTGCCCTGGCAGCTTGTCAGTGGCGTCCTCAAGGCAGCTGAGGCCCTGCATCTCCCCCTACCCTTCCGATCCGATTCAATCCTTGGGCTCGTGCACCCGACGGCAGAGGTTCCCGGCGTAGAGCGGCTCAAGGAGCTCGGAATTGAGTTTCGGTGCTTCTCGCTGGACGGCGATCGACCTTAATCTAGGACATCGCTTGATAATCTAGGACGTTGCATCAACACTCCTGGTCGAAAACCGGCTCGATGCGCCAGAGATATTACCCGCACAGCGAAATGTGCCGTCGGCGCGATCGCAAGAAGAAAGCGGTTGCGCATGCCGTTTGCTGCGATCGCGTCACGCACAATCCCGGTCCAGCCCCCTTATGAAGGGCTTATGAAGGGGCGGGCGAGATACCGCTCCTGATCGTAAAGAGGGAAATGCCCCTTTTCCTTCGCGAGAGCAGCGCTCGCCTCACAGGCCGCCGGGGCAACCCGTGCCATCCCGGCAAGGCTGCGGCGTGCTTCTGTCCCATAATGCTTCCCGCAGAGCATGAGCGCATCGCACCCCGGAGCCAGAGGAGGTAATCCTTCGGGGCCGTTGCACTCGGCGCCCGGTGAGAGCCACATGCCGGGATGATTGTCGACTGGCAACGAGTGAAAAGTGAGCTGCGCAACGCCGGACTGCGCGTGCTGGTGTTCGCGTTGCTATCTGTTCCGGCAGCCGTGAGCGCCCCGGACAGCTTGTCGGCAACGTCCTTCATCAAGACCTCGGGCACGGAGTTTACCGTCGACGGCAGGCCGTTCTTCGTGACCGGCGTGAACAACCACTATTTGACCTACGGGTCGCAGGATGAGGTCACCCGCGTTCTCGAGGACGCGGTGGCGATGGGCGCCAATGTGGTTCGCATCTTCCTCCAGCCGGTGATCGGGTCGCCAGACGGAAGCATCGCGACGATCTGGAACTGGCGGCTCGAGGCCGATGCCAGCAATCTCGCGGTAAGAGGCACGTACCTGCTCTCCTGGGACCCTCGCACGAACGGGATGGCGATCAATGACGGCGCCAAGGGCATGCAGAAGGTTGATTTCCTCATCGCCGAGGCCGGCAAGCGACGCCTGAGGCTCATCATCGGCTTCCTGGATTTCTGGAACTACACGGGTGGCGCCCAGCAGATGCGGGCTTGGTATGGGAGCCGGGACGAGTCCACGTTTTTCTTCGAAGATCCGCGCACGAAGCGCGACTACAAGAGTTGGGTCAGCCACGTCGTGCAGAGGGTCAACCCGCTCACCGGGCTCGCCTACCGGGATGATCCAACCATCATGGCCTGGGAGCTGATGAACGAAGGCAATGCGCAGCCAGAGGCCTTGCGATTGGCCTGGACTGCCGAAATGTCGGCCTACGTGAAGTCCCTCGATTCCAATCACCTTGTCAGCTCAGGGAACGCCAACATTCTCAAAAAGCTCTCCGATTTGACGATCCCGTCCCTCGATTTCGGGACCTGGCACGGCTACCCGCTTTACTACGACCTCACGGTCCAGCAATTCAACGACATGATTACCGAGTTCTGCCAGCTGGCGGCCCGCGCCAAGAAGCCGGTCCTTCTGGAGGAATTCGGCTATGCCCGCTCCAATCGGGACTTCGCCGAGGCTTACGCCATGTGGCTCGACACGCTGACGCGCAATCGCAACTGCGCCGGCTGGATCGTGTGGCGGCTGGTCTCGCGGCAGGACAGCGGACACTTTCCCGTCGACGAATACGACCAGTTCGATGTCCACAATGACGGAAGCGCGCTCTGGAACATCCTCAAAGCCGCCACGGCTCGGGCGACGCAGACCCGCGAAACCAGCCGGGCCTTAGAACTCAGCCCGCAAGTCCCATGACTGAAGCCCTCCGTCATCATTTGTGCGCACACGCTCGACCGCTGGCACGAGTTGAACTGCGCGGTCGCGTCCGTCCGCACGCAACGGGCGCTCCGCGCGTGAAAGCGAGGCTGACTGTCAGAACGTTGTCGCCGGTCAGGACAAGCGATGCCGCATTCGTGTCTACGTTCTGGACGAACACGGCCAGCTTATGGGGGGTCAACCTTGCTTGCACAGACGACGATGCGGCGAAAGAGCACGCCAGGCGGTTAGCAGACGGCCACAAGGTGGAGCTTTGGCGACTGGTTGCGCGGTTCAAATTTGACAATCCGCGGGCCGTCCCGCGGCGACGAAGCGTCCGCGCGCCCTAGGGCCACGTTCCGCCATTTCGACAGGCCGCATCTCCTGTATTAGAAGGTGTTAATAAGTTTTCGCCCAGCCTCATTCTCGCCGCAAATGGCAGTAAAAGTCGCTTGGCTTGCGTACATTGTCCTTAATAATCACTTCACGTGTGGTACAAGACGGTGCGATGTAAGTCATGAAGCGAAAATGCCTGCGTTTTACTTAGGGCGCAGGTGGAATAAAAAATAAAAAGCGAAATGAACTAAGGATCTACTGTTGCTTCTACTAAACGGCAAGCGGGGCGGTGCGTCCGCCGGAAGTGCTGCGCTCGACTTCAACTCGGCTGCGGCTCGAACCGTTGAACACTTTGCGTGCGTCGGCAGCGCCACCGATTCAAGGGAGGGCCTGATGGGCATTCCCGCCGCCAAACCTCACTTTCGATGGCGAGTTCAACGTTAAGCTCGCTCGACAACAATGTCTGAGCGAGGACTTCCAAAGCTCTGCTACTTTGAAATCCGTTCGCGGTGCCTAGCTGCGAGCATGCGGCATGTCGCGCCTTCGGGGTGCGCGGTCGTCGAAATTCCCTGTTTTCAACCCCAAATAAGGATCACGGAATGGCTCTTTCCGCCCCCATAGGCTTTGCGTCTAGCGACTTGGTCTTCGAGGAAGACTTCTCCGGCACGGCGCTCGACAGCGATTGGCATACCTATACCACCAGCAATGCCGCCAACGGCTGGCCATGGAACAGCAATGGATCAGGAGGCAGCGGCGTCGGCGCGACGTATTATGCCGACTACGACATGCCGAGCCAAGTGTCCGTGAGCAACGGGCAGTTGAATCTCACGGCGATCAAACAGCCCGTCAGCGGCATAAACAATGGGACGGCACAGACATTCCCGGTCACGTCCGGCGCAGTCAGCAGCTACGGCAACTTCGAATTCAACGGCGGCTACCTTCAGGTCAGCATGAAGGCGCCGAGCGGCGACGGCGCGTGGCCAGCCCTCTGGCTGTTGCCCGGCCAAGGCGCCGGCAGCAGCGGCGACAATTTCGAGATCGATATGCACGAAGGCGGGTTTACCGAAAGCTCCGGCCCGGTTGACAATAACTTCAGTTGGCACCTTCACGGCCCATCTGGATGGGTCGGCGCGAGCATCGACAGCGGCGTCGACCTCACGGCCGGCTTCCACACCTACGGCATCAACTGGGATCCCGGTAAATCGATCACCTGGTATCTCGACGGGAAGCAGATGGCGCAGGTCACCAGCGCACAGGCGACGATCCCGAATGAGCCGATGGAATTGATCATGAACAATGGAGTCGCGAATTCGAACACGGCCGGATGGCACACGGCTCTCGACAGCTCGACCCCTTCGTCGATGCAGATGCAGGTCGATGAGATTCAGCTCTATCAAAAGGCCGGCAGCGGCGACACCGTCACGGGCGCGAACGTCGCTCCCCCAATCACTGGGACGACCGGGACCGAGACTGGGTCTATCCCAACTTCCGGCAGCACCAGCGATGGCACCTTGTACGGCACCAGCGGCGCGGATGTATTGCATGGAAACAGCGGCCACACGATGATCGGCTATGGCGGCAACGACACTTATTATGTCGATAATGCCAACGAGAAGGTGGTTGAGGCAGTGGGCGGCGGCAACGACAGTGTGATCGCCTCGGTGAGCTATGCGCTTTCGGCTGGCTCGGAGATCGAACATCTCGCCACCAGCAACCCGTCCGGCACGAAGGCGATATCCTTCACCGGCAACGAGTTCGCCCAGACCATCCAGGGCAATGCCGGCAACAATGTCATCAATGGCGGGCTCGGCCCCGACGTCTTGACCGGTTACGGAGGCCACGATGCCTTCTCGTTCAATACTGCTCTTGGAGCCGGCAATGTCGATAAGATCACCGACTTCAAGCGCTCCCAGGATACGTTCCATCTGAGCGATACCGTTTTTGCCGGGCTTCAGTCGGGAGGACTTCCATCCAAAGCTTTCTTTGTTGGTGCAGCCGCGCATGACAGTTCCGATCATATCATCTACAACAGTGAAACTGGGGCGCTCTCTTTCGACAGTGACGGGGCCGGCGGCGCATCTCAAATACAGTTCGCCACCCTTTCCCCACATCTCTCGCTCGGCGCAGCCTCATTCTATGTGACCTGAAGAAACGCGGGGCTGCCGTGGCCAAATAAGGACTGGATAAACAGCACCTCAGAGCCATGATCCCGAACCGAAGTCAGCGTAGCAAAAGGCGGGAGCCCCGTTTTCGGAGAAGATCTGCTCAAAAAAGAGATGGGGTTCCATCCCGATGCCATCGGGATGGAACAGGCTCTAGTTGTGAGCTTTCTGTAGGTTGTCCATTCGGACCGAACCGAGGAGACTGGGGTTACAAAGCTTCAGCACTCACCGGAGGATCCGAAATGAACATCCACAAGAATACCTGTCTGACGCCGTGGCGGCGAGAGGAACTGGTCTTTCGGTCATCGAGAGACATCTCTCCCAAGGCCTTGCGGCGCTGCCTATCGTGTGTCGGCCAAGATCATGGCGCGCGTTGGATGGAGCGGTCCGAGGGGCTCGCGAGACAGGCCTCGCGCTCCACATTGGATCCTATCCGCGGGGCAGATGTGGAGCAACATCGAACAACCCTGGTCTGCCACATCACGCAACCCTGGCGTGAACGGCCCCTTGTCGAACGCATAGGCGTGGTCGAGCTGATCGCAGTCACCGGCCTGAAGCTGGAAGCGCAGTCGATGCCGCGACCGACGAAAGGTATCAAGTGAGCGATGCCGAGATGGAGGCGTTCGACGATCTGAAGGCGACCCATTCCATCCGGAATGGAACTACACCATCCGTCCGAGATCAGTCGCAAGTCGGAGCGGTTGACGGTGTCGTAACCCGAGCTCCCTCCCGTGCGCAATCACACCAATGCTTGCAGGTGACGCCGATTTGGGAAACTATTCAGCCGCGAGGCCTCCAACAGGTTGATTTGGTCGGGCTGCCGCAGCTGAATTCGTGGCGATCTCTAAAACCGACCTCGTTGTGCTGGAAAATACAAATGCTAACGTCGCGGCGCTCATTCCTGAAGCTCTTTGGCGCCGTGTCGCTCGCGACATTCGGTCTGGCGAGTTATGCCCTCGCGATTGAACCTCGGTTTCGACTGCGTGTCACTCGCTACAAGGTCCTACCGCCGCGCTGGCCGACCACTGCCAAGCCCCTGCGCATCGTCGTGATCGCTGACATCCACGCCTGCGAGCCTTGGATGCCGGTTTCCAGGATCGACGAGATCGTCGCTGTTTCGAATAGCCTGCAGCCCGATATCATCCTTCTCCTTGGCGACTATGTGATGGGCGTACTGCCGCGCTATGCCACCGGGATCGTGCCCGACACTGTTTGGGGCAATTCCCTTTCGAAACTTTCCGCGCCACTCGGCTGCCACGCCATTCTCGGCAACCACGACTGGTGGCACGGTGTCGATAGCGTCCGCGCAGCCCTCGTCGACAATGGCATTCCGGTCCTCGAGAACACCGCCACGCTTATCCGGCAGCAGGATGGCCCATCATTCTGGCTCGCGGGTCTTGGCGACCAGTGGGCCATGCAGTTTTCTCGCGGCGTGTACAAGGGCGTCGACGATCTGCCTGGAACAATGGCCGCAATACCGGACGACGGCAATCCGATATTGCTCCTTGCGCATGAACCGGACATCTTCACTACTGTCCCTGACCGTGTCAGCCTGACGTTATGCGGCCATACACATGGCGGACAGGTGCGCTTGCCATTCATCGGACCCCCCATCATCAATTCAGCCTACGGACAGCGCTTCGCCTACGGGCATGTCGTCGAGGGTGGGCGGCACATGGTCGTATCCGGGGGTTTGGGCGTATCGTGGCTGCCGGTGCGCTTCGGCGTCTCGCCGGAGATCATGGTCGTCGATATCGGCCCGCCGAAAACGGGCTCTCGTCCTATCGAAGAATGACGTCTGCTGTTCCAGAGAGACCTGCCGTCCGCGGACCGTTCCGCGTGAGGTATTGATGGTCGTGTACATGCGGTCGGGGTTTCGCCGTGTTCCCATCGCGTCCAAGACGAACGCGGCGCAGTCCATCATCCTTTCTCCGGACAAACGGAGTTCCGCTGATCCCTCTCGATTTCCACTTGAATGCCCTTGAGAAGGCGAGCCAGGCGTCCGAAACGCCTTTCGTCGACATTCTCGCGCAACGGGAACTTGAATGCGGTCAGCGGCATCTAGCAGCCCACCCTTGTCGTCAGCGCCTGAGCAGGAAGCACCTCCAGAATACAAAACCCCACGCTTGGGCGAGAGATCCTTTCGGCCATCGGAAGGCCGACCTCTACCGCGATCTGCCGCTGACCTTCGGCACGCCGACCATGTCGCCCCACTGCGCCGACGAGCTCAAATACGACGTGGTCGCGAAAGTTGTCGGGGAATTCACCAAAATGAAGGCGGACGGGATCGAGTTCGCTGGCCAGCCGCTGGCCAATCTCGTCACCATGAATGGGGTGCGTGTCTTTGCCCAAGACGGCACGTGGGGTCTGGTCAGGGCCTCGTCGAACAAGGCGGAAATTGTTGTCGTCGTGGAAAGCCCTGTCTCGCCGGAACGACGTCGCGAGATGTTCGAGGCTGTCGATGCCGTGCTGCGCCGCAATCCAGAGGTCGGAGCCTACAACCAGACATTTTGAGAGGACTGGGCCATGCCGGAGCGGATCGTAAGTTTTGTCATGAGCGGGGGCGTCGGGTCACGGCTGTGGCCGCTCTCGCGCGAAGACAATCTCAAGCAATTCCACGACCTTTCGGGCGACGGCTCCATGCTCGCGAAGACTGTCCGACGCCCCAAGGCGCGGTCGGACGGCGAGACGCCGATCTATCTGATAGCCTCCGAACGGCATGCCGACCGCGTTATCTCGGACATCGGTCCGCTCGACCTGAACGGCGGCATCGCCAGAGACGGCCGCACCGATCGCGGTGGCTGGGTGCGCACCCTTAATTCCGACGGCAGCGTGGCTGACCCGACGGAGGACGCCTACGACCATTCCTGCCTGCTCCTGGCGCTTGCCCATGCTCACCGATGCGGCCATCAGGATGCCCTGCAGCTGGCACAAGAGACGTTCCATTTCATCGACACCCATCTCGAGGATGTCAGCCTGAACGGCTTCCTCGGGACCCCCGGCTGGAAGGGGGTGCGGTACTCGAACCCGCACATGCACATGCTGGAATCCTTCCTTGCCTGGCATGACGTCACCGGCGAGCGTGCATATCTCCGTCGGGCGGCACGTGTCGTCGATCTCTTCCGGTGCCATTTTTTCGACCAGGAGAGCTGGACGCTTGGGGAACATTTCGACGTCAATTGGCTACCGTTGCCGGGAGACGAGGGACAGTGGACCGAACCAGGGCTCGATTTCGAATGGGCTTCGCTCCTCGTCGAGTTCGCGCGGGCAAGCGGGCAGAAAGACTTGGCAGCCTACGCCAGGAAGCTCTATTCGTCGGCGATCGCCAGCGGATTGAAACCGGGCCACGGGCCTGGCTTATGCAGCTGTGTCGCGGCAGGGAATTCCCTTCGACCGGCTCTCCCGCAGCTGGCCGCAATGCGAAGCCGTCAAGGCGGCCGTCGCCCTGGACGGCATCGGCGGGCCTGATCTGAAAACCGAGATCGAAGCTCGTGTCGCCCGCCTCTTCAAATGGCATATCGTTCCCGCACCGCTTGGCTTGTGGATCGACAGGATTGACGAGCGCGGAAGGTCACTGGCAACGGAGGTCCCCGAGCATTTTCTACCACCTCGTGACGGCCTTAATGCAGTATTTGGACAAGACCGGAGGGCAGGTCGAACCTTTCCCGCTGCCAGCTTTGGATACGAGCAAGAGCGTTGCGATGCAGGGTTACGGCTGACCCAACCGTCCGCGTAGCTCCGTGTTGGTCAAACGATCAATAACGAAACTAGTACAAGATAGGGAGGAATACCCATGAAAGTGACAATCCTGGGAAACTATCCGCCCCATGCTTATAAGGGATTGATACAAGGCTCAGACCGAGAAGCTGCAATCAAGGCGATTTTGGAAAGCGTTGGTGGCAAGGTGTCCGGTATGATGTTTACTCGCGGCGCCTATGATATTGTCGTCAATGCTGAGGTTCCGGACCAGGCCGATGGGATGGACCTAGCACTGGCGGTGCGGGCAAGCGGCTGGGTAAACGACCTCGTTGTCCTCGAAGAACCCGACATGAAGGCGGTGCTCGCAGCTGCCAAAAGGCTGCCGGAGTTTACAAGCTCGCCGGCTGATGGGACTGGCTGTACATTGAAGGCAGCACGGTTCCGATTGAACGCGCCGTGCTGCCAAGTCTCAAGGAAAGACAAGGCGGGGTTTCGGAAAGCCGAAGCAGGCGCGGCATTGGTTCTGCTTCAATACCGCGCCGACAGCGAACGCGCCCGGCTCAGGCGGTCAGAAACGGAGGTCATGCCGAGTTAATTTTGGAATGTACACCCTAGAAGGTGCGCCCGACGGATCGGCTAGGTCCGGTTTTGTAGGGTTTCTTGTCGGAGCGCTTCTTTATCTAATCGGAGCGCGACAAGGCAACCGAGATCACATTGTCAGTATCTGTTTCAGGTAGCTCGAACAGCATTGGCAAAAATTGGCCGCTCGGGCGGCGTTCTCATGATCACCGTTCCTAAGCGAGCTCGGACTTTACGACTTTCCAGGATACCTATGGTCCTGACGCAGCGGGTGGAGCTAGCCGTCACTTCCCTACACCCTGTGCGCCGCCACCAATCTCGCGTAGAAGGGCCCTGGCCGAACCCGGCCCTGGGACGCGAGAACTCCATGCGAATAGTGTTGCCTGTCCTGTTGCTCGGCGCCGCCCTCGCCAGCCTGTCGCCCGCCCGGGCAGCGGCCGGCGATTGCGGCGATGCCGCCGCCCTGGTGCAGCAGGCCTATCCCAAGGCCCGAAAGAGCGCCGACGGCGCCTCGTTCACGCTTGTACCCCATACGAGCATCGCCTCAACGCTCCCGGAGAGCGATGCGCCATTCGGCCTGGCCTGCAAGATCTGGCCGGCTCATGACGACCTGCTTTTGGTCGCGGTACCGCTGATCGACAGCGCTAACAGCGACCACCTGCATGTTGGCGACATCGAGCTACTGGTCGTCGATAGAAAGAGCCTGCGGGTGCGCCAGCGCCTGCTTCAGCCTGGACTGATGACCGATGATGCCATCGCGATCCGTAAGGTGGAATTCGACACCGGCCGCTATGCACTGGCCCCTGACGCCACCGCCTTCGGCCTGCGCATCGAAGTGGCAAACCATTCGCAGGCTACTCCCTTCACTGAAACCGACCTGCGGCTCTATGCCGTCGCCACCGATGCGCTGCGCTTGGTGCTCGACGGCCTCGTGGTCGCCGGCCATGGCGGCGAAGGCGATGCCAGTTGCGCCGGATCGTTTCATTCCAGCCAGGTCAGCCTGGCGATGAGCCCGGCGAGCCATCACGGCTATCGTGACATCATTGCGGTCGAGCGGACGGATACCGACAATCCCTCCCCCGACAAAGATGGCGAATGCAAGTCCCATCCCGCCAAGTCTGTGAAGCGGACCTACCGGCTGCGCTATGACGGCAGCCGCTATTCGGTTCCCGCGGCACTCAGGGTGATGGGATTGTGACGCCGCCGCACACGTCCCTGCCTTGGTTCGTCAATGTGATCAATTCCAGTTGAATGGGTATCGACCATTAATTCTCTCGTGGTAGGAGGCGCTCAAGGGGGCTCTTCCCAAAGGAGCTGATGATTTGTGGTGGTCAAGATTGTTTTGCCGGAACGTGGGACGACAGACTGGACGGGCTATTCTCCGCAAAGGTCGACTACGCCGGGAAATCCATTCTCGATGTTGGCTGCAATATGGGTGTTGTCGCCTATGAGATATCCAAGCTGAAACCCAGCTCGATCCACGGGATCGACATTGCCAAGCCGCACATCCAGACTGCAAAAATGTTATTGAGCTGCTCCCCGGTGCATGCCCGGTTCGATCGCCTGAATCTTGGCAGCCGGCGCCTCGGCAATATCCTTCTACCGAAATACGATATCGTCCTGCTGCTGGCCGTCTATCAGCACATGCAGCGCAACATCGGCCCAGGCAAGGCGCGAAGGGTGCTTTCCAATATTGTGAGGCGCACCTCAAACGTTGTTGCCCGCGTTCATCGAAACGCTGTCCGACGAGGGATTCCAAGTTAAGAGCACTCACATATCCCCTCTTGGTAGTCATGTGCTCGTTCTTGAGAAACCTGCCTTCGGAAATCCGCAGCCATGATGACACATTCCTTGTGGTAGTCTGCCCACCAACATCCATGTGCCAGCAGCGGGCGCAGACCAGCTGCCTGCCTGCAGCTCGGCCCGGGGGGCGCTGATTCGCCGGCAGAAACCATCTTGCGGATGACTTCGCGCCAATACCGATGACATTGAGGGTTGCGGCTACGGTGTTTTCTGCTAGTGCCTTGACGGCCAGGATGCGCCCGTTGGCATAAGTGGCGAAAGAAGAATTTGGCCGCCACGGCGAGAGCATTGGCCGTCCCGCCTGCGGTCAGCGCGCCGCCACTATCGAAATTCAGCCAGGTGCGTCATCATCTCGCGGCGCCCTCCCAGCGCTCATGGCTCATGGCGCCGAACGGGTGAACAGGGTTCGGAATAGCTCCTGCGCACGCCGCAGTCCTTCATCTGTCAGAACCACTGACTTCGCCTTGTTTGCTGGATTCGCGATCAGCCCCTTCTGGTGCAAGCGATCCAGAGCGCTCCAATCGAATCCCTTCCAGACGCGCCTCTCTTCATGCAGCGTCAGCCAAAGCAGGCCCAGAACGGCTTCGTCGATCTTGTCGGTGTCGATCTCCATGCAAGCAGTCTAACACGCGAAAGGGCCTCTGCCACGATCCACACCGGATAGTTACTCCCTGCCACGCGCGTTCGGCTGAAAACAAGTGCCTCACTCAGGCGTCGCGTGCGCGACGGCGTCGCTCGCGCGGGCGACGAGCCGGGGAACGGGGTTCACCGTCGTGCTAAGCGGCCGTGGCAGCCTTGCCGCTGGCAATGAAATGCGGATTGGCGAAATCCTCGTCGTCGCTCTGGTTGCGCTTATCGCAGGCGAGCGGCGCGCTATCCAGCGTGCGCGTCATGCCGCCGGCAGCGCGCAGCACCGCGTCACCCGCCGCGGTGTCCCATTCCATAGTGCGGCCGAAACGCGGATACGTTTGGCGGGACACTTTCTTTTCCGACGCGCTCTCCGGCCGCAGAAGTCTCAACCTTGCCAGAGGTGAATTTTTGACCCCTGAGCGGTTATCGCGGAGCGCATTCCGGGCCACAACCGACTTTGCGACATCCCCTCACTGATTCACTGCCCGTCTAGGGCCAGAATGCGAAATCTGCTGTGAGGGTCGGGCTTAGGAACAACCGCTCAAGCTCGGTCCGACGTTGCAGGGCTGACGTGTTCTCATCGAGCCAAGACTGACTCTAGTACCGTGCCGGGAATGAGCTATAGTTCAGATACTGTGACGGCCGGGGGCTTGCACAATGGCTGGACTGGGTGAACAGATTGCGCGTCAGCAGCGCACCATGGGACCGCTCCTGGTGACGGCAGTGGTCATCGGCCTTGTCGGTCTGCCCGTCGCAGCCTGGCTCGACCTCCGAGACCTATCGGAACGGATGCTGCGCAGGCAAGCCAGCGAAATCAGCCGGATCATCGACGAAATGCGCGGATTCTACGGCAGCGAGGTCGTGGGACGCGTGCTGCAAGCTAACGGCGCCGTGACCGCGACGCACAACTATCGGGAGGTGCCAGGTGCGATCCCTATTCCAGCAACCCTCTCGATCGAACTCGGCAAGCGCATCAGCGCTCATGACGGGTCGGTCAAATATCGGTTCGTCTCGGATCTGCCTTTCAAAGGTCGCGCGCCCCACCAGCTCGATGTTTTCGAGCGGAATGCAATCTTGGCTTTGCGCGCCAACCCGAAGGAGCCGATCATCGGGGTCTCGGGCTCACTGTTTGACCGGCAGGTCCGCGCCGTGGCCCCTGTTGTAATGGGACAAGTGTGCGTGACCTGCCATAACTCACACCCGGACAGCCCCAAGACGGACTGGAAGGTAGGGATGTCCGAGGGATTCAGGAGATATCAGTCAATCAGCCTATTGCTGCGAACGTGCTGACTTTCAAGTATCTGCTCCTATATTTCGGTTTCGCGGCGGCGGCGGGCCTGACGTTCATTCTCCTGCAGCGTCGGCAGTCCGCGTTGATTCAGGGCATCAACAAGGAGCTTTCGGAGGCAAACGACTTCCTGGCCGCGATTTCATTGAAGATCGCCAAATATCTTTCGCCTCAAATTTACAAAAGCATCTTCAGCGGCCAGAAGGACGTCACCATCGCGACCGAGCGCAAGAAGCTCACGATCTTTTTCTCCGACGTCAAGGATTTCACCGCGATCGTGGAACGGCTCCAGCCCGAGGACCTGACGCTTCTCCTCAACGAGTACTTCACTGAGATGTCGACGATCGCGCTCAAACACGGCGGCACCGTCGACAAGTTCATCGGCGACGCGCTTCTTGTGTTCTTCGGAGACCCCGAGACGCAGGGCGTCGAGGAAGACGCGAGAGCCTGCTTGCGCATGGCTGTCGACATGCAGCGTCGGCTGGAGCAGTTGAACAGGGTGTGGCATGACCGCGGAGTTGAACGGCCCTTCCGAGCTCGCATGGGCATCAACACGGGCTATTGCAATGTTGGGAACTTCGGTTCCGATGATCGGATGGACTACACGATCATTGGAGCCGAGGCGAACTTGGCGGCCCGGCTGCAGTCGATTGCCGAGCCCGGCGGCATCTGCCTCAGCTATGAGACTTACGCGCTCGTGCGCGACCTTGTCCGGGCGCGTCCATTAGCACCGATTGCCATGAAGGGGATCAGCCGGGAGGTTGTCCCCTACGAAGTCGAGGGCCTCCTGGGTGAACTCGCCCAGCGCCCTCAGGTCATCAGCGAGCATACGACTGGTCTCGACTTGTTCCTCGATGTTGAGGCAATCGACGAGAACGGGGTGGAGCGGGCGAAGAAACGACTTTCGGAGGCGCTCCTGGCCTTAACCATCCGAAGCAAGCCCGCCGCATTTTAGGTTCTTGAACGTGATCCAATCTGGACCGTGGCCAGCCAAGTAAAGTCCGGTTCAACACCGTTCAGCCGCGCCGGGTCCCGGCCAGGAGTTCGCGCGCATCATCCTCGTTGGTCATCAGCGCCGTCAGGGCCGAGGCGTCGATGAATATCAGTCATTCTCGTACAGGCTGTCGCGAAACGCCTTGTCGGCGGGCCTGCCGTGATCAGGCTTGCCCCGGGCTCGCAGATCACGGCAGAACCTGACGCCGATCTCCACGAGGGACGGTCTAGCCTGTTCGCGCTCAAGCTCATGTTTGAGCGCGGCATGGACGGCCTCTGTCAGACCAGTCCTCTTAAGTGCGGCGACCCGGCGGGCCAGTGCGTCGGTCTCGTGATTTTTGATGTGGAACGCCATCACTCGCTCGTATAGCCGTTCAAGTGTATCGGTATACAGCAATTTGGATACACCGTGTGAAGGCCCCGCAGCATCGGCCGGACACGAAGAGAATCGCCACGCCGACCCTACTGTAGGCTGGATGGGGATCGTACCGTTGTGGTTACAGATCTCGAGCAGTATCTGAGGTCGCTTCCGTAAGTCACTTGCAACACCCGCACTTTCGTACGGGTCTGGAACTGCGCAATCATCGCCTAGCCAGATCTAGCAGCCTTGCCGCTGGCGATGAAATGCGGATTGGCGAAATCCTCGTCATCGCTCTGGTTGCGCTTGCCGTAGGCGAGCGGCGCACCATCCAGCGTTCGCGTCATGCCGCCGGCAGCGCGTAGCACCGCGTCACCCGCGGCAGTGTCCCATTCCATGGTGCGGCCGAAGCGCGGATAGACGTCCGCCTCGGCGCCGGCGACGAGACAGAATTTCAGCGACGAGCCGACCGAAACGATCTCGGCAGCGCCAAGCGCGCGGATATACGCCTCGGTCTCCGGCGTGTTGTGGGAGCGGCTGGCAACGACGGTCAGCGGCACCATACCGGCCCTTGCCGAAATCGGCTGGCGATCGACGATCTCGTAGTCGTCATTGATCTCGATCGTTTCCGCTTTGCCCGGCCGGCCGGAAAAGAAGCGGCCGGTGCAAGGCGCGAAAACCACGCCGATCTCCGGCAATCCGTGGCGAACCAGCGCGATGTTGACGGTGAAATCGGTCCGCCGATTGACGAATTCCTTGGTGCCGTCGAGCGGATCGATCAGGAAAAAGGCGTCGCCGAGATCCGGCGCCATGATGCCGGCAGAGGCTTCCTCCTCTGCCACGCATGGAATCTCTGGAAAAGCGGCGCGCAGCCCGGCAAGGATGATCTTCTCGCTCTCGCGATCGGCTTCGGTCACCGGCGAATTGTCCGACTTGCTGTCGACCGCACAGCCGGCCTGAAACACGCGCATCACCTCGCGCCCCGCCGCCAAGGCAAGGCGCTCGAAGACGGCGAGCATCGCTTCGTCGTCAGATACCGCCGCCGCTATCATATTGGTCTTCGGTAATGTCACGCTCGATCAGCCAGTGTTCTAGGGCCTCTACCATCTCCTCGGCAGATCTGCCGAGTGTTTCGAGATGGATTTCAGGTTTTTCCGGCACCTCATACGGTGAATCGACGCCGGTGAAATTCTTGATCTCGCCATTCAACGCCCGCGCATAAAGGCCCTTCGGATCGCGCCTGGCGCATTCTTCGAACGGTGTGTCGACAAACACCTCGACGAATTCGCCCTCGGCCATCAGTTCGCGCGCCATGCGCCGCTCGGCGCTGAACGGCGAAATGAACGACACGATGACGATCAGCCCGGCGTCGGCCATCAGGCGCGCGACTTCGGCGACGCGGCGAATGTTTTCGACACGATCGGCGTCGGTGAAGCCGAGATCGCGGTTGAGGCCGTGACGGACGTTGTCGCCGTCCAGAATGTAGGTATGGCGCCCCGTGGCGAAGAGCTTCTTTTCGAACAGATTGGCGATGGTCGACTTGCCTGACCCCGAAAGCCCGGTGAACCAGAACACCGCCGGCCGCTGGTTCTTCATATCGGCGCGGGCGCGTTTGCCGACATCGAGCGACTGCCAGTGGATATTTTCGGCGCGCCGCAGCGAATGCAGGATCATGCCGGCGCCGACCGTGGCATTGGTGATGCGGTCGATCAGGATGAAGGCGCCGGTGGTGCGGTTTTCGGCAAACGGATCGAAGGCGATCGGCGACCGCGTCGAGATGTTGCAGATGCCGACTTCATTCATTTCAAGCGACTTGGCCGCCTCATGGGCAAAGTCGTTGACGTTGACCCGGTATTTCAGGTCGGTGACGGTGGCACTGGTCTGGTCGGTCTCGGTGCGCAGGATGTAGGAGCGGCCGGGCAGCAATGCATGTTCGTCGAACCAGACGACGTTGGCGGCGAACTGGTCGGCAACCTGCGGCCGCGCTGCCGGCGACACCAGCATATTGCCGCGGGAGACCTCGACCTCGTCGTCAAGGACAAGGGTGATGGCCTGGCCGGCCACTGCTTGGCTCAGGTCGCCGCCATGCGAGACGATGCGCCTGACATGGGATGACTTGCCGGATTTGGCGACGACCACCTCGTCGCCCGGCGCAACCGAGCCGGAGGCGATGGTGCCGGCGAAACCGCGAAAATCGAGATTGGGACGGTTCACATATTGGACGGGAAACCGGAACGGCAATTCGACCGCGGCCTCGTCAACCGAGACGGTTTCGAGATGTTCGATCAGCGTCGGCCCGGAAAACCAGTCTGTCCTATCGGAACGGCCAGTAACGTTGTCGCCGTAGCGGGCCGACATCGGAATGGGCACGATCGTTTGGAAGCCGAGCTCGCGTGAGAACTGCCCGTAATCCGCGACGATCCGTGTAAAAACCGCCTCGTCGAAACCGACAAGATCGATCTTGTTGACGGCGAGCACGATGTGGCGAATGCCCAGTAGCGAGGCAATGATCGAATGCCGCCTTGTCTGGCGCAGCACGCCCTGGCGGGCATCGATCAGCACGATGGCAAGATCGGCGGTCGATGCACCCGTCGCCATGTTGCGCGTGTACTGTTCGTGGCCGGGCGTGTCGGCGACGATGAACTTGCGCTTCGGCGTGGCGAAGAAGCGATAAGCGACGTCGATAGTAATGCCTTGCTCGCGCTCGGCCTCGAGGCCGTCGACCAGCAGCGCGAAGTCGACGTCGTCGCCGGTGGTGCCGTGCTTGCGCGAATCGCGCTCGAGCGCCGCCAGCTGGTCCTCGAAAATCTGCTTGGTATCGGAAAGCAGGCGCCCGATCAGCGTCGACTTGCCGTCGTCGACCGAACCGCAGGTCAGGAAGCGCAGCAGCGACTTTCGTTCCTGCGCCGCCAGATAGTCGCGGACGCCATCGGTCGGGGCGAGGCTCTTGGCCATGATGTGGCGCATTTTCAGAAGTACCCCTCGCGCTTCTTCTTTTCCATCGAGCCTGCTTCGTCGCGATCGATCAGGCGACCTTGCCGCTCGGAGGTGCGCGCCGTGAGCATCTCGCCGACTATTGCCTCCAGAGTGTCGGCTTCCGATTCGATCGCGCCGGTCAGCGGATAGCAGCCGAGCGTGCGGAACCGCACCAGCCGGTTCTCCACCGTCTCACCGGGCCGCAGCTGCATGCGCTCGTCATCCTTCAGGATGAGCATGCCGTCACGCTCGACGACCGGCCGCTCCTTGGCCAAATACAGCGGCACGATCGGGATGTCTTCCTGGAGAATGTATTGCCAGATGTCGAGCTCGGTCCAGTTCGACAGCGGAAACACCCTGATCGATTCGCCGGCAGCGATGCGGGTGTTGAAAATCTTCCACATCTCCGGCCGCTGGTTCTTCGGATCCCAGACGTGCTGGGCGTTGCGGAACGAGAAGATCCGCTCCTTGGCGCGCGACTTCTCCTCGTCACGTCGGGCGCCGCCGAAGGCTGCGTCAAAACTGTATTTGTCGAGTGCCTGCCGCAGGGCAACCGTTTTCATCACATGCGTGTGGGTGTTGGAGCCGTGGTCGAACGGATTGATGTTGTCGCGCACGCCGTCTTCATTGACATGGACCAGGAGATCGAAGCCGAGCTTTTGCTGCATCTGGTCGCGAAAGGCGATCATTTCGCGGAATTTCCAGGTCGTGTCGACATGGAGAAAGGGAAAGGGCGGCTTGGCCGGATAAAACGCCTTCATCGCCAGATGCATGAGCACGGACGAATCCTTGCCGACCGAATAGAGCATCACCGGCTTGGCGAAAGCCGCGGCCACCTCGCGAAAAATATGGATGGATTCAGCCTCAAGCCGCTGAAGGTGCGTAAGCGCGATGTTCATGGACTGTGAGCGTTCTTTCGTGCCATCCACAGAAGGGCCTGTCTCATCAACGGGCGCGCTCTTCAGCCGCCCGGTTCAAGTTGCACTTCTGGACAATCTATTCTCGTGCGGGCGTTCTAGCAGATCGTTCCTGCCCAGAACAATGCAAGACAAGCCTGCGGTCGAATGGTTCGGGAATGATTTTTCCATGCAGCCGGCGAAATCGGGAAATTTCTGCCCAGCGACCAGTTGCGCTTGGGAGGGGCAGGAAAATATTGCCTGGGCTTGGGAGAACCAGAGCTGGCGGTTTTAGGGCGTTCGCCGCGGAACCTGTGAGCCGGCAAGCGGTAACTGGTCCCACCTCATTCAGGCGATGCCAGTCGTGGCGACCGGATCGCTAAGACGAAGTTCCTATGAGAACAGACAGCTTGTCACCGTTGTGGTCGACCTCGATCATCTCGCTCTTGCGGCTCAAGCGTTCCGCAAATCCTTTGTGGAAGATAATGGCGTTCATATAGGCAAAGGTCATTGCTAGCGCCTCGGTTCGCAGCGGATAGTCGACTAGCGAATGAATGAGAAGAAAAGATACCGAGAGGAATGCCGCTTTCTGAAGCGGGTCACGGCGGACCCTGGCCAATGCAGCGAAAAGCAGTGCGAAATAGCCTGCCATCAGCAGGATAGCCGGAATTCCACCTTCGAATGCTATTTCAAGGTATTCATTGTGGGCATGATTGACGTATTGCCTGAAAATCATGCCCCCCCTTTCGTATATTTGATAGGCTTTTTGAAAATTTCCAAATCCGACGCCCGTCGCCCAATTGTCCTTGATCCCCTCGATCGTCGTTCGGGCGAATTCTCCTCGCCCGAACGCCGGATCTAACGCGTCCGCATCGATCTTCGTCCATGCGCCTATCGTGTAGGCCGTAAGCCCTGTGAAAATCAGCAGGATGGTAAGTCCACTCGCCCTGGAACGGGCCGAAAGAAAGACGACGGACAATATGGTTATCGCCAACCCGATCAAGACACCGGCGCGTGAACCGGCAGCCAAAAGCAGCAGCAAAAGCGCGATCAATCCAACCGATCCCGACAAAAGGTGTCCGCGGAACAGGCCATAGTAGACGACGAAGGGGATAGACACAAAAAGCAACGCAGAGAAATGATTCACGTTGGCGAACAGGCCGGCATTGATCGTAAAAGGCAATAGGCCCACGATAGCGATGTTGTCAGAGAGCGAATATTGAATTGCTCCCGCTAAACCGTTGCAGATAACACCCATAAAAAAGAAGGGAAGAAGCGCACTGACCTGCTCCGCACGCAAACGCAAAACGGCCAAAAAAAACCCCGCTGCGGCCAACAGATAAAGCAGACATTCAATCGTGCGGCCGACCCCAACGCTGATGAAGCGAAATTGAGTCTCGTCCGCCCAGGGCTCTCCGAGCAGCAGTTCCGGCCGCAATCCATTGAATATGGCAGCCGGGAGTGGCACAATCTGAAGAACAATCAACGCCACCGCGAAGATAAGCAGCCATAGAACGGAACGCGAGATCCTTTGGCCGGAGGTCTGAG
This sequence comes from Mesorhizobium sp. M0563, assembly GCF_040321065.1. Classification (NCBI taxonomy): domain Bacteria; kingdom Pseudomonadati; phylum Pseudomonadota; class Alphaproteobacteria; order Hyphomicrobiales; family Phyllobacteriaceae; genus Mesorhizobium; species Mesorhizobium sp. M0563. The sequence continues at coordinate 89,008 of NZ_JAMYQV010000020.1, forward strand.
AAAAGACCACTGCCGCCGAGATAATCACCACGACCTGGATTAGAGTATCGGTGTAAAGGCCGCTTGCAGTACCGCCGCCAATGAGCAGGGATATGAACAAAACCGACCCAAGGAGATATTTATCCCATTCGGATGGCCGATCGCTCAAGACGGATTTCTCTCGATGCTCAATTTGTGCATTACCAGCGTACCGACATAGCGAAATCGCCAGCTCTCAGCAATGGCCGAAGTCTCCAGCCTCAACAATTGCATTCGACATGTGTCCGGACCGATTGAAAAATCCCCGCTCATGGTCTGCCGATTGAATGTACCCTCGGGAATATTGAGGCGCGCGATTTCACCGGCCGGACATCTAAGAGACCAGAACAGTTCCTTCGGAAGCTTGAGGTTTCTGGCAGACGCAATTAGAGAAACCTTATAGGATCCAGGAGGCAGCTCAATGTACTGTTGAAGAGCCGAATTCTTCACCGGCGTGTTCAAGAACCGGACCATCGCGCCGCCCTCGCCCTCTACCGCGTTCTGGGATGTTGCAAACGTCACCTCCAGGCCCGACTGGTCGCGAACCTGCCAATCAAACGGCCTGTCTCTGGATATCGGTTCGAACGTGCTGTTGAAAATATATCCGCCTAACTTACGCTCCTGTTCAGACAGGGTGAAAAGAAACAGCCGATACGCTTGTTCATATTCCCTCTGGCGGATGTAACCATTGATCACGATGGATAGTTCGCCCGGTTTCGGCGGCGCGCCTGACTCATTCAAATCGAGCAGCAGCCGGTTTGCGTAATCCAGGCCCTTGGGATCATTGGCAAGGGCCACGAAGAGGCTAGGCCTCCAGGGCGTCTCCGCCGTGATTGCTGCCAGCATGGCGTTGTATCCGTCGGGATTCGCAAGAATCGCCGGCAGGCCACCGACGATCGCCGGAAATTGGTCCGGCCACCGGCGCAGCAATATGTCTATCTCGCCAACGGCCTTTGACAAATCACCTATCTCGGTCGAGTGGCCAATAGACCTCTGGAGGGCATGGATTTCTGTTTTGGATAACTTACGAGCCTGGTCGAACAGCTCGTAGGCCTCGTCTTTTTCGCCTTGCCGGTATTTGATCTCACCGACCAAGCTATAGAGGCGTGCGTCGGCGAGGTTGAAATGGAGCGCGTCCCTAGCCTCGGCAAGCAAGGCATCGAGGTCCGGAGGATTATTCGCATCGTTCAGATCACCGGCAATTACGCCTATCAGAGCATCGGCGTTTAATGGATCCAGTGCAAGCGAGATGGTTGGCGTTTCGGTCTCAAGAAATCGACTTAGCCCGATCGAGGAAGCCACCAACACCAGAACGGATGCGACGAACCAAACGCTTATACGCCGCAGATTTTGCATAAGCGGGCTGGCCTGCTCCATCATCGACTTTGCCCTCAATCCTCGAAGTACTCGTGTCCGTGCCGTAGTTGTAGTACTGATAGTTCATGTATTTATAGGCGTAGTTATAGTCGAATTTGTTCACAACAAACTTTGACATCGCGGCTCCCACTACATTTGCGCCGGCAGATCGCAAGCGCTTCAGCGCAGTCTTGGCCGACTTGCGCGTCACCTGATTGGTCGAGATGACCATCAATGTGCCCTCGGCGAGCCGGCTGAGAATAGGAGCATCCGAAAGACCAACGATCGGTGGCGCATCGATAATGACAAGATCGAAGCGCTTGCCGAGATTGGTTATGATCAGAGCCATCTTCGGAGAGGAGAGCAGATCCGCAGGATTTGGTGGGATCGTTCCAGAGGTCAAAACGGTCACATTAGGGTATTTCGTCGCCCTGAAGATATTCGTCAGATCTTCCTTGCGAACGGTATTTGTCAGAAGATTGCTGAGCCCAATCGTGTTGTCGAGACCAAACAGGCGATGAAGGTTCGGCTTCCGCAGATCGCCGTCGACAATGAGAACTCTTGCGCCAAGCGCTGCAAAATCCTGCCCAAGCTTGAACGAGGTGGTCGACTTGCCTTCCGAAGGTTCCGAACTCGTGACAACCAGCGATCGTGGCGCGCCTTCCGCACCTGAAAATTGCAGCGACGTTCGAAGCGAACGATAGGCCTCCGACAGCCCTGACTTCTGATCGGCAATGCTGGCTGTGAGTTCCCGGTCGTCTACGAGTGGCAAGATGCCGAGCATCGCCAATCCAAGCTCTTTTTCAACCTGCTCGGGATTGGTGAAGGTGTTGTTCAGCAGTTCGATAACATAAATGACAGACGCGCTCAAAGTCATGAAAAGAGCCAGCGCAATCACAAGATTGACACTCAAGCGCGGCGAATATGCGCGATCGGGCACTGCCGCGAAATCGACGATTGCGGCACTCTGCGTCTTCAGCTCAGAGCTAACGCCGACCTCGTTTAGTTTGGCAATAAGGTTGTCATATTGTGACCGGTTAGAATCAACCTCACGTTTCAAGATCGTGTATTTGATGTTCTTATCGTTGAACACGACCTGCAGCTTTTCCATTTCAGCAAGTTTGCTCCTGAGATCAGCTTCTTTGTTCTGCGCCTCCTGATATTTCAGCCGTAGCGAGTCAGTTATGGCCAGCACGCCGTTGTTATAGAGACGCTGCAACTCCTTGATTTGCGACTGAAGCTGCTGCATTTCGGGAAAGCCGGGCTTGAGAATGCCCAGCTTCTGTTGGTATTGACTAGTCAAATCCGCCAGTTTCTCACTGAGATTTTGTAGGCCTTCGCTTTCCAGAACGGGGGCCAGGCTCGATCCGCGACCTTTGTCAATCTGGTCCACGACACGTCCGGCATCGAGACGATCCTGGATCGCTGTCGCAAGCGCCGTATTCAGCGCCTCTATGTTCGATCCTATAAGCGATTTGTCATCGCCGGTTATCGTGATGCCGGCATCCTTCGCATACGCGACCAGCTCCTCTTCGGATTTCTGAAGCTTTTGCTTTACCTGCAAAACCTGTTCCTGGATGAATTGCCTTGCCAGGTCCGAGGTCTCGCTAGTTTGGTCGAGGCGTTGATCAATAAAGCTCTGCGCAACCTGATTGGCTATATCACTCGCATATTTCGGATTCTGATCAACAAAGGTGATCGAGAGCAAGCTCGTGTTGGTGACCAGATTGACCGTGAGGTCGTCTAGAATACGCTTTATCGCAATTTCCTCACGTTCTTCCGGCGTCTTCTGTTCAATGGAAGGTGACTTGGAGATTCCGAAGGCACGATAGAAGATATTGGACAGCGAGAAGTTTGGCGTAGGGAAAAGGAAGTCCGGTTTTTCGCTCAGACCCAATTGGAACACGACGCGCTGTGCCAAAGCGCGGCTTTTGAGCTTTTCACGTGCGGTGAGAAAGGCCCGTACATCTGCATTTTCAGAAACGACCTCGATGTCCTGGAAGACCTTGGCGGAAGGGACCAGCACTTCCAATTGCGTTGTTGCCTGGTATCTTGGCGTCTGCATCATCGTAACAATGAGGCCCGCGACAAGCCCGGCTGCCACCATCATGACGAACAGCCACCGATACTGGACGACGTAAAAGAACAGCTTGAGCGGATTGAAACCCTGTTCCTGCTCCGAATAATCGCGACCGTAGGGGCTGTAGTTTTGCCCGCCGTCATAATAAAGGTCGGCGGACAAGGCTTGGCCATGTCCTGGACCTGCAATTTGATGCTGCCTGTTGCGATCGAGCATGGTGCGAGGTGTTCCTAGATTCGACTACATTCTGACCGGCTACGACCTTATAGTCCCGGGACCACGGCAATTCGGGCGGCATTGGAGGCTATGCCGAGCGCGTCCTTGAGATTGTTCACCGCAATCTTCGTTTTTGAGGCAAAGACGACAACCTTGTCACCACCGTAGATCCGCGGGTTACGGGCCTTGCCGGCGCGAATTTCCTCCACGTTGTAATTTGCGACCAAGGTATTCTGGCCGATATTGCGATAGACGAAGACCTTGCTTGCATCCCCAACCGGGCTGAAATTTCCTGCCAGAGCAATCGCGTCAAGAAGCGAGGAATTACTCGTTACTGGAAAGATACCGGCTCTGTTGACTTCGCCATCGACGGTTATGCGCTGCCCAATCGACTCCTTGACGAAAATCGTCACATCAGGCGACTGCAGGTAGTTGGCGCCGTAAGCCGTCTCGATCTCTTGCTCCAGCTGACGGACGGTTTTTCCTGCCGCGGTAATGGTTCCGATAAGCGGAAGCGATATCTGGCCGCCGGAGTCGACTTGAACCGTTCTGCTCAAATTGTCGACCTGGAATACATTCACTTCGAGCACATCGTTCGGAGACAAAGGCTGCTCGCTGCCGTTCTGCGTGTTTTGCGGTGCAGGCAGATCCTTCACTACCTTCAGCGCGCCGCCGCCCGAAAGTGGCGTCGATGACGACGTCAATTGCAGCGCATCGACCGAACTCGAGGAAGCAGATGTCGTCGACGAGGTGCTCGTGCATGCCGACATTGCAAGCGAAGCCAGCAAGACGAGTGTTGTGCCTATGTGGCTTTTTGCGAAATGAAAAATGCCCATCACGCTGTCCCGCCCTTGAATAGGCGGCCTAATCCTCCAAAGCGGCCGGCGTTGCCGGCGGTGGGGTTTTTCGGACGTGCTTTTCCGACCGGCTCGATGGGACGGTTCGCCAATATTTCGCCTGGACGTTTCAATACCATGTTGCGGGCCTCGTCTTCCCCACATCGCTTGGCAGCAGCAGCAACCGCCTGTGAAAGCCCAGGGCGCCGGCGCGTGGCGCTATGAGTGTCCGACGCGATGATATCCACCCTGCCCTCGTCAATCAGCTTTTCCGAATAATAAAGCGCCGTGCGTCCAAAAGCACCAACAATCGAGTCTGCGGTAAGCTGGATAAGGCAGCCGACCGCATTCAACCTCTCGATAACGTCGTAATTCGTTTTGATCCAGGTCAAACGCTCTGGATGAGTAAGAACCGGGATAAAACCGGCGTTTATGAGGCGTAGAGCAAGATCCTCCATTCGTGGAGGCAAGACATGATGCGGCGGTTCGAACAGAAAATAGCGGGACCTGTTCAAGGTCGGCACGCTGCCCGCCGCCAATTGGTCTGGAAGATCCGGCGCTATGTGAACATCGGCGCCGACGTAGAGAGCAAGTGGTATGGCAGCGCTACGCAGCGCCTGGTGCAACTCTTGAACCGCTCGGACAATGTTCGATGTTCCGTTCTCGTAAACGCCCGGCGTCACGTGCGGCGTGCACGCCATGTGGGTCGTTCCGTCGGCCACCGCCAGCCGAGCCATTTCCAGCGATTCGGCGAGGCTGGGCGAGCCGTCGTCGAGACCGGGCAAGATATGGGAATGCAGATCGATCATGGGCGTTTGTGACTGCAGCGAAGCAACGCAGCGACGTCATCCCCCAAAACGATAAATGCGTCATTCGCAAGACAGCGAGTGACGCATTCGTCAAGTTCATGCGATGCGATGGATGCCAGGTCCCGGCTACCGGCGGACAGAGTTGTCGTCATCATGCAGGCCGATGATCAGCGCCAGATCGGCGGCAAAAGCTGCGCCTGATGTATCGAACGCTACACACATGCCGCCCTCCTCAGGATTGACTTTGATCGTCGCATTTGCCGCCTGACCGTCGTATCCGAGACTTGCACGCAGCATCAAAAGATTGCAATTCAACCACTTTGCCTGGATAAACCGGCACTTCGCCCTTCATCCCGGCATGTTCGCCAGCCGTCCGCATGTCGCCTTTACTTAAGCGATCCGAGCGATACCTGGTCACGACACCAGCATAAATGCCAAGGGCACTCCATCGAACAACAGACACGCAGCCGAAGCGCCATGCGCCTCTGCTGCTGTTGCCTATCTACGGTCAGCTTAGTCGCTAACGGGTTGGCCGTGGTCATCATCCTGCGATAGACCCAGGCCAAGAGCGCCGAGGGCTACACCGCCAAACACAATGGCCGGCGTGTAGTTGGTGCTGCTACCGCCGCCCGTTTGGGCGGTGTGCTCAGAACCGAGGACATTGAGGCAAATCTTGTTGTCGACGCGGGAGATGTCGAGGGTCGAATTGGCCGGCACGCTCAAATTGCAGCTCCCAACTTTAACCGAAGCAGACCCCTTACCGCCAACCACGACGCGGCTGCCGAAATCAAGAGCGCCCCCCGCCTGTGCCGGACCATAGCCAGCCACCTGCGAGATCATCACATCGCCATTGACATTCCCGATCGACCCAATCGGATTTACGCCCGTATAGGCAGTTGCACAGGTGCACGATCCATCCTGCGCGAAAGACGACACCGGGGCGAAGCCGGCCAACACAACAACTCCGGCCAACGCACTTTTCAACACTAGGTTCATCCGCATCAATCCTTCTGTCCCACGTTACCTGAGGCCCGCCCAACCGCCAAGCTACTCATCAGCGCGTAACAGCTTTCTGCGCCAATTCCAACCCATTTCGCATTTGCGAGATAATTTTTGGTTTCAGTGTGGTTGATTGAACACACCATTAGAGCATCCAAATATATAATCTTTGCTGCCGGCCGAAATAGAGCTGGTTGCCAGCGAGCCAACGTGGCTGCCCCACCAGCGCTTCCGCGCTTACACAGGTCCGCAGTCGACTACGTCCTGATATTGCCCTCCCGATTTTCGTGCAGCAACCAGCCTGGCGCGCAAGATCTATGGATTAAACCCGCTTGAGGGGGCTGTCCGCACGGAATGCCGGCCTTGATTCCGTGCTCCCGCCACAACGGGGCGCAGATCCATTCAGCAATCAACACGTGACAATTTTGGCCGCCGCGCGACCCGATCCGGATGGCAGACGAGGCCTTCCTGTAGGGCGCACGATCGGACGGGATCTGGCGTCAATGCCGTAAGCGCTTACGCGCTCCCCAATACGTTAGGCTTGACGTCTGCGGAAGCGCCAGGGCATGAGGTCTTCAATGCGGCCTTGCTGATGCCGGTTGAGGATCGCCTCGAGCGATTTCAACGATGTAGGCGACCGGGTTGACGTCGTTGAGCTTGCACATGGCGACGATGGGAGCAGCAGCGCCCAACTTTCAGCCCCGACCTCATGCCTGGCGCGCGGCCTCGATGCGCCTTGATCAAGATCAACGACGAAGCGCACAACGGCGGTCTTGCCGCCCGAAGCCGAATAGAATGTTTCGCGGTCGGGAGCGCATCCTAGACATCTGCAGGCTGAAACCGAGATCTCTGAGCCGCCAAGCCCTGCATGGAATATTCAGGAAATGACCAGCTGTGGAGATAGGTTGTCGAACCACTGAGCGACTTCAAAATAGTGCTTGGCGACGAAATCGGCAAAAGTGGTCAGCCAAGGCCGGTGCCGGTGACCTGGTCGCAACCGAGGCCCTCCGGGACGCCGGACGGATCAGAGATCAAGTTAGCATGGTCGCCCCGCCGAGACTGTCCTGAAACGACAGGCGACACGTCCCCTAAGACTTTGCAAAATTATGCCCGGTAATGTGCCTATGGGACGCAGAGGCGCCGGCATCGTCATTATAAACCGCGGAGAGCGCCGCATTGGCCGGCAAGACGACTGGATTTGATGTCAGTCATTTTTTATCGCGCATTGATGCGGCATAATCCGCGACCCGAACCTTGTTGGAGAGAAAGAGATCATGCAAAGCATCTCCCGCCGTCTGTTTGCAAGGTGGGTGGCGTTAGCCCCGTGGGGTGTAAGTTGGAGCGCTGCAGTGTCGGACGCTTCAGCCGCGGCCCCGCTGTCTGGCGATCGGGAGCCTGCCCGGATCGCAACCCCCGAGAATATCAACCTAATGCTTCAACAAGTGATGGATGCAGCCGATGCTGCAATCTCGGCCAGCGGTGTTGCAGATTTTGCCAGCAAGGCCGTGGCGGAAGCCACCAGTATCCCATTGGCCAAACAGTTTCTGCGGCTGGCAGGGTACGCGCGATCCGGCGATGGCGGCGGCGCGCTCTATAGAAAGGCGGATACTGAACCAAGACATCACGGCAAATTTCAAAGCGCCGATGGCGCCTGGTGGGAATTAGCGGAGGAGACCATCACTCCGAACATGGTGGGCGGCGAGTTAGCTTCAGTCATCGCGATCGGCCCGAACGGGTTTGTTCCAGCAGGTACCGTTCTCGTCGACAAAACGATCGCATATCCTAAGTCGGCACCCTATGGAGGCGGGGCACTGCGTGGGCAGGGAATGGAAACATCGAATGCTTTTTCACCCAGAGCGGCGAGTTCCAAATCGACCATAGTATGGAACGGCACCGGCGGCGGTACACTGATGGAATTGGATGGGCAACTCGGGCTGCTGTTCGAACAACTTTCTTTCGTCGGCAAGCCGTCACTGGAGGCTGCTAGTCGCGCCGCGATATGTCATCACTGGCTCCAGACGACCAAGGCGTTCGGGTCTGGCGAAAGTCTCTATGTCGAATGCTCGTTTCAGCACTTCGACACCGCAATTAAGTTTGCCAATAATCGGGGCGATGCCACGTGCGCCGGTATGCATTTTCTAAAGTGCGTCGTTCAGAATCTCGACACCTTCATTCATGTCATGAATGATCAGGGTCTCAACTACGTTCTGGACCACGTCTCTTGCAATTTTATTGATCGGGTCGCCCTTTTTGAACGCGGCGGGAATCTCGATGTGAGAAACGGCAATCTCGCGGGCTGTGGAACTATCAACTGGTGCTTTGAACTGGCTGCGATCGGTAACAATCTCTATGTAAACAGCTTCCGCAATGTCCGTATTGAACAAGGCACCAAGCGACTTCTCAAAATGACCGGATCGGGGAGCGTTGTTTTTGACGGCCTCACCGAAGCACAGCCAAATCAAAATGTTACGATGTTTGAACAGACAGGGGGAATTCTGACGGTCCGCAATGCACATCTGACCACTAACGGCGCCGCCAATCCAACGTTCATTGTCCGCAACCAGGACGGCGGTTCCCCCGGGATTCTCTTTTTAGAGAACGTTCACTTCGCGGAGAACACGTTTGTACTAACAGACTGGATCAGCCGACCGAACACGAGCGCAAGCTCTGTCGTGGTGATGAAGAATTGCACCTATGGGACCAATTTCCAGCCAATCCCGAATTTCTCAACCAATCTTGCATATGGCAATCCCCGCACTTGTACCCAGACCACGACCAATTCGAGCAAGCCGCTGACAATCGAGGATGAAGCACGAGGGCTTCATACGGTTGTACAACTACCTACCGATACTCTAACCACGATCAACATTGTGATTGAAGGCGTGGACAGCGCCCGCAAGATTGTCTTCTCCGGGGTGCGCAGGGCAGTGTGCCTAAATGACAGCTTTGTCTGCACTCTGGTCAGTCTACAGATGATTGGAACTGACTATGACCCTTTTGCACTGGAGGCTCCTCCCCAAGTGTCGGTTTCGCAACACCTCAATGCCATCGAGGTTACTGTCACCGGCTTGCGAGAAACTTTGATCAATTGGACAGCTATCTTTGATGGTCAGCCACGACCAATCTAGATGTGAACGCACCTCTGCAGGGCTTGCATCATTGGCTTGGGCAAGCCACATAGCCAGCCCATGACTGCGAAGGCAACTGGCACAGGAGCCCTTTCTCCGAAAACTCCTTTGCAAGATCGGCGCCTGAAGACGTAAAGCACTGAACGACCAAGGCTCTGCCAAACTTGAGACCGACTTTACCGTCGCACGGCGTGCCGCTCCCGACAGGACGGCAGGTCACGACGCTCTGCTCGTAACTTTTTCGAGCAGTCTCGGTTATTAAGCCCACCGGCCCCAAGCGAGGCTCAGACGAAACGCCACACAAAACCACATTGTAACCGCCCACTCTGATGTCTCTTATTGAAACTATGGACAGTCTTCCAGTAAACGGAGCGGTCGGGACATCTGCTTTTGGGACACGGGCGATCCGCTTATTAATTTCGGAAATAGAAATCATCCCAAAAACCAAAGCGAAGAGAAGCGCAACAATGAATATTACGATCCAGGCTCTTGCCGTCAACGTGAACTCCTCGGAGCGGAATGCGATTCAAGAGCTGAATGCGAGGAGATATTGGGCTTGCGGGCGATCGCTATCATACTCTTTGCCAATGGCGGAACTCTTCCCACTCGATCGAAACGGACAATATCCAATCCCACTTCTTCAAGTAGCATCCTCAGTGTCTTCATCGACCAAAATTTAATATGGCCGCCGTCCCAGAGAGCCCAGAAATGGTTGTCCATCTTTCCCGTAACCGCGAGCACTAAATTTTTCACGTATCCATGATAAGGGGTTGAGATGATCGCTGTTCCGCCGGGTTCGAGCAGATTAAATATGTTTCGGGCAAAGGCTCTTGGATCGTAAAGATGTTCCACGACCTCGAGACTGAGAACGGTGTCGAACGTACCATATTTAGCGGACAGGTCATCATACGCCGACCCAATCTCGATTTTGAGGTTTGGGTACGCGCGATTAGCCATTGCGACGGCGGAGGAAGAGGCATCGATGCCAACAACGGAATATTTTTCGCTCAGTTCACTCGCAACGCTGCCATTGCCGCAGCCCAGATCAAAAATGCGCTTCGAGTTCGCCTCAGCTAGGATGCGCTTAACCGCCGGCAATAATATGCGGTGAGAGCTATTTTTCTCTGCGGTATCATATTCATATTCAATGTTTCGTTCATCAGGCATGGTCGTGCTACTCCGTCTTGATAATAAGGCACCTTCGCCTTCAAACACCCGAACGCAAATCGATTCCGGTTCTATCCTTGATAGCATCTTCAAGTGACATATTTGTCTTTTTGGCGAGGTCGACAATTTCGTCCACCTTAGCGTCAACCAGAGTTCTGTAAAGAAAACCCTGCAAAAGGTGAAAATATAACCCTGGTTTTCCATCTAAAAATCCAAGCAAGATCGCGTACCTATATAGGAAATAAACAGACGACCTCAATGCTGTTGGCATTTTCAGGTATATTTTCTCCTTCATAAAACGCTTAAACGCTGCTTGTCCACTCAGTTTCATGTCTTTTTTTGCTTTTTGCTCAAATTCTTTAATCTTTTTGCTGAGAATATCTGCAGCCTCACGCGACGCATAGGAATTGTGCTTCGACATCCACCAAGTCATCGATTTCAAATTACGATCTGACAGACTTAATCTGGATTTCTGGACACGACGCTCAACAATTATGTGTTCATCCATCCAGCGCTGTTCACATTTGCCGCGTCCATTACGCCAAAGGCGAAGCTGCCAACTTGGCTCGATGCCGCCAAACCGAATCCTACGCCCTAGAAAATAGATGCGCCGCTTGATAAGTATTCCATCACAGTCAGCGGCCGCTTTTAAGACAGTATCAGCCAGACTATTAAGCTGTTTTGCGTCAAGGACTTCGTCAGCATCGATGCGAAGCAGCCACCCCCCCTTGTCGGACAACAACTCGATGCCAAAATTCATTTGTGTCGCGTAATTCACCCATTGATTCTCAACTACCACCGCGCCCAACGACACCGCTATCTCGCGAGTGTTGTCGCTGGATCCGCTATCAATGACCGTTATACTTGAGACTCGACCAAGAAGACTCTCGATGCACCGCCCAATGTGAATCTCTTCATCCTTCGTGAGAATGAGCGCATGGATGTCAGGCGACTTATTTATTTCCCGCGTCTGATCAGTCGAGGGTTCGGCTTCAGCTGGGGCTCTCATGATCACCGTGACCCGACCTGTCGAGCCGGATTGCCAGCCACCACCACTCCAGGCTCCAAATCCTTAACAACAACAGCACGTGCGCCTACAATTGCACCTTTCCCAATTTTCACTCCCGGCCCGACGAATGCGCCGGCCGCGACCCATGCTCCATCCTCTATTGAGATATTGCCGACGACGAGAGGAAATTTGGGATCGCGATAGTCATGGGTCGCAGAACACAAATATGCCCCCTGACTGATGGTGACGTAATCGCCGATGGCAATTTCTGCCACCGAGTAGCAAGTCGCTTCTGGACCCAGACTACTGGTTCTTCCCATACGCAGGTTCCACGGTGCCCAAACGCGCGCGGACGGATAGGGATGAGCGCCAACTTCAATTTTCGCGCCAAAGCTCCGCAGTAAAAAGCACCTCCATCGATGAAACGGCGTTGGAGACCATCCGTAAGCCGTTTTCTCAACTAATCGCCAAAGGGCACGTCTCAGCTTGTCACTTCCGCTCGGCGCCGGCACCGCTGCTAATTTGAACGACCGTTTATCTGACATCGAACTTAGTCCACTATCACGCTCTTCGGTCGGTCAGCTCGCCCATCGCACCACCGGTAAACATTCTCCATCTCAGCGCCAACACCATCCCATGAGTAATCCCTTTCCATCCAAGTGCGCCCCCGCGCGCCCATCGCTAATCGAACCTTCCTAGGCATCGACATTGCATCATTAAGTGCTCTTACCAAGGGCTCTGTGCCGTGGTCGATCCACCACCCGCAGCCCTCAATGTCCAATCCTGCCCAAGGAGCCCCTTTGGTTGAAATAACCGGCACCCCGTGCGCCAGCGCTTCAGCGACCACCATCCCAAAGTTTTCATCGAGCGTCGGCAACACGAAGAGACTCGCCGACCGATAAGCCATGGCTTTTTTCTCGCCGTAAAGAGCGTCGTCAAATGATGCTCGTTCCAAACCCAGCCTTGCTGACATCGCCTTCAGTTCGGCTGGATAGCTGCCTTCTAGTGGCCCAACTACCCTAAGCCGCCAATGCGGGTTCTGACGCTCGACTTGGGCCCAAGCAGCCAAAAGGCGGTCAATTCCCTTCTTGGCGTGAATTCTGCCAAGATAAAGGACCGTGTCCATTTGCTCCTGAGATCTTGGCCGATCGGCAATGATGCTCTGGTTCAGAGCCGGCACGTCGATTCCGTTGGGCACTACTGCAACTGGCGCCTTGAATCCGAGCCTCCGAATATCGTCGTACTCTTGGACGCTAGTTGCGTGAAAGCAACTCACGACTTCGACCGCAGAGCGCTGTGCGATACGCCAGAACATCATTTTCTTGCGACGCGAAAATTCGAGAGCCGGAGAGCCAAGCATGCCCCTGGGAGAAAGAAGTAACGGCCGGCTGTGCAGACCGGCACTCCAACTCGGATATACGTTCGGCATCAGCCATAGACCGTGCGTGTGCAATATCCCGCCGCCAACTGCGAACCTATCAATAGCAGCCCGCAGGTCCCTGGACGCATACAGGTTGGAAAAGACAGGAACAGAACCAAAATCGCGTTTGAACACACGACACTCAACGCCATCTCGCAAAGCCATGGATGGGTTTCCAACGCTAAACAGTCCCGATTGCAGCCCTCTAGCGGCTAAAGTCGATGCAAGCCGTGTGACCGAATAACTTGGGCCTGCGGCTTCAGATTCAACAGAAGCCACAATTTGAAGAATGCTGAAGCTCAATGCTTCATTAGCTGCGCGTAGGTTCAATTCACCATTCCTGCTCTACATACCGGAGTTTATTTTTTTACCTTGCCCAGTATGTTCACGCGTAGCGATTCGAGCGCAGTAGTACTATTGACGATACGCTCATATGCGGAGCCAAACAAAAAAAGCGGAAGAGACCGCCTCATGTAAGACGGCTCTGGCTCGATCATTTGGAGTTCAATCCCGGAGAAACCCGCAGCCAATGTTGCCTTTTCAAGAGATTTGCGTCGGTTCATTCTGTAAAAAGTAGGCCAGGGTTCATGCGCATCCATATTCATTCCACGCGCCGCGTTGGCAACACGCAAGTGGACCCAGTGAGGGGTCACCGCGGAGATCAACGTTACATAGTGAAATAAGTTCGGAGTTCGAAAGAAAAACGAGGATCCAGGCTTCAGCACTCGGTGCACCTCTTTCAGAAACATCGCGGGGTTCTCCACGTGCTCTAAAACGAAGTCCGCAAAAACCAGGTCAAAGTAGTCGTCTCCCTCTGGAATTTGGCCATTTACTATTGTCCCTGCCCTGTCCAGCTCATCGTTAAGCAAGACGGCTGGATCAACATCAACCCCCACGATCTCCTTGACCTCACCCCTCAATACCCTTCGATTGTCCCGTGTCGACGGACCTGCCCCTATGTTCAATACCTTGCAATTCGGATTTAGCTCCGCACGGATCCAGTTGTAGAACGCAGTAGTTCCATTCAACGATTGATCTCGATATAGCCGCCTATACAGTCGTTCTACTAACGGAAGACTACTGGTGGACGTGTCATTGCCTGGCATTTACGCTCCTTAATTGGTTGAAATTCGAACTTTTGTCTTCTCACGGGCTACCTGGACTTCGGGACCGTCCCAACAATCCGCGCAGGCACGCCAGCCATAATCGCGCGCTCGGGAACATCCCTAGTAACAACGGCTCCAGCGCCAATGACTGAATGGGCACCTACCTTCTGGCAACCCGCTAGAACGATCACCCGAGCCCCTACCCAAGCCCCCCTTCCAATGCTCTTGTTCATCGCAATAGGATCTGATCTCGGGTCAAGCCCGTGATTATGAGTATACAAAACCACACCTTCAGAAATGAAAACGTCGTCTTCGATTGACATTCCCCCCGTGTAGTCGATTTTCACCGCAGCGTTTATTACTACATCGTCGCCAACGACAAGCTGGCTGCCAGGCGACTCGCTGGAGGCGCCCACGCCACGTGAGATTGTGCACCGCGTGCCGAGTGTGACAGACCCCGGCCGATCAATGCGCGCGAAGCGTGCTATCGTCGTTCCTCTGCCACACTGCCTTAGCACGCTTCTGTAGGTCATCGTCCAAACAAAATCAAGTATTCTTCTCCAAAGGTACGCCGTCAGCCGAGGAGCAAGCAATATAAACGGGATCTCACGCACAGACTTTTCTCTTCATTTCATTTTTAAAAAAAGATATGCGAGGGAGAATAACAGCCTGGCGAAAACACTTCCCGCGAAACTGATCGCCACAGCCATACCGATGTTAGGTAATCCAACGCCAAAGAGGTATTCTGGTGCAAGAAGCACGACGAATACCAGAATGCCTACTATCGGAGCAGTGGTATAAGCTCTTGTTGCGCCGCGAGCGACGACCGACAACCCAATAAAACCCGATGAGTGAACGAGGATCATTGCGACAGCTGTCAAATATAGTCCTGTTCGCATCTCGACGCTGGCGTTCCCAAACACTAGGGTGAGCGCTCGATCGCTTATCAATACAGAGGCCATGAAAAACGCCAAGCCTATGGCCAGCCCAACGGATATACCTTTGAATATGTTTATAGTGTACGCAGCTTTACTCCCGCTTCGGTGAACCCTTATCGCCTCTGGTAGAAATATGAAGCCGACCGCAGTCGCAAGCATTTGGAATGGGACGAACAACGTCTGGGCTGCGCCGACAAAGCCCATTATCTGTGCGGAACTTGTGAGAAAAATGCCGAACCGGAAACAGTTCGTATGCACGCTGTCCAACGCCGGAAACATCCCTACCCAAAGGTTGTCCATAACTAGACGGCGTATTCTCTTAAAACTTGTTCGCCCAATCACATGCCTTGCGGGGCCATGTTGCATCGACATGTAGACGTCCAACAGAACAGAAGTTGCAATCACACATGCCGACGAGAGAACTGCGGCTTCGATGAAACTTCCTCTGAGATAAGTGACCCCGAGAAAGGGCACCATACCTGCGATGCCCCTGCCGGCAAAGGAGATTGCGATGCGCTCCTGGTTATTATCGCGTTGGTATATCCCTATTATAAGGTCGCTTACTTGGTCCCCAACCCGTCCTGCTATCAAAGCGAGCGCAATCCATTTTTCAGATGATCCCGGATCTTTCAAAGAGAAAATAACCAATGCCGTCACCGTATACGAAAAAAGCACACCAGCGACTCGCAATATCAGTGCGTCGTTCACAACCGAACCGTCGACGCTTTCGAACGACATAACGACTCGTAGATTAAGGCCGAAAAGCAGGCACAACGGCGCAAATATCGAAAGCCCCAGCGTGTATACCCCAATCGTCGAGGCCATGTTGTGGTGAGAGAGCACGAGAATGCAAATGGCTTGGGATGCTGCCCAAACTGCCTGCCCCATTAGATTGACGATTGTTTTCTTCAAGACTCGTTCCGTTCGGCGACCACAGCGAGCGCTGCGCGCCACGGTGGCGATCGCCACGGCTAAATAAAGGGCAACACTCGCCTGGCGGCTTTGTACAGGAGCAATACGAGAATTGCTCCAATGACTGAAGAGATCAGGTTCACAATGCGAAGATTTGACATCTCAAAGTTGAGGAACAAATTGCATACAATCACAATTCCGACTATCGAGTCCGGGTTCTTCATGGAATAGGCATAGCCCTTGGCTAGCAGATACCCGACGAACCAGCCTGAGATCAGTACGCCTGCCAGTCCGGCGTTCATGTATCCGGTACCAAGTGTCTCCCCCGGCCACGAATTGTGAACGATGTCAGCGGCTGGTGTACCCGGCTCCAGCAGATACCCCAAAGTGGCTGCTCGTATGTATAGTCCGTCGTCAACAGGTGGCTTAAATTCATATAGCGAACTCGGCAAAAACGCAGTCGTAAGGTCGATAAAAGTTCTTCCAAGATAAAAATTGTCCCATTTAAAAAAATTTGTCGCAAATAGGTAAGTATCTATGTAGCTTAGCGAAATTATTAATGAACTATACGAATCTAGCGTCATCGATACCAAATTTTGGAAATTTTCTGTCAGACCATCCAACGAGTTTGCGTTTCTATAGATAAGAACTGCAAAATAATACAATATAACTGACGCATATAGGACCGACAGTACTAGGATATTCTTGATGTTAAATCGCATAAATTTCGGATTCGACAGAGACGCAACCATGATTATCGTTAGCAGCAGCTGGAGAGTGTCCTTTCTTCCTCCAAAAAGGCTTGACGTTGCAGCTCCCGTTATAAAGGCGGAAAAAAGGAGGAGACCACTGATCACGTCCCCCTTGGTGGCAACTCTCCGAGTGGCAGCAACGTTAGCCAACAAATAGGAACTTGAGATTATGAAGTTCAGGGGGCCCAGACCTGATTGCAATTCTACGCGCCGGGAGACGTTGCTCATAAGGAACTCGAGTCCGCCCGAAGCCTTGATCTTGGCATAGAAAGCTAAAGTGCCGACTGCTAGAAGAAATATGACAGAACCGATGCTCTCGAACTCGGTAAGATGCACCCTCGAACGCCTAAGGCTTTCCAGTGAATTGAAGCCTCCCACGCTTGAATAATAAGCCGTGTAGATTGTCAAATTCATCAGGGCGTAGCAAAATATGGTCCAAGTTAAGCTTGCTCGAAAATCTGAAGCCACGACAGAGAATACGCTTGGCTGAATGTATTCAGGATAATTTGAAACTATTATCATAGCAGGAACCATAATAAGTACCTGAACACACGCGTACAATTTAATCGGCTGGAATATTTGCTTGCTGCGCTCAACGACAAATGGGACCGCGTTGCACAGAGTAAACATAAAAATTGCAAGATAAGTTGCTATCATCTAACTAGAGATACTCATGCGATACATCGTCGACGGTGGTTTCAATTCGTCAATTTCCTCTCCTTATCGATACCAGCTGCTTCAGCTTGCGCGCAGGCTTTGCGACAAGCGCATAGTCAACTGGACCCGATCCGAGCCAGCGGCGGCGTGCCCGCAGCGCTTCCAGATTGTGGCCTATGTGCGAGGCAAGACTTCGCGTGCTGGCTCCGCCAACCATCATGTCCACCAGCACGTGGCCGGTCGCAGCGGTCTGGAATCCGTGAAGCTCAACAGCTCTCAACATCCAGTCATAATCCGATGCCACTTTGAGGCTGAGATCGAATGCACCGACCACGTCCGCCACCTTGCGCTTTACATAGAACGTTGGATGGGCCGGCATCCATCCGGTCCGAAAACCCTTGGGGGGTCGGGCCACGGCACGCCAACGGCGCACGATCCGCTTGCTCATATGGTCTTCGACAAAATCGAGGTCGCCATGCACGATGTCGGCATGTTCGAGTCCTGCGGAGATCCGTCCCAGAGCCGAACGATCGTGAAAGCAATCGTCTGAATTCAGCACGCCTACCGCGTCTCCGGTATATAGGCGCAGCCCCTTGTTCAGGGCGTCATACATTCCGCTATCTGGCTCGCTGATCACCCGGATCTGCTCCTGTGGGTAAGATCGGACAATTGCCAGCGTGTCGTCCGACGAATTGCCGTCGATGACCACCAGTTCCTTGTCATCATGACCCTGGGCCAGAAAGCTGTCGATCGTATGCCTGATCGTCGCCGCAGAGTTCCAACAGACGGTCAAGACGGAAATTTTCATGCCGACCCCAGCCTAGTGCTGCTCACTGCGCCGCAACACGAATGCGATCCTCGTCCAGGCGCCGATGTTCGGATTCCCGCCTTACCGCTTCGAGGTCGGACTGGACCATTTCCTGGACCATTGTCGCCAGCGACGTTGTTGCCTTCCACCCGAGAACGCGCTCCGCTTTCGAAGCGTCACCGATCAGAAGCTCAACTTCGGTCGGTCTGAAATAGCGCGGATCCACCTTGACCAGAACGGCGCCGGATTTCGCGTCGATGCCTTTTTCATCGATGCCGGAACCAACCCATTGGATCTCGGTTCCGACCTCATTGAATGCAAGCTCGACAAAGCGGCGGACCGAGTTCTTCACCCCGGTTGCAAGGACATAGTCGTCTGGCACGTCATGCTGGAGAATTCTCCACATGCCTTCGACATAGTCCCGGGCATGGCCCCAATCGCGTTCAGCCGACAGATTGCCGAGATAGAGCTTGTCCTGAAGGCCGAGGCTTATCGCGGCCGCCGCGCGCGTGATCTTGCGGGTGACGAACGTCTCGCCGCGCATAGGGCTCTCGTGATTGAATAGGATGCCATTGGAAGCATGGATGTCGTAGGCTTCGCGGTAGTTCACGGTGATCCAGTAGGCATAGATCTTAGCAGCCGCATAAGGCGAGCGGGGATAAAAGGGCGTCGTCTCCCTCTGTGGGATCTCCTGCACCTTGCCATAGAGCTCGGACGTCGATGCCTGATAAAAACGCGTCTTTTTTGTCAGGCCAAGCAGCCGGATGGCTTCAAGGAGGCGCAATGTGCCGATCGCGTCGGCATTCGCCGTATATTCCGCGGTCT
Source organism: Mesorhizobium sp. M0563 (assembly GCF_040321065.1). Classification (NCBI taxonomy): domain Bacteria; kingdom Pseudomonadati; phylum Pseudomonadota; class Alphaproteobacteria; order Hyphomicrobiales; family Phyllobacteriaceae; genus Mesorhizobium; species Mesorhizobium sp. M0563. The sequence goes on from NZ_JAMYQV010000020.1 coordinate 108,044, forward strand.
CGAAGCTCACCTGAACATGCGACTGCGCGGCAAGATTGTAAATCTCATCGGGCTGCACTTCCTGGACGATGCGGATGAGGTTGGTTGCGTCGGTCATGTCTCCATAGTGCAGCGACAGCCTTACGTTCTTTTCATGCGGATCCTGGTAGAGATTATCGATACGGCCCGTGTTGAAGGACGACGACCGGCGCTTGATGCCATGGACATCATAGCCCTTTGCCAAGAGAAGTTCCGCCAGATAGGCGCCGTCCTGGCCGGTGATGCCGGTAATGAGCGCGGTCTTCCTAGTCATTGTGCTTTCTCCGAGATCGATACGACGCGATCTTCAAACGCCGATCAGCGTAGCTTTTGAACAGATGCCCATTTTCCAAGAGTGGTGCTTATCCCACCCGCGAAACTCGTGAGCGGCGGCATGGCTGCGTGGACTAGATCTTTGTCACCCTTGTCAACGTGCGCCAAACCCTGTCAGCATGGTTCGGATGGTTCGAAATACAATCAGCACATCGAGCCAAGGAGAAAAGTTCTTGATGTAGTAGAAGTCGTAGTGAAGCTTTTCCAGGACGTCGTCAACAGCCGCAACGTGGCCCTGGTTGACTTGCGCCCATCCGGTAATCCCAGGTCGAACAATGTGCCGGTACCGGTAGAATGGCAGTTCGGCCTCGTACCACTTCGAAAGTACGAGTGCTTCCGGCCGCGGACCGATCCAGCTCATCTCGCCGCGCACGATGTTGAAGGCCTGCGGCAATTCGTCGATCCGGGATTTTCTGAGGAACTGCCCCAAACGGGTGATGCGTGTGTCGCCGGCCTTCGTGATGGCCGCTTCCTTCTCGTCGACAGCCGTGTCGCTGAGCTTCATCGTGCGAAACTTGTAGACCTCGTAGGGATGCCCTCCGTAGCCCATCCGCTTCTGTCTAAATAGTGCGGGTCCAGGCGAATCGATCTTTACGGCAATCGCCACAAACAACAGCAATGGCGAGAAAACAACAAGCACAAATAACGCAGATGCCCAGTCTACCGACTGTTTTATTTTCAGGTAAGCCTGGTTTGGATTCAAGGAGCCTAGAGTGTTTTCAGAAAGATGCTCGATCTCCACTCTGCCTGTGAGCGATTCGCTGATTTGCTTGACGTGATAGACTGGTGTTCCCGACAGCGCGCGGTCCGCAATATACCGCTCCCATTCATCTGAAAGATCGGCCCTAAGATCGGCCACGACGCCGCTCGCGTATTCGACAACCGTATCGGGCGAATGGATCCTGTGCCAGCTCACACCCGGTATTGTCTCCAGCCTGTCGACATCTCCGCCAGGAATTATCGCCAGGCGATATGCATCGAGCCGTCGCGTGGCCAGGCTCAGGCCAAAGTACCACAATGTTGACTGGATGAAGCTCGCGGCGGCCTGGAATCGGCTGTAATCAAATCTGAAGAAGAAGATAGTGACGAACACAAGGCCATAGGTCAGCGCGAAAGTTGGCAGGATGTAGCCAGCCGCCGCGACGCCTGGGAAATTGCCGATGCGCTTGTAGAGGAAGTAGCCTGTCGTGTGAGCGATGATTGCCGCGACGATCGTAACCTGCAAGTTTGAGTACAGGATAACCTGTTGATCAAACGACATGCGGATCAGCGCAGGCAGCAGGATAGCGAATGTCAATCCGCCGAGCAGCTGAAAGCGCATCCGGAGCAGCAGATGCCTTCGATTGGGCAATTGGACAGTGGTGGTGCTCAAATTGAATCCCGCAACCCGGGTCCCATGGAAACCTGGACGTTCACCTTACAAGGTGCCGCTCTCGACCAACGCTCGAATAGGCGATGCCTTCCTTCACGACGTCCTCGCCGCGGTAGACGTTTCGAAGGTCGACCATTACCGGTGTCGCCATAATTGCACGGAGCCGCTTCAGATCCAGCGACCGAAAGGCGTTCCATTCCGTGACGATGACGATCGCATGCGAGCCGTCGGCCACCGCGTAGGCGCTTTCCCCGAATTCAATGCCCTCTATCATCTTGCGTGCCTGCTCCATGCCGACCGGATCATACGCCTTGATCGAAGCGCCTGCGTCCTGGAGTGCCTGAATGATGGCCAATGAGGGGGCGTCGCGCATGTCGTCGGTGTTGGGCTTGAACGTAAGGCCGAGGATACCGACAGTCTTGCCGCGCACAGAGCCGCCGCAGGCCACGACCACTTTGCGCGCCATCGCCCGCTTGCGCTGGTCATTTATCGAGACCGTCGTCTCAATAAGCCGCACGGGGCTTGCCGCGTCCTGCGCGGTCTTGACCAGCGCCAGCGTATCTTTCGGGAAACAGGAGCCACCGTAGCCCGGCCCGGCATGAAGAAACTTTGCGCCGATGCGATTGTCCATGCCGATGCCGCGCGCGACGTCCTGAACATCGGCTCCCAACCGCTCGCAGAGATCGGCAATTTCGTTGATGAAGGTGATCTTCATGGCCAGAAACGCGTTGCCGGCATATTTGGTAAGCTCCGCCGTACGTCGGCTCGTATAGAATATCGGCGCGACATTCAGCGAGAGCGGTCGGTAGATTTCGCCCATCACCGCTTTGGCCCGTTCGGCATCGGTCCCGACAATGATGCGGTCGGGCCGCTTGAAGTCCTCGATCGCCGATCCTTCGCGAAGAAATTCGGGATTGGAGACCACCGCAAAATCGGCGGCGGGATTTTGCTCGCGGATGATTCGTTCGACCTCATCGCCGGTACCGACAGGGACGGTCGATTTCGTCACCACGACCGTAAATCGTTTGAGCGCGCGGCCGACTTCGGCGGCCGCATCGTAGACGAAGGACAGATCGGCATGACCATCGCCACGCCGTGACGGCGTGCCCACGGCGATGAAGACGACATCCGATTGCGAAACCGCATCGGCCAGATTGTCATCGAAACGCAAGCGACCTTGCGCGGTGTTCGTGGTGACGAGGTCGTCGAGCCCTGGCTCGTAGATCGGTATCTTGCCGAGTTTGAGCATGGCAAGCTTTTCCGCATCACGATCGACGCAGCAGACCTGATGGCCAAAGTCGGCGAAGCAGGCGCCCGAGACGAGCCCTACATAGCCGGCACCAATCATTGTTATCCGCATATCGCGTACTCTCATCAGCGCCGACGAGACGATCTCGTCAGACAGCGCCTAGTCCCACCGAAGAACGGCTACCGCACTCCCGGGTGAAAACCCGAGAGCCGATCCTACAACAATTTGCATCGCCTCGCCGCACCTCAATGCTTACGACTATGCGATGGCGACGAGATCCCTGGTATCAAGGTCGACAGGTATCTCGCCATTCATGATCGCAACCAGAACCCGAGCCCTTCCGGCTGGATCGAGCCGGTCAAGGCGACCGATCATTTCCGCGAAAGGGCCGGAAAGGATCCGAACCGAAGCACCGGCTGCGAGGCCGCCACTGAAGTCGAGCAGGCCGTGCCTGCCGGTCAACGCAATGAAGCGCTCTACCAGACCGGAGGGGACAGGCAAAGGCCGGTCGCCTTGCATGACGAGGGAACGCACACCGAACGTTCCGTTGATCGAGCGCCAACGTTGCAGCGCGACGTCAAGGGCGATAAACATATAACCCGGGAAATAAGCTGCAGACCGTGTTTCGAGCCGCCGGGCATGACGCACGGTTTTCTCGCAGCGAGGCACAAAGGGCCCGAATCCTTGGATCCGGAGATGCCGCTCGGCGACATGCTCCTTCCCGGGAAAGACGCTGGCCGCATACCAGCGCGTTGCCGGCGCGGCGGTCGGCTCAGGCGACAGGGCTGTTGCCTTGCTCGTTGTTTTTTCCGCGCTACTCACGTGTCTTCCTTCGGCGGTCGGCGCATGATCTCAGGTCAACGGTTACGACAGTGTGTGGATACCAGCAAGCAACCAAGCCACTAGAGTCAAGGCGGTTGGGTTAAGAATTTCCTACACATTGTCCAGAAATTTAGCTGTGCCTAAATAATCATCGAGCCGCTTTCTTTTTCAGCTGGCTGAGATGCTATGTCGAGCAATTTATTTCCATACGTAGGTGCTTGGTCACGCTGGTCGTCACGAATCGCTCGTTGGTTCTGGTACTTAGTCCGTCGACTTGAAGCTAATGTGACGGATGGCGTCGCGCACAAGCCTGCCGCCAGCGACAAAGATCCTGCCTGCCGCCAGCGACAAAGATCCTGCACGGCCACACCAACTACGGCGAAAAATCACTGTCGCGCAGAACAGGTTATCACCGCTCGACCGGCTTCACGACCGCTTCAGCAGCGACCAGACAGCCGGCACCAGGCTCGCGGCCAGCGCAACCTTGATCAGATCACCGACGATAAAGGGCAACACCCCGAACTGCCAGGATTTTTCCGGGCCGATTAACAGCGCCAGCCAGGCAAAGCCCATTGCCATCATGACGATCTCGGCCACCAGCATGGCATTGAAGAGCTTGATAGGATGGCGATCCCAGCCACGGTCCGCAGCCCAGCCGACGATCGCCGCCATGACGACGAAGCCGGCTAGATAACCGCCGGTCGAACCGAGCATGTAAGCGATACCAATGCCCTTTTCGGGCGTGCTCTGGAAGACCGGAAGGCCCAATGCGCCCTCGACCATGTAGAGAAGTAGCGTGGCGACGCCGAGGCGCATGCCGAAGGAGGCAGCGATCAGGAAGACGGCGAGCGTCTGCATCGAGATATCGACCGGTCCGAGCATGACCTTGGTCTTGGCAGACAAGATCAGCAGCAGAGTTCCGGCGATCGCCAGCAAAAGCTGTCCTGCCAGCCGGGCCGCGCCTTTTTCAGGCAAAGCGAGAGAAATGAGCGGACGCATCGTCGTTGCAATAGCCATGGTCTTCCCCGTTCCGGATTGCCGCCGTACGCGGCCTTGCGTTTTCCTATATTGGCTTCCGTGCTATGCGGCAATCGGTTTTGCCCTCCCCCCAAAAAAGGTCGCGACGTTCGCATGGCGCTGAAATTCGACACACGCTTCGATCCTGCCTATGGCAAGGGCGTGACCGTTGCGCCCGACGTACTTCGGATCACCGCCAAGAACCCCAGCCCGTTCACCTTTCACGGAACCAACAGCTATATCGTCGGGTGCCAGACGCTGGCGGTGATCGACCCCGGTCCGGATGACGAGGCGCACCTTCGAACACTGCTCGAAGCGATCGGGACCCGGCCGGTCAGCCATATCTTCGTCAGCCACACGCATCGCGACCATTCGCCGCTGGCGGCGCGGCTGAAGCAGCATACCGGTGCGGCGGTTCTGGCCGAGGGCCGGCATCGCCCGGCGCGGCCATTGCGTACCGGCGAGGTCAATCCGCTCGATGCCAGCGCCGACACCGACTTTGTTCCTGATATCGCGCTGCCGGACGATATGGTGATCGACGGCGACGGCTGGGCGATCCGGACGGTGCTGACGCCCGGCCATACCGCCAATCACGCGGCCTTCGCGCTGGAGGGAACCGGCATCCTTTTCTCGGCCGATCACGTCATGGCGTGGGCAACCACGATCGTCGCGCCGCCGGATGGCGCGATGGCCGACTACATGACATCGCTCGATCGGCTGATCGAACGTGACGACCGGCTGCTGCTGCCCGGTCATGGTGGGCCGGTGACCGAGCCGCGCAGCTTCATGCGCGGATTGAAAACGCATCGCAAAATGCGCGAACGCGCAATTCTGGAGCGGATCAACAACGGCGACCGGACAATCAAGGACATGGTGGAGGCGATCTATCGAGACACCGACCCGCGCCTGCATAGCGCGGCCGGCCTGTCGGTGCTTGCCCACCTGGAAGACCTGGTGGCGCGCGGCCTGGTCCACACCGATGGCGCGCCGGCTATCGGCGGCATCTATTCGCCGGCAACGTAGCACACTTCGGATTTCATTCCGCCGGCGCCACGCCCACCTGGCCGGCGACTTTCTGGTCGAGTTCGGCAAGGAAATCGGTGATGCGCGCTGCATTGTCGCCAAGGTCGTAGCGGCCGTAACGCGAGGCCGAGCGCATATCGACGATGACCGCATCGCCGTCGTCGGTCACGCGGATGGCGACATCGGCGGGAAGACCAAGCAGCAAGCTCTTGGCCAGCGCATCGACCGTCACGTCGCTTTGCCCTGCTGCGTCGGGAAACGGCGCCGTGAGCTGCCAGCCGCGCCGATCGAGCACAGTTTTGACCGCCTCCAGAACGCGATCGAAAGGCAAGGTGTAGCTGCGTCCGGTAACAAGCGGATAAGCTTCGATTTGCAGGCGCTGCTCGCCGAGTGTCGGCGGCAAAAGCTCGTTCATATCCTTTGTCCGGGTAGAACTATCGAGCGCCGGCGGGTCGTCGAAATCCGTCGAGATGTCGCGCAGCGGCGGATAGGTCGCCGCCCAATAGGCCCCGACAGCGTAAGGGATGAGCACCAGAAGCGCCAGCAAGGCGCCGGCGGTCAGGTCTTGGCCGCCACGATCACCGAAGTTCCACAATCGCGCGAAGGCAAACCCGCCAAACAAAAGCGCGAACGCGGCCAGCAAGGCGACAATGCCAAGCACCCATAGGAAAGCTTGGGTCTCGACGAGGTCATAGCGATGGCCGATGAGAGCGGTCAGCAGCAGGACTGCCGAAAACGCGCCGGCACGCCGCGACCAACCGGCGGCCCTCGACGTTTGTCGCTCGGGAATTCCCGTCATTGTTTTCCGCGCTGCCCCAACCCGAACAAAGGCATAGTGCCTTTCAGCGGCGGCTTGAAGGCGCAAAGACGCCGCATCTCCGGTCAATCCGTCGGCAGGTGATAATCCCGGAACTGCTGGCGCAAGGTAATCTTCTGGATCTTGCCGGCAGCGGTGTGTGGGATTTCGCCGACAAAAGCGACGTCGTCCGGCATCCACCACTTCGCCACCTTGCCGTCCATGAAAGCGAGAATATCCGTCTTGGTCGGCTCCCTACCCGGCTTGCGGACGACCACGAGCAAAGGCCGCTCGCCCCATTTCGAATGCGGAATGCCGATGGCGGCGGCCTCCGCCACATCGGGATGGCCGACCGCGAGGTTCTCGAGCTCGATGGTCGAGATCCATTCGCCGCCCGACTTGATGACGTCCTTGGCGCGGTCGGTGATCTGCATATAGCCTCCGGGGTCGATATGCGCGACGTCACCGGTATCGAACCAGCCGTCTTGATCGAACTGTTCGGATCCGATGCCGCCATAATAGGCGCGCGCGACGGCCGGCCCGCGGACCTTGAGCCGACCGAAGGTCTTGCCGTCCCATGGCAGTTCGTTGCCGGCGTCGTCCGTCACCTTCATTTCGATGCCGAACGGCGTAAAGCCCTGCTTCTGCTGGACGGCGAGGCGGGCGTCACCCTTCAGCCCGGCATAGTCCGGCTTCAGGGTGCACAGCGTGCCGACCGGCGACATCTCGGTCATGCCCCAGGCGTGGACGACCTGGACATCGTAATTGTCCTGGAACTTCGTCGTGATCGCGCGTGGACAGGACGCGCCTCCGATGACGACTTTCTGCAGATAGGGTAGTTTCTTGCCGGTCTCTTCCAGATGCTGGAGAAGCATCATCCACACCGTCGGCACGGCGGCGCTGAAGGTCACCTTCTCGGTGTCGAGCAGCTCGTAGATCGAAGCGCCATCCATCTTGCAGCCGGGCATGACCAGCTTGGCGCCAATCATCGGCGCGCTCTGGGCAAGGCCCCAGGCATTGGCGTGAAACATCGGCACGACCGGCAATATGGTATCGCGCGACGACAGGCCCATGGCGTCGGGCATCGCTTCGATCATGGCGTGCAGCACGTTCGAACGATGGCTGTAGAGGACGCCTTTCGGGTCGCCCGTCGTGCCCGAGGTGTAGCACATGCCGGCAGCGGTGTTTTCATCGACTGTCTTCCAGGCGAAGTTGCCGTCGGCTTGAGCAAGCCATTCTTCATAGGCAACGACATTGGGCAGCGCAGTCTCGGGTAAATGCACCTTGTCGGTCAGCACGATAACCTGCTTCAGCGACTTGACCGCGCCGGCGATCTTTTCAAGCAGCGGCAGGAAGGTCAGGTCGACGAAGATTGCCTTATCCTCGGCATTGTTCATGATCCAGGTGATCTGCTCGGGAAAGAGCCGCGGGTTGAGCGTGTGATAGATCGCGCCGACACCCATGATGCCGTACCACGCCTCGATGTGGCGCGCGGTGTTCCAGGCCAGGGTCGCGAGGCGGTCGCCAAGCCTGAAACCGTCACGCTCTAGCCGCTCGGCGACCTTCAGGGCACGATCATGGATTTCGGCGTATGTGCTGCGCACGATCGGCCCCTCGATCGAACGCGACACGATCTCGCGGCTGCCGTGCTGCCGCTCGGCGTTGTCGATCAGCTTGTGGCAAAGCAGCGGCCATTCCTGCATCAGCCCGAGCATCGTGCTCCTCCCGTAATTTTTTTGCGCCATTGTGGGACGAATCGGCGGATTGTCTAGCCAGAACCGGGCTGAAGCGGTGCATAGAGCCAAACGAGGCCGAATTCGCCACAATCCGGCCATGCTCGGCGTTAACGTTGATTAACAGGCGGGGCGCGATTGGCGAATGAAAGAGGTTCGCATGGACGCGCAGCTCGACGACAAAGCCCTCGAAAATACGCTTGCCGAAAGTCTGACCGATCTGGTGGCGGCCGATGGCGCGCAGCCCGATCTGGTGCCCGACGCCAAAACCATTTCCGAAGATGAATTCGTCGAGGTCGTCGGTGGCGCCCTCGAAGCGGTCGGCGGCACGCTCTTGTTCAAGATGTGCGTCGAGAACGAGGGCGAAAGCCAGCACGTCGCTGCCGCCTGCGTCGGCGATGGCGGCAGTCGCCAGTTCCTGCTGCTCACCTTGCCTGCCAGCGGTGGTGCGCTGAAGGTCGAGACCACCTCGAAAAGCACCAATCCGGTGGCCGGCATTGCCGCCGCCTATGCCGGGCTGATGGACGCATTCCAGGCCGCCGCCTGAGTTTTCGGCAAAGCGGAAGAAACAGGTGAGACTTGCCCCCGCGGGCGACGCTTTGGCGTCGCGGCAGGCAGGTCTTGCATAACGCGCTTGCCAGACACATTTGGGGTTGAGGCAAGGAGATCCGCATGGACCAGATCGCAAACCCGTCACCCGGCTTTCAGCGCAATCCGGGCAAGATCATCCCCGTTGAGCCTTATAAGGGCACAGTGACGGTGCGCGCCGGCGATGTCGTCATCGCCTCGTCCAGAATGGTCAAGGTGCTGACCGAATCGCCCTATCCCCCCGTTTTCTACATTCCGTTCGACGACATCGACTTCAACCAGCTTGGCAAGACCGAGCCCTCGACCCATTGCCCCTACAAGGGCGATGCCAGCTATTGGAGCGTGCTGCCCGCCGCCGATGCAGGCAAGGATGCGATGTGGGCCTATGAGCAGCCTTACGACGAGATGGCGGATATCCGCGATCACGGCGCATTCTATCCAAGCAAGGTGACCATCGAGGCTACGCCCGACTGATCAGTCGGTGGTGCCTTCATTGCCGACACCGTCGGCATCATCGAGCCGGACGAAGGTGAGGCCCTTGGCCTTCAGCGCCAAAAGCCCCTGCACTACGCCTTCGCCGGCCGCATGGGTCGGCTGGTTGATGTGAGCGATGATGACATCGCCGTCGTTTGCTGCCGAGATGCGCCGGGCGGTCTCTTTTGCACCGAGCAATGAGCCGCCGTCGCCGTTGATCGAGAAGCCGGCGATCTTGAAGCCAAGCTTGCGTATCATCGCGATTGCCGACGGGCTGTATTCGGCGGTCGCGCCGCGAAACCATTTCGGCGCCGGCTCGCCGGTCACGGCGAGAGCGGCGGCACCGGATTCGACCTCGGCCAGCACGGCCTGCGGGCTGCCGGCGCTGCGAATGCCGTAGATCTTTTGCGGCGTGTCGACGGCCGGGACGTGGCGGCCGCCATGGTTTTCCAATTCAAACAGGTCGGGATGCGCCCGCATGATCTCGACGGCGGCGGCGTTGTGCTTCAGCCAGATGCCGGTGACGAAAATGGTGGCGGGAATCTTGTTTTCCACCAGCGCCGAGAGAATCCGTGTGTCGGTCTTTCCACCGCAGGCATCGAGCGTCAGCGCGACGCGGCCGCTGCCTGCGTCGGGCTTGATGTGCAGCGTCGGTTCGACGAGCAACTGGGCGTTGCCAGGCGAAACAGCCCACAGCGATATCGCAACTGCGCAAAAATGCTTTTGGAACAGGCGCATTGATTGTTTCCGGGTCGGCCAGATCAAAGTTGAAGCGGCGACCCCAAGACCGGCATCAAGGCGGAAATCGGGACGATGCCCCTGCAAAAGCGTCGGCAGCGGCAATTTGACCGCGGGCCTGACCTTTGGCAAGCGAGAGGTCACAATGCGTGCTCCACGTCCTTAACCGTACGTGAAAAGGATCGCGCGGTTCCTATCCGCGACCCTCCTTCGCAGCCTGCACCGCCGCTTGCGCGGCGGCCAGCCTGGCGATCGGCACCCGGTAAGGCGAGCACGAGACGTAGTCGAGGCCGACCTTCTCGCAGAAATGGATCGAGGCCGGGTCGCCGCCATGTTCGCCGCAAATGCCGAGCTTGATGTCGGGCCGCGTCGCCCTGCCCTTCTCGGCCGCCATCCGCACCAGCTCGCCGACGCCCTCTATGTCGAGCGACACGAACGGATCCTGCTCGATGATACCTTTTTGCCGGTAGGTCTCGAGGAACGAGGCCGCGTCGTCGCGCGAGATGCCGAAGGTGGTCTGGGTCAAATCGTTGGTGCCGAAGGAGAAGAATTCGGCCGCCTCGGCTATGACGTGAGCGCGGATCGCGGCGCGCGGCAGTTCGATCATCGTGCCGGTGAGGTAATCGATCTTGACGCCGGTTTCCTGCATGACGCTTTTGGCGACGGCATCGATGCGCGCCTTGACGAAGTCGAGCTCCTTCACCAGTCCGACCAGCGGTACCATGATCTCCGGCACCACCAGCGCGCTGGCCTTCCTGCCGGCCTCGACGGCCGCCTCGAAAATGGCGCGCGCCTGCATCTCGGCGATTTCGGGATAGGAGACGGCAAGCCGGCAGCCGCGATGGCCGAGCATCGGATTGAACTCGTGCAGCGCTTCGGTGCGCCGCCGGAGCTTGTCCGGCGATACGTTCATGGCGGCGGCGACCTCGGCCACCTCCTCCTCCGTTTTTGGCAGGAATTCATGCAGCGGCGGATCGAGCAGGCGGATCGTTACCGGCAGGCCGGCCATGATCTCGAACAGTTCGAGGAAATCCGAGCGCTGCATCGGCAACAGCTTGGCCAGCGCCGTTCGTCGGTCCTTTTCCGTATCGGCCAGGATCATCTCGCGCATGGCAACGATGCGGTCGCCGTCGAAGAACATGTGCTCGGTGCGGCAAAGCCCGATTCCTTCGGCGCCGAAGGACCGCGCCATGCGGGCATCGAGCGGCGTCTCGGCGTTGGTGCGCACCTTCATGCGGCGCGCGCCGTCGGCCCATTCCATGATGGCGGCGAAATCGCCCGAGAGTTCAGGCTGCAGCATCGGTACGGCACCCTTCAGTACTTGGCCGTTGCCGCCGTCGATCGTGATGATATCGCCCTTGCGGAAGGTCGCGCCCATCGCCATCAGCGTGCCGGCCTTGTAGTCGACGCGCAGCGAGCCGGCGCCCGAAACGCAAGGCTTGCCCATGCCCCGCGCCACCACGGCGGCATGGCTGGTCATGCCGCCGCGCGTCGTCAGGATGCCTTCGGCCGCGTGCATGCCATGGATGTCTTCGGGGCTGGTCTCGATGCGCACCAGGATCGCCTTGCGGCCTTGCGTCTTGGCCTCCTCGGCGTCGTTCGATGAAAACACGATCTCGCCGGTGGCAGCGCCCGGCGAGGCCGGCAGGCCGACGCCGATAATGTCGCGCGCCGCTTTTGGATCGATTGTGGGATGCAGCAACTGGTCGAGCGAGGCCGGATCGATGCGGGCGACGGCCTCTTCTTTCGAAATCAGTCCATCCCTGGCCATGTCGACGGCAATCTTCAGCGCCGCTTTGGCGGTGCGCTTGCCGGACCTGGTCTGCAGCATCCACAATTTGCCGCGCTCGATGGTAAATTCGAGATCCTGCATGTCGCGGTAGTGCTTTTCCAGGCGGTCGGAGATACTGACGAAAGCCTGGAAGGCGTCCGGCATCAGTTTCTGCAGCGACGGCTTGTCGGAGCCGGCCGCAATGCGCGCCGCCTCGGTGATGTTTTGCGGCGTGCGGATGCCGGCAACGACATCCTCGCCCTGCGCATTGACCAGGAACTCGCCATAGAGCTGCTTTTCGCCGGTCGACGGATTGCGCGTGAAGGCAACGCCGGTGGCCGAGGTATCGCCCATATTGCCGAAGACCATGGCCTGGACATTGACCGCAGTGCCCCAGCTTTCGGGAATGTCGTGCAGGCGCCGATAGGTGATCGCGCGGTTGTTCATCCAGCTGGAAAACACCGCGCCGATGGCGCCCCAAAGCTGCTCGTGCGGATCCTGCGGAAACGGCTTGCCGAGCTCCTCCTCGACCTTCGCCTTATAGAGCGCAATCACGCCTTGCCATTCGATGGCTGTCAGCTCGGTGTCGAGCTCATGGCCAAGCCCGCCCTTCTGGTCTTCGAGGATTTCCTCGAACACCTCATGGTCGAGCCCCATGACGACATCGGAATACATCTGGATGAAACGGCGGTAGCTGTCATAGGCAAAGCGCGGATCGCCTGAATCGGCGGCCAGTGCTTCGACCGTCTCATCGTTCAGGCCGAGATTGAGCACGGTGTCCATCATGCCGGGCATGGAAGCGCGGGCGCCGGAGCGCACCGACACCAAAAGCAGTTTCGAGGGATCGCCGAAGCGGCGCCCGGTCAGCCGGCCGATGTGGTCAAGCGCGACCGCAACATCCGCTTCCAGCGAGGCCGGATAGGTGTGGCCATTGGCGTAATAGGCGTTGCAGACCTCGGTGGTGATGGTGAAGCCCGGTGGCACCGGCAGGCCCAGGCTGCACATTTCGGCGAGGTTGGCGCCCTTGCCGCCGAGCAGATTGCGGTCGCCGGCACGGCCTTCCGCGGCGCCGTCGCCAAAGGTGTAGACCCACTTGGTCATGCTTAATCCCCGGTTTGCAGGAGCTGGAAGTACTGGCAAATCGAGCGATATGATGGTGCAGTGCGAAAGGCAAGGCGTCGACCAAGCCGGCGGTCCTCTACAATCGATTAAGCGATACTGATGCCCAGAAAGACCGGTGTCTCGGGCGTACCCGCCACAGCACATAACGAGAACAAACAGACAGAACTGACCGGAAAATTCGATTATGGCAGCGATGGGCGGAACGCCGGGACAGGGCGGCACTATCCTTAAAGTGATCTCATGGTTCCGGGCTGTAGGCGGTCCAATTGTCCATCCTACCGCTCCGAGAGGCCCAGCAACTCACCTGCCTCGATCATCGAAAGATCGCCGCCATTCCAGCGGCTCAAGCGTCGCGAACATTCTCCGATCCTGTAGCCATGCTGTCCGTTTGATCCCCAGCCTCCAAGGACTGGCAAGAAAACGGACAGCTCACGTGCTACCTAGTCCGGACAATTTCTGCTTACGACATTTTGTATCTTCGCCGTTGAGCTTTCCCCCCGCTCGTCTTATAAGCCCGCGCGCTGGGGCACGTTCCCGGCTGATGGGGCGTCGCCAAGTGGTAAGGCATCGGTTTTTGGTACCGACATTCCCAGGTTCGAATCCTGGCGCCCCAGCCAATTTCTCTCGGTCCGCTCCTGACGACTCCGAATGCACGTGCCCGTTGGAGTTCTCCGCTCCATAGGGGCACGACAATTTTCGCGCGAGAGATAGACAGCGTTTAACGTATCGCAAGTTTTTATTACGAATGTGGCGGCTCAATATGTAGCTCAGTTGATTTTGGACAAATCGGATGCGATCGTGAGGGGGAAGCAATAGCCTCGCCTCGCACCATGCGGGAGCCGATGTCGATCTCGGAGCCGAGCCTTGGGTGGCAACGCCCGGCCCGCAAACAACATCGTAGGAGCAGAATGAGATTACACTCAATTGCCGAAAGAGCAGCCTTCTTCGTTACGCTGCTTGCCGTTCTCGTGCTTGCACTTCTGCCAGTTTTCCGTCTCAAGGAGCTCGGCTTCGGCATAGGCTTCCACTATGACAAGCTTAATCACGGTGTCGCTTTCGCGGCGCTGATGCTTGTTGGCAGCCTGGGTTGGCCGGAACGCAAAATGAGTTTGATGGTCTTCCTCGCTCTGGTTGGTGCTGCGATTGAAATCCTTCAGGGTACGACCTTAATAGGGCGAGATCTTGATGGATTTGATTGGGCAGCTGATTGTGTTGGCATCTGGTGCGCGCTGGCAGCCATTAGCTGTGCAAATTCGCTTGTTCGACGAGTGGCTTGAGGGACATCCTCTGAACGGCGCCAATCTGTTCCGGTAGACATATCTCAAGCGCCGAACGGATGTTGGTTGCCGTTGGTTGCCGCGGTGACTTTTTGCAGCGAGATTCGAGTGCTGCGCAAGGCCTGCAGGAAAGGCCTACCCGTCTTCATCGGGCCGGAGTTGCTCGACGCGCCGTCGCGCGCTCGTCTCTTTCGACAGGCGCTACTACCAGGTAGCGAAAAGACCCGTAAGATATAGAAGGCGGCGCAGCCATTGAGGGACGACGTGCCAAGCGCCGGGATGCCTGGGAGAATTCCGACCAAGGAATCCGTCGAGACACAAGAGGCACATGGCCCAACTCTCTGGCGTTCCGAGTCCCTACCATCTCGGCCCAAACCGGCACGTCTGCAGTCCGGGATCGTTCCCATGGTCACCTGGGTGTTGCTGGATTCTGATTGAACCGCATTTCAGTTTGCCGAGTTGCAATCTTAGTGCGGACAACTTGGTCGCGGGCTGCCACTTGCGGTTACCTGTCCACAAGAAAATGGCGTCGCCGGCAGAGAACGTGGTCAGGCAAGACTCCTAGTTTAAGCTCGACTCAATTGACCGGCAGGAAAATTCATATTGAATAAAATGGGGGTGTTACTGCACGCTCTTTGGCATTCAAATTGATATCTTCTCACGCTCCACCAATCAAAGCACCCGTTTTTTTCATTTATCTTCGCCTTATAACAACAACTATCACAATTTTACGTACAACGGATATCTATTCATCAAACAAATCCAAAATTATAAAATAACTTTTGGATTGTATTAAACGAATTATTCTGACGTAGCAGTGCATTTAGTGTCTCGTAAAAAATCATAGATAACTTTTGAGCCAATCATTAAAATCCTCCCGCAGTTAAATTTGACTCTTCATCGCTATCGTCGACCTTGTAAAGTATATTTTTCGCCTCAACCTCGAAATCCTGTCACCGATCAACCATTCTATCAGGGCGTGCAGGTATGTGATTTGGCGCTAATATACACCTTCTAGTAGGCAGTCATTCGCGGGGCGCTATCGAATCAAAATGAGGGATTATGGATGGCGACTCTCCATTACACGTCGGGCGGATCCGGCACGGACATTGCAAAAGCCGGATTCAATCTGGCTAGCGTGCAATATGTTGACCAGGTGAACGAGCTGCCGGAGGGCATGAAAGGCTTGGTCTACCTCGACGAGGCCAACGGAGTAACCCAATCCTTTATCGACAAGGTTACTCCTTTCCTCGGCAATCCGAACGTATTTGGGTTCTTCCTGGTTGACGAGCCGGATCCCACCGGCCAATGGGGTACCTACGCCTCTGCCGCAAATCTGAAGGCAGAATCCGACTGGATTCATGAGCATTTTCCAGGCGCCAAGACCTACATCACAATGATGAGCTTAGGGACGTCGGCGAATCCGGATTTTAGGGGCACGTACAATCCCGCCAATACGGGTATCGATTACTACGGCATAGATGTCTATCCCGTCCGCACGGATGGCCCGGTCGACTACAACATGATCGATAAATTCGTCGCCGCCGCTCAGGCATCGGGCATCCCGACGAGCCAGATCGTTCCGGGCTACCAGGCGTTTGGAGGTGGCGAGTATAACACCGACATGGGTGGCAAATATGTGGTGCCCACCGCCGCCCAGATGGAAACCATGATGGAACACTGGGCCAAGCTGGTTCCGTCACCCGCCTTCGACTACGCATACGCCTGGGGTTCGCAGCGAGGCGACACAGCGTTGGAGAGCTCTTCGGAACTGCAGGCCGTTTTCCGGGAACACAACCTTGCGACGACGGGGACCACTCCACCTCCCGTCGACACAAGCGACACCTTGTATGGCACCAGCGGCGACGATGTGTTTCACGGGGCCGGCGGCCACACGATGATCGGCTATAGCGGCAATGACACCTATTATGTCGACGACATCCGCGACAAGGAGATTGAGGCGGCCGGCGGCGGTGCCGACAAAGCACTCGCCTCCGTAAGTCATACCCTTGCGGCCGGCTCGGAGATTGAGCTTCTTGCCACCAGCAATCCGTCCGGCACCACGGCGATCAACCTCACAGGCAACGAGTTCAGCCAGACCATCCAGGGCAATGCCGGCGCCAATTACATTAGGGGCGGCGGCGGCGCCGACACCATGACCGGCTATGGCGGTAACGACACGTACCACATCGACAACGCCGGCGACAAGGTAGTCGAAGCGGTGAGCGGTGGGGTTGACAGGGTTTACGCTGCTGTCAGCCATGCCCTTTCGGCCGGCTCAGAGGTTGAGCTCCTCGCCACCAACAATCCGACGCTCACGACAGCAATAAACCTAACCGGCAACGCGTTCGGCCAAGCCATCTTTGGCAATGCTGGCGCAAACGTCATCAACGGCGGTGGTGGCGCCGACAAGATGGTCGGCTATGGCGGCAATGATACCTATTATGTCGACAACGCCGGTGACAAGGTAAACGAGGCGGCAGGTGGCGGTACCGACAGGGTGTTCGCTGCGGTGAGCCATGCGCTTTCGGCCAGTTCACAGATCGAGCTTCTCGCCACCACCACTCCGTCCGGTACGTCTGCAATCAACCTGACGGGCAACACCTTTGCCCAGACCATCCAGGGCAATGCTGGCGCTAATATCATCAACGGAGGCGGCGGTGCCGACATCTTGACCGGTAACGGAGGCAATGATGCTTTCGTGTTCAACAGCGCTCTTGGAGCCGGCAATATCGACAGGATCACCGACTTCGACAAGCTCCAGGACAAGATCCAACTCGACGACGCCGTTTTTGCCGGGCTTAAATCGGGTGGCCTTTCATCCGATGCTTTCTTTGCTGGCACGGCCGCGCATGACAGCTCCGACCATATAATCTACAACAGCTCAACCGGGGCGCTCTCTTTCGACAGCGACGGGATCGGCGGCGCATCTCAAATACAGTTCGCCACTCTCTCTCCAGGTCTGTCGCTTGCAGCAGGTTCGTTTCTTGTGATCTGAACGCCCCGGAACGGCGGACCTTCTGCTGGAGCCGGTCCGCCGTTCCGTCTTTGTTCAAGCACCGGAATTCCAAGTGGGATGCTTAGTTTTGGCCTGTGCTTCCCCAAGGAGCTAGCAGGCGGGCCCTAAGGTGAGCGAGAAAACGCAGCTGGACCATTGGTGAGCGCCCTTCGGGATTATCACTGCGAGTACCTTGCCAGTATCGGCGCTATCAGCTTTGCCAGACCAGCGCCGGTCTCTCCGGTCTCGCACGAGCAATTCAGCATAGGCGACAAGATCGCTATAAGCGGCGGGCAGTTCAACCTCGTCCTAATTGGCGGTCATCGGACATGGCGGAGATTTTCGGCTTAGTCATGCCGACTACCTCGACGCCGCACCCATCAGCACCGACGTCTTCGGAGATGTGCACCAGATCGCTGAGCGCCGAGCGGATTTGCGGCCAGGGGAATTCGGAGCACTCCTCCTCGCTTTCGCCCTCGCGCAACACGACATCGAGCTTGACTGCAACACCGGCGAGAGTCGTGGCGGCAGTCCTTGAGAATGTTTGCAGCAGATCCTGCACCCGCTCTCCAGCCTGGCGTTCCGCCATCAGCGCTGCGGCGTAACCGGTTTCCTCGGCAGCCGCATTCCAGCGTGCCTGATGTGCCGCTAAAGCGGCTTCGGCCTTCTTGCGAAGAGCCGCTGTATATGGCTCTTTGCCAAGTATATCCTTGAGCGCCTCGATAGAATGGACCGTCACCTCCTCACCCTTGGCTAGGCGGACGGTCACGCAGGGAAAGCCGACGCTCTCAATGAGTTGCGTTTCCAAGCGCTGCTGTCTGCGGCAAAGCCGCTCGGTGAGCTTGTGAGCTTCCCGCCATTTCTGCCATAGACCCAACGTAGGGTCAGAACGCAGATTCGTCCTTCCGCCGTCGCCTGCGGATGCGCTACCTTCAAGGGCCCATGCGGTGCTAGCCACCATTGTTCCTGCAAGTACTCGTCTGCGGGTGACGTGGGGCGGCGGCGTGATATTGTCGGAATCAGCCATGATCCGAGCTCCTCAGAAGCTTGGGTTGTGGTCAGGCTGGGCAGGTGCAGCAACACCTGCTCAGCCGTTCTAGCGTTTGTGTTTGTCTAGCGTCTTCCATTTAGCCTGATTTCCCGGGCGAAAGTCAACCAAAAAGACTGACCTCAGCCGATGAGCCTAATTTCCGTGGAACAATGTAGGGGGGCCAGGGCGATGCTCGGTTGGAGCCAGGGCGAACTTGCGGTCGCTGCCGGCGTCTCCAGAGCAACCATCGTTGATTTCGAACGCGGGGCGCGCATTCCACATCGGAACAACCTTGATGCAATACGCAGTGCCCTCGAGGCCGCCGGCGTCGAATTCATCCCAGAGAATGGCAGCGGGCCTGGCGTACGGCTTGCCCGCCGATCCAACAACAGATGACCATTACGGCGAAACGCCGCATTTTGAATCAAGCGACGGCGACATCTCTTGCAACGACTGTTGCATAGAGCCCATTTTTCGCGAACATTTTGCGAGAGAAATGCCCCCTCCATCCGCTCCACAGAAATGCGGGGTATCCCCTGCGAACCCGAAAAACGAGCTGGTGGGCAAAGATGCGATTGTACCGTGCAGGATAGCCGAGTCCCGGTTGGCCAACGCGTAGGTGATTGGCACGTTTCCGGCCCTTCCCGCCATCGACCACCAAAGGCCAGCATGCCATATGCCCGCCAGTGTATGACAGACCGGCACGCCTGATTTCGTCCTGTCACAATCTCATCGGAAACAGGATGGGCAAATCGCGTCAGAACCCATCTGGCCAATACAAACGGCTCGCTGCCCCGAGTAAAGATGCGATTGCACCGTGCAGGATAGCCGAGTCCCGGCTGGCCGATGAGTTGTGTGCGTCAAGTTCTGCAAAAATGGCGTGGCAGTAGCTGTGACGTCGGCGTGTCCGCCGCGCAGCCCCCGTGTTTAGCGG